>JAEEQX010000009.1 GCA_016285575.1 Lachnospiraceae bacterium
TTAAATCCAAGAGACATTAACGCATCGATACATTCTTTTACAGTCTCATCATCTTCATTCGAAGATATATTAACTTCAATATCCGCTGATTCAAATGAAGCAACCTTATCTTTAAGATCAATAATAATCTTTTCTGCTGACTTCGCACCAAGTCCGGGAGCCTTAGATATGGACTTAGCATCCTTAGAATTAATGTAAGCCACCAATTCAGGTATCGTAAAGAACGATAATACACTCATACCAAGCTTAGGACCAATCGAATTAACACCAATCAAAAGTTTAAAGAAATCAAGTTCTTCGAGCGTTAAGAAGCCAAATAAAGAAATGTCATCTTCTTTAACACTGGTGTATGTATAGAGCTTTACTTCTTCAGTCTCTCCCAGAAGTTCTGTGTAAGTCTTTTCTGATATATTAACAAGATATCCGACATTACCTGTATCTATGCATACCTGATTGTTTTTTATATATTCAATTGCACCTCTTACAAATCCGTACATAATTTAAACAATTCTTTCTGATAATAATTCTTATCTAAATAAGTAATCTATTTATATTCCTTTAACGAATTAAACCTCATCTTCCTCGTCTTCATCATCAATTGATTCGACATCCAAGATATCATTTTTCTTAGCCGTAGGTTCCTTATCAAGGAATAGTTTTAACTTAGGAATAAGCGTATTGGTAATGATACCGATAACAACGCCTGTAACAATACCGAAAAGACATAGGATTGGCAGATAATATACCAATGCAACTGTTCCGGTAACAATAAAAGCTACCAAACATTGTCCCAAGTTATGAAATATAGCACCTGCCACAGATACACCAATTGCAGAGAACTTACCGGACTTATACAAAATATATTCTATAACCATCGAGAATATAGCACCTGCTACAGAATACATAAGTCCATACATTGATGTAAAAAGAAGTGCTACGAGGATGATACGAACAAGATTAACGCATAATCCTTCTTTAAATCCAAACAAGTATAATGCTAATAAGAATGCCAGATTGGCAAGTCCTATCTTGAAGCCCGGAATAGGAATTATACTTGGTATCATCAATTCGATAGCGGATAAAACTATCGCGAATGCTGTAAATAAGCCTAAAAAAGCAGTCTTTTTCATATCTTAATTAATTGGTAACCGCATCATAAGTAACATCATTACTTTTAACGGTTACACAGAATTTATGCGGAAGACATATAATCGCATCATTAGTGTTTTCAACGAATCCTTGATTAACACAATTTTGATTGGTGCAATTACTCTCTATAACTCTAACTTTCCCATCATCAACAAGAACGATATTGTAGCCTTCTTCGAACTCGTATCTGTAATTACCATCCTTGGATAAATCAATAGTATCAACTATCGTTCCGTTATGAGTAACCGTAGCTACATCGCCACCCTTTTTATGATTAAACAAAATAGCCAGCGAAACAAATATAACTAATACAACGAATATAAGTATTAAATCAGTTTTTTTCATACTTTACTTACATTTCTTCATAGCCAAGACACCGGTACGTGATAATTCGACTATATTAAACTTCTTCATCATATCAATGAACTTCTCAACTCTATCGGGAGTATCGCATAGATGAAGAATCATATTGGACTCGGTAGTATCAACTATCTCAGCCTTGGTTATCTGGCATATCTCGATAATCTCACTTCTATTGGAAGCCTGATATTTAATCTTGATAAGAATAAGTTCTCTGGCTACAGCTTCTTCTTCCTTGAATGTACGAACCTTAATAACATCAAGCTTTTTATTTAGTTGTTTTTCAATCTGTTCAAGATCATGGGGTGAACCGCTCGATACGATAGTCATGTTAGATATCGTAGGATCATGAGTCTCGCCCACAGTAAGGCTTTCAATATTGTATCCTCTTCTTGCGAAAAGTGATGATACCTTACTTAACACACCAAATCTATTTTCAACAGATACAGAAAATATTCTCTTCATACATTAACCTGCCGTTGTAAAAGCATCTCTGTCTACATTGAGTTCCAGGATACGAGTATCATCTCCATCAAGTAGCCAATCTATGCACTTCTCAGTCTCTTTATAGGACTTGCATTCCTTGTATTCGATATCATATGCTTTGGCAATCATCTCGAACTTGGGAAGCCCATTAAGTTCATTAAAAGTATAGTTATTATTGTACTTAACATGCTGATATTCCTTTATCATGCCAAGTGCCTTGTTATTAAAAATTACTATCTTAACATTAACGCCTTCCTGCTTAAGTGTAGATAACTCACACATAGACATCTGCATTGCACCATCACCATTAAGTGAAATGATTCTCTTATTAGGATTACCTATCTTGGCACCGATTGCTGCAGGAAGCGAAAAGCCCATACATCCGAATCCACCTGATGTGATAAAATCAGCGCCTTCGGATACAAAATTAGAACAAGCATATATCTGATTCTGACCTACATCAGTAACAATCGCAGATTCATCTTTTAATCTTGATGTTAATGAAGCAACGAATTCCTTGGGATCAACATAAAGATTAGTCTTTTCGGCCATGTTGCTCTTAGTCAATTTATATGAATTAAGTCTCTTGCACCAATCAGTAAAATCAAAAGACTCATCAAATTCATTTAGTACTGTAAATACTTCCTTAAGATCACCAACCACAGGAATATTGGGGCCTGCATTCTTGCCAATCTCTGCAGGATCAATATCAATATGAATGAGCGTCTTATTCTTGGTGATAAGGTCGGGCTGCTTTACTGCTCTATCAGCAACTCTGGCACCTGCAACTATAAGACAATCAGCTTCATTGATAGCCTTATTAGCAAACTTGGAACCGTTATTTCCAACCATACCTATATATAAAGGATTATCGTCCTTACCTATTCCAAGGCCCATCAGAGTAGATACAAAAGGAATATTATATTTCTTGGAAAACTCTAATATCTCATAACCTGCACCTGATAACTTAACACCGCCACCTATCATAATAATAGGACTCTTAGCCTTACCAAGTTCATTGATGATCTTTTTAATCTGAACTGAATGACCCTTTAAAGTAGGCTTATAAGTTCTAAGATTAACATTGTCAGGATACTCGAATTCATATCCTTCCTCTAAAAGCACATCAACAGGTATATCAATGAGCACAGGACCTTTACGGCCTGTAGATGCTATATGAAATGCTTCTTTAATTACTCTGGGAATATCTGCAGCATCTTTAACTAGATAAGAATATTTAACAAATGATTCGCATGCTCCAACAATATCAGCTTCCTGGAAAAGATCGGAACCGATATGCTCGGACTTAACCTGACCTGTAATAGCTACAAGAGGAATACTGTCAGCAAAAGCTGTAGCAATACCTGTAATAAGGTTCGTAGCACCGGGGCCCGAAGAAGATACGCATACTCCTACTTTCCCACTGCTTCTAAAATATCCATTAGCTTCATGAGCCGCATTGACTTCATGGCGTACCAACACACCATGAATATTGGATTCTGTTAATTTATCAAAAAAAGGACAGATAGAAACTCCCGGATATCCAAAAATAACCGATACGTTCTCCTGTTCCAATGATTTTATTACGAGAGAGGCTCCGTTCACGCCATCCTCCTGATACACAATATTAGCTTATAGTTTTACCAAATACCTTATTTATACTATCACAATTGCCCCTTCACTTCAATTGTTTATTGCCAAAAAGCACATTATATGGTATTTTTATAGATGGTTTCATACAAACTAACGGATTTTATGGAGGCTAAAATGATAAAAAGGAAACTGACATGTATCCTTGCCTGTGTAAGTGCTATTGCTCTGCTTGCAGGTTGTGGCAAAGGTGCAGATTACGACGGCTACAAGAAAAGCGTCGAAAAGCTCTACGAAGATGTAGTTTCGGCTGACGCTAAGATTAATAATATTGATTATACTTCTACTTCTTCTAAGGAGGAGTTCTTCAGTACATTAGACAAGTTAAAGAGTTCTCTTGAAGAGTTCGCCGAAGTAGATGCTCCCAAGGAATTCGACGATTGCGAATACTTGGCAGGTGAAGCAGTAAAATATATCACTTCTGCTGAAGACGATTTCCACAAAGCACTCGATAACGATTTCGATGAGATAAGCTACAATAACGGAGTATCCAATTACAACGAAATGGTTAAATGCGTTAATTACATCGGCGATGTATTACAGAAGAAACCTGTTGATCAGACTGATGCATCTTCCGAAGAAGATGTTGTACTTGATTCCGAATAATTGAAAATCTAATATAAAGCAAAAACCGGCTTCAAATCGAAGTCGGTTTTTATAAATCAAAAGCCATCCGAAGGGATGGCTTTTATATTCTTTAATTCAATTCTTGATATGATTCATTTAATTTATCAATTAAATAATTATTCAGCCTTAATAATATGTACTCCGCCTACAACAGGGAAAACGAAAGTCTTATCCTGGCAAGCATTGATGAAACCGATGAGCATACATACAGCACCAAACATTGCCCAACATAATACTAAAAGGTAGAGAATAAATCCTAAAACAGGAATTATTAAAAATATAGAGCCAACAATCAAGGGAGCACCAAAGAAAATAAGATAGTTAAGGCAGTTGTTCATATGCTGAACAGACTTCTCATCCTTTGTACCAGCAGCCACTGCAACAATAAATCCAACGATAGTAAGGTAAGATACGATACCTGTAGTTTTTGAATCCATAAAGTCCTCCAAATATTAAAAAATTAAAATACTCTTTTTCCTCAAAAAAGAAGCATTAAATTTTCATTTAATGCTTCTTTTTGAAAACATTTAATTATTCGATAATTATTTGATAACTGTAATACCACCGAATAAAGGTAAGGGAGTCTCATCTTCCTGGATAGCCTTAATAAGTCCCCAAATGCAGAATACTAATCCTACAATGTTGATAACAGGGATGCATGCTAAGATTGAAGGAACAAGACCCTGGTTAAGATACTGCTTTGCACCTTCCTTATCACCAGCTAAGAAGCCGATAAGCCAGAAAATGATACCTAAATTAGCAAAAATAGCTGTAACCTTTTTGTTCATACCAAAAATCTCCTTTTAAACTTAATATTGTTTGTTATAAATTTGTGTTATAAAACAACTATAACTACTATAACTTGTATATATATGTCTGTCAAGGCATTATTCTAAATTAATTAACAAAAAGTTAATATTTTTTGTTGATTTAGAACTTACCTGCATCAGCAGCTTCCTGTACAGCAACTGCTGTAGAAACAGTCATACCAACCATAGGGTTGTTACCAGCGCCGATAAGACCCATCATCTCAACGTGTGCAGGAACTGATGAAGAACCAGCGAACTGAGCGTCTGAGTGCATACGACCCATAGTATCTGTCATACCGTATGAAGCAGGACCTGCAGCCATGTTATCGGGATGAAGTGTACGTCCTGTACCACCACCTGATGCAACTGAGAAGTACTTCTTACCCTGCTCGATACATTCTTTCTTGTATGTACCTGCAACGGGATGCTGGAATCTTGTAGGGTTAGTTGAGTTACCTGTGATAGATACGTCAACGCCTTCCTTGTGCATGATTGCAACACCTTCGCATACGTCGTTAGCGCCATAGCAGTTAACCTTAGCTCTAAGACCTTCTGAATAAGCGATTCTGTTAACTTCTTTTACTGTGTTTGTATAAGGATCATACTCTGTCTCAACAAAAGTAAATCCGTTAATTCTTGAAATGATCTGTGCTGCATCTTTGCCAAGACCGTTAAGGATAACACGAAGAGGTTTCTTACGAACCTTGTTAGCCTTCTCTGCGATACCGATAGCACCTTCTGCAGCTGCGAATGATTCATGTCCAGCGAGGAATGCGAAACACTCTGTCTCTTCCTCAAGTAACATCTTACCTAAGTTACCGTGTCCTAAACCAACCTTACGTGTATCAGCAACTGATCCGGGAATACAGAAAGCCTGTAAACCTTCACCGATAGCTGCAGCAGCGTCAGCAGCACGACGGCAATTCTTCTTAATAGCGATAGCAGCGCCTACTGTGTAAGCCCACTTAGCATTTTCAAAACAAATAGGCTGAATGCCTTCGATTAAATGATAAACATCAAGACCTGCATCCTTTGTGATCTTTTCAGCTTCTTCAAGGGAAGAAATTCCATAGCTTGCAAGAACTTTTTCAATCTGAGGGATACGTCTTTCATATGATTCAAATAAAGCCATTTCTTTTTCCTCCTAAATTATTCTTTTCTGGGATCGATGATCTTAACAGCATCTGCAACACGTCCGTACTGTCCGCTTGCTTTCTCGTATGCTGTAGCTGCATCGTCACCCTTCTTCATGAAGTCTGTCATCTTACCAAAGTTAACGAACTTGTAACCGATAATCTGATCATCCTTGTCAAGAGCGATACCTGTAACATAGCCTTCAGCCATCTCAAGGTAACGAGGTCCCTTCTTAAGAGTACCGTACATTGTACCAACCTGAGAACGAAGTCCCTTACCAAGATCCTCAAGACCTGCACCGATAGCAAGTCCGTCTTCTGAGAATGCAGACTGTGATCTACCGTAAACGATCTGTAAGAATAACTCTCTCATTGCTGTATTGATAGCATCGCAAACAAGGTCTGTATTTAATGCTTCAAGAACAGTTCTTCCGGGAAGAATCTCAGCTGCCATAGCTGCTGAATGTGTCATACCTGAGCAACCGATTGTCTCAACCAATGCTTCCTGGATGATACCTTCTTTAACGTTAAGTGTAAGTTTACATGCGCCCTGCTGAGGAGCACACCAGCCGATACCATGTGTTAAGCCGGAGATATCTTTTACTTCTTTGGCTTTTACCCACTTTGCTTCTTCGGGAATCGGTGCACAACCATGATTCACGCCCTGAGCAACGGTACACATTTCTTCAACTTCTTTTGAATAAATCATGTGAAAAATCTCCTTTCAAGAATTAATTTAAAAAATAATCCGCAACAACTATTTTCGCACAAAAACATAAAAAAATCTACTGAAATGTTAATTAATTATCAAATTCTTTCAGTAGATTTTTCCATTTTTCACAATATTGATTTACATAACTATTTTTTCGTTTTATTCATGCTTAGGAACTATGTTATCCTTATCCTTAAAAATGTGTTTCTCAGGGATAACTCCTCTGACGCAACTTGTAGGATATACATTGGAATCACGACCGATTACAGTACCGGGATTAAGAACTGAATTACAACCTACTTCTACTCTATCGCCAAGCATAGCTCCAAACTTCTTAAGTCCTGTCTCGTAATTCTCTTCACCCTTAACAACAACCAAAGTCTTATCACTCTTAACATTGGATGTGATGGAACCGGCACCCATATGTGACTTGTATCCAAGCACCGAATCGCCAACATAGTTGTAATGAGGAACCTGAACATTATTGAAAAGAATCACATTCTTAAGTTCAGTAGAGTTACCAACTACGCACTTCTTGCCTACAAGAGCATTTCCACGAATGAACGCTCCGGGTCTTACTTCTGTCTCAGCATCTATGATGCAAGGGCCATAGATGTTAGCATTCGGATAAATCTTAGCTGTCTTATGAATCCATACATTATCACCTTTGTTTTCGAATTCATCAGCAGGAAGACTATTGCCTAATTCGATGATGAAATCTTTTATAAGAGGTAAAACTTCCCAAGGATATGTTTTTGATTCCAACAAAGACTTTGCTCTGGTCTCATTAAGATCGTATAACTCGTCTATTCTTACTTTTTTCATTTGTATATCTCCTTCTATACGAAGGCGTATCAACGCCTATGCTTTACTTTTTATAAAACTGTGCTATATATCTGTATCTCGCATTCAATTTACTGGACTGATTATTGTTCTTAACTTCGTTAGTATAATCAGTAACGTATTTTGCCAACTTCTTCATATACTCATCTTCACTTACTTCGCCATTGGCAACCATAGTAAGACCCTTTTCCCAACTAGCTGTAAGCTTGGGATATAAAAGCGAAGGAATTGAAGCATATACTGTATCGTTAATTATCTCTCCAAGCAATGTAGGAGTAATAATCTGTGTTTTCTTGTTTAGATTAAGATATCCGTTATTAAAGAGCTTGGTAAGTATTCCCGCTCTTGTAGCTGAAGTGCCGATACCTGAACCTTTTAGTTGTGCACGAAGTTCTTCATCTTCTATCTGTTGACCTGCGGATTCCATAGCAAGAATCATGCTGCCGGAATTATATCTCTTGGGAGGTGTTGTCTCACCTTCCTTTACAAAGAATTTATCGTACTTAATCTTGTCGCCCTTTTTTAGTTTACCGAGGAATTCAAGAGTTTCAGCTGAGCACTTAACATCCTCAGTCTCATCCTTTTTATCCTTATCCTCGCCTTCTGTCTGCTCATCATCAGTGCTCTTACTATCTGCTTTTCCTGTCTGAGAATCAGGAGTATTATCTTTCTTTTTGATAAAAGAATAAGTGGTAGCGGCAAGATATCCTTCTTCTTTTAACACTTTAAACGAAGAGAAAAACTTTTCATTATTCTTTTCCGTAACGAGGGCTATCTTTTCGTATACAGCAGGAGGTAAGAATATACCAAGGAATCTACGGCATATAATCTCATATATATGTAAGCAAGTTGTATCAACGGATTTAAGATTTTCGAATCCCTGACCTGTTGGAATAATTGCATAGTGATCGGTAATTAACTTGTCATTCGTATACTTGGTTGAACCAATCTTTTTATATGATCCTGAATCAAAAATACCTTGAATGATATCAGCATACAGAGGATGAACTTTTAATCCACCGAGATTTTTATGAATCTCTTTAGCAACCGCTGACGACAATACTCTCGCATCAGTTCTCGGATAAGTAACAAGCTTCTTTTCATATAATTCCTGAACGTATTTTAATGTCTGATCAGGATTAATCTTAAAATACTTGGAACAGTCATTTTGAATATCCGCAAGGTTATAAAGCATGGGCGGATTCTTCTTTTCTTTTTTCTTCTCTACTGAAAATACATTAAGTTCCTTATCTTCGGAATCAACATACTTTATAAGTTCATTGGCATCTTCTTCTTTTTTGAATCCGTTTTCTTTATATAAAACAGGTGATTCAAAATACTTACTGCCTTCAACTGCTCTGAATTCTCCGTCATAAAAAGTGCCGTTACAATCAAGAGAAACAAGAACTCTATAAAAAGGAGTCTTAACGAAATCTCTTATCTCACGTTCTCTGTTAACAACCATTCCGAGAACGCAGGTCATAACTCTACCGACACTTACAACGCATTTATCCTTGTTAAGAAAAGTCTTAATGCCATAAGAATATCTAAGAGTTAAAGCACGAGAGAAATTGATACCCATAAGGTAATCTTCCTTGGCACGAAGATATGCTGCAGCTGATAGATTATCATATTCACTGATATCCTTGGCTTCTTTGATGCCACGAAGAATCTCTTCTTCAGTCTGCGAGTCAATCCATACTCTTAGTTTTTGCTTGCCTTCAACATGTGCTTCCTGATCAACGAGACGGTAGATATACTCTCCTTCTCGTCCGGCATCGGTGCAGACATATATCTTATCCACATCATCTCTTGTAAGGATACCTTTTACGATATTGAACTGTTTTTTTACATCATCAATTACCTGGTACTTGTAAGTATCAGGTATAAAAGGAATGGCTTCGAGAGTCCATTTCTTGAGAGATTCATCATATGCATCGGGATAACTCATGTTAACGAGATGACCGACGCACCATGTAACTATGGATCTCTCTCCTTCGAGATAACCATCATTTTGTTTATATTTATCTTTTATTGCCTTGGCGAATTCCTTCGCAACCGAAGGCTTCTCAGCAATAAATACTGCTTTACTCATATAACACCTTTAGAGATTACGTATATCGATGAGAGTAACTTCTCTATCCCAAAGCATGTCTTTTAAGTCTTCATCAAAACCATTCTTGGAGAAGAGATATATGTAATCAGCTTTAATCTTAGCTTCCTTAAGACAGTAATCGAACCATTCGAATTCCGTATAGTTAAGAGGTTCTTCAGATAATGCGCAATATGCAACCAAAGTATTACGATAATTGTCTCTGCCGATGTAATGAATAGTTCCGGCTTTTCCAACCCATTCACCATACTTTTGAATCTTAATAGGCAGATTATGCTTATCATTAAGTAAGTTGAGATATTCTCTGCATATAAGAGGGAGAACATCCTTAAGGAAGTCTCTGATATTATCATTAATAAATGTATTATAGAATCTGTCAGCACTCATAAGCGACAGATATGATTCATGAGGATAGATAAACTTATACCAGAAGTTCACAGTAGGATTGGTAATCCTATATACACCCTTCATGGTATTTTCGGTACCGGGAGTATCGAAACTCGATACCTTTTCAACTACATCAAGACTCATTAGATTCTTAAGATACACACTGATCTTAGCTCTTGAGAATCCTGTATGAATATGTATATCATTAAGCTTGTTGTATGAGTTGGCAAGACAATAAAGTATCGTGCCGTATACATTAACTTCTCTTAAGTATTCAAGTACAACATCATAACCCACACGTCTGAACACTCCGTTAGGTTTAAGGAAGTTATTAATAATGTTTTCTTTTAATGTAAGAGTCTTATCAAAATACTTGTAGTAAGCGATATTACCACCAAGTATAGAATAAAAGTCCATGCATTTGGATGTATCTTCGATATTGTAAAATACAACCATATCTATAAATGAAACACTCTGAATCTTCAAAAATCCATCGATTGCGAGTGCATTCTTTCCAATCTTATCGACATAGATATTCTCAACGTATCTTGTATCATGTGATACCAAAAGACACATGAATCTATTGTCGCCCTTATTAAGTTTTACAAAGGAAAACAAATCTTCGATATAAGAATCGTCTGCTTTAAAACAATTCTCAAAGTCGTCAAGAACAAGGACGAATTTATCGACCTTATACTTATCTGTTATTGAATTAAGAATGGATAAAAAAGAAGGAAACTCTTCTTCGAACTCGTATCCCTTAAGCGATAAGTCACCTGATATCAAGAAATTAATCTGTTTAGAAGGTGCCTTGGGACACTTGATATATACATATTTTTTGTCTTTTACAAATTCTTTCCAGACAGAAGAGGTGCCGACGCCGGCTCTCCCGTACATAGTGACGAGAGAACCGTTATGGGAATTAAATATTTTATCTAAATATTCAATTTCCGTATTGCGTCCGATTAACATTAACACACCCCATTAATATTATTATTTCTTTTCAATATAGCCCTGAGCCTTGAGAAGTTCAGCACATAATACTGCACCACCTGCAGCACCTCTTACGGTATTGTGTGAAAGACCTACGAACTTCCAATCATAGATGGAATCTTCTCTGATACGGCCAACACTGATGCCCATACCATGTTCGAAGTCAACATCAAGTGATACCTGAGGTCTGTTGTCTTCTTCAAGATACTGGATGAACTGCTTGGGAGCCGAAGGTAGGTTTAATTCCTGAGGAAGTCCCTTGAATTCTCTAAGCTTAGCAATAAGCTGCTCCTTGGTAGGCTGCTTTTTGAACTTAACGAATACAGTTGCAGTATGTCCATTTAATACAGGTACTCTGATACACTGTGAAGTAATCTTGATATTATCAGCAGGCTTAATAACGCCGTCTTCAATCTTACCCCAGATTCTAAGAGGCTCTTTTTCAGACTTCTCTTCTTCACCACCGATGTAAGGAATGATATTTCCTTCCATCTCAGGCCAATCCTTGAAAGTCTTACCTGCACCTGAAATAGCCTGGTATGTACTTACGATAGCCTCATAGGGCTCGAACTCTTTCCAAGCAGTAAGAACAGGAGCATAAGACTGGATTGAACAGTTAGGCTTAACTGCAATGAATCCTCTCTTGGTTCCGAGTCTCTTTCTCTGGAAATCAATAACTTTCATGTGCTCAGGATTGATCTCGGGAACAACCATGGGTACGTCAGGAGTCCATCTGTGAGCGGAGTTATTGGATACTACGGGAGTCTCAGCCTTAGCATAAGCCTCTTCTATAGCCTTGATCTCTTCCTTAGTCATATCAACTGCTGAGAAGCAGAAGTCAACTAATGAAGAAATTGTCTCAACTTCATTAACATCATATACAATCATGTCCTTAACAGCTTCAGGCATGGGAGTTGTCATCTTCCATCTGTCGCCTACAGCATCTTCATATCTCTTACCCTTTGATCTGGGTGATGCTGCGATAAGAACTACTTCGAACCAAGGATGGTTCTCAAGAAGAGAGATGAATCTCTGTCCTACCATTCCGGTACCGCCAAGGATACCAACACGTAATTTGTCACTCATAGTATTCCTCCTTTTTTCGATATATTTTGCTTTATATCGAAAAATTAATTTTTTATATAATAGTAATTCTTTACAAATACTTCAAGAGAAAAATCCAAAAATAGAAAATATTAAATAATTCGTGAAATATATTGATAATTACAATAATGTCTTATATCTCTCAATCTCAGCCTTGATTGCTCCGGGAGCGCCCTTGGTGAGACGTCTTTCTACGCAAGTCTTAAGGGATATTGCATCATATACATCTACATCAAACATATCTGATAATTCCTTAAGTTCAGCAATGCTTAAGTCTTCGATGGAACAATCCTTTTCAATGCACTTAAGTACTACCTGGCCGATAACTCCGTGAGCATCTCTAAAAGGCATTCCCTTCTTAACTAGATAATCTGCTGCGTCAGTAGCATTGGTAAAGCCCTTCATTGCACTCTTAGCAAGTACATCTTTATTGAATGTAACTGTATCAAGCATACCTGCAAAAAGCTTAAGGCAATCTTTTACAGTATCAAGAGCATCAAAAGCAACTTCTTTATCTTCCTGCATATCCTTATTATATGCAAGAGGAAGTCCCTTCATAGTTGTAAGAAGAGACATTAATGAGCCATATACTCTACCGGTCTTACCTCTAACCAACTCAGCAATATCGGGATTTTTCTTTTGAGGCATAATGGATGAACCTGTTGAAAATGCATCATCCATCTCAACAAACTTATACTCATTGGAATTCCAGATAATCATCTCTTCGCAGAATCTCGAAAGATGCATCTGAATAATGGATATTGCAGATAAAGTCTCAATAAGATAATCTCTGTCAGATACGGAATCCATAGAGTTATGTGTAGCCTCAACGAATCCAAGGTTCTTGGCAACATAATCTCTATCAAGAGGATATGTAGTTCCGCAAAGAGCACCTGCACCAAGAGGTGATAAATTCATTCTGTCATATATATCAGATAGTCTATCTCTGTCTCTTAAGAACATCTCAAAGTATGCTCCAAGATAATGAGCAAGATTAGTTGGCTGAGCTTTTTGAAGATGTGTAAAAGCAGGCATATATGTGTCTGTATTCTCTTCCATCTTCTTAAGGATAACCTTTAAAAGTTCTTCAACGAGAGCTTTTATCTCTTCAACTTCATCTCTTGTATATAACTTCATATCAAGAGCAACCTGATCGTTACGGCTTCTGCCTGTATGAAGTTTCTTGCCTGCATCACCGATTCTTTTTATAAGATTAGCTTCTACAAAGCTATGTATATCTTCGCATGTAGGGTCGAATTCAAGCTTACCTTCTTCAATATCAAAAAGGATTGAGTTAAGGCCCTTGATGATATCATCCTTCTCCTGCTCACTGATTATGCCCTGTTTCCCAAGCATATCAGCGTGGCATATAGAGCCCTTAATATCAACTTTATAGAGTCTCTTATCAAATGAAAGTGACTCGTTAAAAGCAAATACTGCATCATCTGTTTGTTTGGTAAATCTGCCGCCCCAAAGCTGTGCCATATTAAACCTCTTAATTCTTCCTATATTTTCGAAAAAAATGGAAACAAAACTGTTCCCATTCCCAATACCCAAAGCTGGAAATCAGATTCGAACTGACGACCCCTTCATTACGAGTGAAGTGCTCTACCGGCTGAGCTATTCCAGCAAAACGCTTAAAACGTTTTTAATTATACCCATAGTCACGCCTTAAATCAAGACTTAATTGGGCTCAGAAAGGCTCAGTCCTTGGAGTTGTGTACAACGACCTGAGTGAATGGAATTTCTATATTATTAGCGTCAAATGAGTTCTTAATATTTTCAAGAACTCTGCACTTGGTTACTCTGAAATCTGCGTTCTTAACATAGAATCTGGCTGATATCTTAATAGAACTTGCTTCCCATGATTCCATCATGATATCTATGGGCTTTTCCTGAAGAACGGATTCATCTGAAGTAATAACTTCATTAATAAGTTCTTTAGCCATATTATAATCAGCAGTATATGCTACATCGAGTTTAAGATCTATTAATCTGTAAGGAGTCTGAGTAACATTAACGATTGATGAATTGGCAAGTACACCATTGGGTAATACTACTGTCTTGGAATCAAGTGTTAAAAGCTTGGTGTAGATAAGACCAATCTCCGTAACTGTTCCTTCATTCATCTTGGTATCTTCAATGATATAATCACCAATCTTAAAAGGCTTAAGAATAAGGATTAACACACCACCTGCGATATTGGATAATGAACCTTGGATAGCAAGACCGATAGTTACACCGGCAGAACCAAGAACTGCTACGATACTTGCAGCATCAACACCCAAGTACTGAAGAACAACGAATCCAATAAAGATATAGACAAGAACACTTACAAGAGATGTTAAAAATCCTACGATTCCCTCATCAGCCTTTGTCTTTTTTAGTGCTTTTCTAATAAGTTTTTTAAGTAACTTAACACCCTGTAAAGCAAGGATAAGAAGTAATACAGCAAGTACCACTCTCCAAGCTAATGAAGTTAATTTCAAAAGGTGTTCTTCCTGTATATGATTAGCCAGGAAGTTATCAATCATTTCTTTCATGTCTAAACCTTATTTCTCGTTAAACGGTTCAAGTAATTTTTCAAGTTCAACAATCTCAGCATCTGCCTGTGCTTTTAATACTTCGATATCAGCATTGAGCTTGTCTTTAATCTTTTGCTTTTCACCATCAACGAACTTAATCATTGCTTTTTTCTTTTTAAGGAATATATCTCTTAATTCCTTATCAGTAAACTTTCTGTATTCCATAGCAAGTATGGATAATGCAGGAAGTTTGATCGTAAGGTCTTCATTATCAGCCTCATCATTCTCCACAGTCTGAATAGACTTGGTATTGATGACACCCTTACCGCCGAATTCAACTCTGTCAAGATTAAATACTTCCTTGTATACGCCTGCATGAGTAACAGGAATAGTATACTTAGGATATGATTCTCTCGAAAAATTGAATACTATTATGAAATCTCTTTCTCCGTCAAAATACTCTCTCGTAATAACCTGATTGTCGATGCACTTATAAGAGAAAGGTCTGTCTACATTGAAATTGCTGATTCTGAACTTATTGTCTTCATAGACTCTTCTGAATTCTACAAAGAACTTATTGAACATCTTTCTGATGTCATCATCAGCACCTTCAAGCATATCAATATCAAGATTATTAAGCTGAGCACCCTTGAGTAAATGCTTAAATACAATAGCCATCTTAAGATTGCATAGCTTCTGATACTTATCGCCGGGCATTCTATCATAGATAGTAGCATTATCCTTCACATTCTCATATCTCGAATAAGGATAGATGTATCTCTCATCATTATTGGTGAAATGAGTGAATAAAAGGAATGAATCAAGATGCTCTCTTCTGAATGTAGGATCATACTGTAAAAAGTCGAGAATCTCATTGGTAGCTCCAGTATTCATGCAGAAGTCAAAGCAAAGTGAATCTGTGCTCTTACCTGTAACATCCTTGTAGTAAGCATAGATGCTTGCGATTGCAATGGCATTCTTATATTCTTTGTGTACGAATCTGTTAACATCCTTAATGAACTGAATGCCCTTGGAATTAAGTGTATTGCCCCATTCCTCACAGATGTATTCGCCCTGATTCTTATTGTAGTCATGATAAAGAATAACGCCTGCATTAGGTAAGATGTATCCGTTAAAGTCTATCTCATTCATGAATAGATTAACTGCTGAGATAAGATATGACTTGGTAAAAGGATGAGTGTAATCATAAAGCATAGCATTGTAATGCTTATGAGCATATAATCTCTCATCTTCGTTTTCGAATACTCTTGAACCATCGAAGTTCATCAATGAACTCTCACAATCAGAACAGAAAGCAAGAGGTAATTCAATAAATGAAATAATTCCTTCTTTCTTTAATGTCTTAACAATATCCTGAAGTGCGTAAATATCGAATCCGTTACTCTGATCAAATGAATAAGGATTGATTACTTCGTATATGTTGGTATCTGAATAAGACTTAAATACATGAATAAAAGATACCGAGTTGTATAAGTACTTCTTAGCATGATTAAGAATATAATCAGTAACCTTGGCAGTATCTGAATACTTGTCAAAAAGTTCTTTTATATCAACTTCAAAAATCTGAAGTTCATCATTGAACTCCTTCTTCTTAGCCTTCTTCTCTGAAAACTCATAAGGAATTGCAACTGAATTATCATTGGTAATACCAAGAGCAAAAGGATCGTTTTTATAGATAACGCTTCCCTTGATATTGATTGCATACTTGTACTGAGTATTGTCATTAAGTCCGGGAATAAAAAGCTTATATACACCCTTAACGGATGAATCCTTTTCCATTAAGTTGGCTTTTTCATTCCAGTCATTGAAATCACCAACAAGAGAAACACATCCTGCATTGGGTGCATATACAACGAATAAATATCCTTCGACATTATTAATCTCAGTCTTATGAGCACCGAATACTTCATAAGCATCATGGGATCTGCCGCGAAGAACTTCTCTTGCCTTGGTAGCATTAAGTTCAACATCGAATGAATAAGGATCATATACCTTTTCTTTGAGTATATTCTCGTATTCAACATTCAATGTATAAGAATCATATTCGTAATTAAAGAATGCTGCGAAAAAACCCTCATCATCAACTCTCTCAAGTTTAAGAGTCTTATTCTTACCATTTACTTTAAAATTGGCACTTACCTTAACAGCGTTGGGGAAAAATACCTGTAAAAGATTGCTTTTGCCTTTCTTATGAACCGACAATATGCTCTGAGGCTTATCGCAATCAGCATATACTATGGATTCGATTTCTTCCCAATTCATCTGATTATAATGTTTGCTATCCATATTACCCCCTGGAACTTAAATATTTTAAAAGATAAGTTCAAATATTTTAGTTAATTGCGTGAATAAAGATACCACTTCTAAGCTTGGGCTCAAACCATGTGCTCTTAGGAGGCATCAAAAGTCCTGCATCTGCAACAGAGAAAAGTTCTCCGATTGATGTAGGATACATAGCAAATGCCAATACGCAATCCTTAGCACATCTTCTCTCGAGTTCACCAAGACCTCTAATACCACCTACAAAGTCGATTCTCTTATCTGTCTTGGGATCCTTGATACCAAGTACAGGATCAAGAATGTTATCCTGAAGAAGTGATACATCAAGGCCCTTAACAGGATCAGATGTCTTGTACTCATCCTTAATCTCAAGAAGGGTCCATTCTTTATCAAGATACATTGCTACCTGGCCTTTTTTCTCAGGCTTGATAGCGCTGTCGCTTGTCTTAACCACATTAAATACGTTCTCTATCTTTCCCTTAAAGTCAGCTGAAGAAAGTCCATTAAGATCCTTAACGACACGGTTGTAATCCATAATCATAAGTTCTTCATCAGGGAAAAGAACCGATAAGAAGAAATTGAATTCTTCATTGCCTGTATAGTTGGGATTTTCTTCTCTCTTAAGAAGACCAACCTTACAAGCAGATGCGCATCTGTGATGACCATCAGCGATATAGATGGAGTTCATCTTGGCAAATGCATCTTCGATAGTCTTGATGTCATTATCATTATCGATAATCCAAGCTCTATGTGTAATGCCATCTTCTGATGTAAAGTCATATAAAGCAGCTGTGGCCTTAATCTTGGCTACTACGGCATTAATATCCTTATCAGCTCTGTAAGCTAAGAAAATAGGACCGGTCTGAGCTTCGCAGGTCTTAACGTGATTGATACGGTCAACTTCCTTGTCAGCTCTTGTATTCTCATGCTTCTTAATAACATTATTGATATAATCATCAATTGAAGCGCATGCTACGATACCTGTCTGAGCTCTGCCATCCATTATAAGTTCGTAGATGTAATAAACTTTCTTATCATCCTTAACGAAATCGCCCTTATTGATACGATCCCATAACATATCATGAGCTTTCTTATATACTCTCTCATCATATGTGTCCACATCATCGGGAAAAGATGTCTCTGCTCGGTCAATAGCAAGGAAAGAATCCGGATTCTTAGATACTACTTCTTTTGCTTCCTCTCTGTTATAAACATCGTAAGGCAATGCTGCAATCTTACTTACCTTGTCAACTGAAGGTCTGATACCTGCAAACGGTATTATTCTGGCCATTTTTCGCGCTCCTTTTGTATAGATTCTATATTGTTGTTATTATCAGCTTCGACTTTTACAGCTTCAGGCTTAGCCCAAGGCAATTTATGATATAAGCCCTTAAGATTATTAATCATCTTTTGCGATGAATTATAGCCCTTTTCTTTTAACTCTTCTCTTTTTTCAAGGCGAGCCTGTTTCTTGGTTAACTTGATATTCTCTTTTATAACGTGATAATTCTCAAATCCGAATAATTCGCATATTTCTTCGAATCTTAAACTATACTCAACAGACAACATAAATCTCATATCTCTCTTATTGAGTTTTTCAGGATTCGGAGCCGAGAATAATTCAATGAATCTAAACTCTTTTTTTAGATAATATTTCTTATCATCGCTTCTGCCGGTAAGAGGATATTTCTGGAACTTAAAATGTCTTCTACTGATTAAATATGCTTCCTCACCGTCATGAATAAGCCATGCTTTTTTCATAAATTTAACTTTAAATGCATCCGCCTCTTTATCTCTGTATGCAAAAGTTAATATGGCTGCTTTAAGTTCTTTTTCACCATTATTGGTTACATACTTGTAATATCTCTTGGGAAGCTTTTTCGATATTAAAGGTATCTCATCATTGAATCCCTTGATACGTGCAATAAAAGGTTTGATAAATATTCTTCTGACAAACTCTTCAACTCTGTAAAAGAATCCGAAGAGAATGATGCAAATGATTAAAACGATTGCATCTACAACAAGTGCCAGATAAGGGAAGAATACATTAATGGTGGTAATTGCTATAGCTAGAAAGCTCTTAATAATCTCAAATATAAGTCCTGATGCAGGTACAAACGAGAAGCATGACTGAAGTGCATCAAGTCCAAACATAACAGTTCTGATAATGATATAGATAATCATCGATCCGACTGCCATTAACACTGAAATAAATCCGGTAAATAATCCGACTATAAAAGGTGAACTTGCTTTTGCAACACCTGCAGCCGATGCAGCATTAACAGCATTACCTACTGCAAAATCGGTAAGTCCGACCACATTAACAATTCCAAGTACCAATACAAACGCGAGACCCAGGAACTTTTCAAGTTCTCCTAAAGTACAAAGGCCGAATACTTTGGTAGCCTCATTACACTTCATAACTTTGCTTGCAATGAAGAATAACAAAATAACAATAAGCACAACAGGATTTCCTGCGGGTGTTGATGCTATATCAAGTGGATTACCCGTAAGTTTGTTGATATTCTCAAGAACACCTATATATAAAAGTGCAGTAAAAGGCTCACAGGATGTACCAACAACGGGTGCATATGCACCTGCAACTTTCTTAATAGCTCCCTTGGTAAACATTACATTAAGAGTATCAATTGACTCTCCGACAGGAACTAATTCCTCGTCCGCTGATGCAAGTCCGACATCTGCAGCCGATACTCCGCTTGATAATCTCGGTGTACCAAAGAAAGGCGATACAAATACTGAGATTACCATGCATAACATTACGTATGCGATAATCAACTTTTTATACTTCTTAAGTTCTTCAAAAATAGGATAAAACATAGCATCCTCCTAAAAAACCAAATACTAATACATATTATCACATTTTGGGTACAAATTCTATATAATAATACTTCTAAATACCCTAATAAACTTAAGTGTTTTCTTGATAAAATAAGACAAAATTGGTAATATATGTATTGTTTTATTAAAGAAAAAGTGTGAAAAACAATGATTTTAAGTCTAAATAACGTTTCTTTGTCCTTCGGAGACAAAAATATACTCAATAAAATATCATTTTTAGTTAACGAAAACGACAGAGTGGCCCTTATCGGAGACAATGGAACCGGTAAAACCACTCTTCTTAAGGTTATAACCGGTGAATATCATAAAGATGAGGGCGATATCGTATTCAAAAAGGATATCAATATCGGGTATGTATCCCAGCATCAGAATATAACCTCCGAATTAACGGTCTATGATGAGTTGTTAGACTCCAAAAAAGACTTAATTGAAGTCGAAGAAAGAATTCGTGAGATGGAGGAAAACCTCAAAAACGTATCTGAGAGCGAAATGAACTCCTATATGGATAAGTACCACTCTCTTTCGGAATCTTTTGAAAAAAGCGGCGGATACACATATAAATCCGAGATTAATGGCGTATTAAACGGCCTTAACTTCAATGATTACAAGGATAAAAAGGTTAATACCTTATCAGGTGGAGAAAGAACAAGGCTTATGCTTGGTAAGATACTCCTTTGTAAACCTGAATTAATCTTACTCGACGAGCCTACTAATTATCTTGATATATCAAGTGTTGAATGGCTTGAAAACTATCTCCTTAACGTCAATGCAGCTGTTTTATATGTATCTCACGACAGATACTTTATTAACAAGACTGCTAACAGAGTTATCGAGATATCCGGTGGAAATATCTTAGATTATGCCGGAAATTACGATGAATTCCTTGTAAAAAGAGAACAATACTTCGATACCCTCACGGCTCAATACGAGAATCAGCAAAGAATGATCAAACATCAGCTTGATGTTATCAAAAAACTTCGTTCTTTTAACAGAGAAAAATCCATTAAAAGAGCTGATTCACGTCAAAAGATGCTTGATAAAATCGAAGTTCTCGATAAGCCTGTAAATGATAACAACGAAATGCGTCTATTTTTAACACCCGATAAAGAAAGCGGTAAAGACGTATTATCAGTTAAAAATATATCCAAGAGTTTTGAAGATAAGGACTTATTCGATAATGTATCATTCGAGATTAAAAAAGGTGAGCATGTCGCATTAATAGGTGCTAACGGAACCGGAAAAACAACCATTCTTAAGATTATCAATGATATATATCAGTCAGATACGGCTTCAGAGATTAAGTTCGGAAGCAATGTAACAGTTGGATATTTTGACCAGCAGGCTAATGTAATAGATGATAATAAGACACTCTTTGATGAGATATCTGATGCATATCCCAATATGACTCAGACCGAGATACGTAATACTCTCGGTGCTTTTCTCTTCTCCGATGATGATGTATTTAAGAAAATCGGAGTATTAAGCGGTGGAGAAAAATGTAGAGTTGTTCTTGCCAAGATCATGTTATCCAAGGCCAACTTCTTAATACTTGATGAGCCTACCAACCACTTGGATATGACATCAAAGCAGATTCTCGAAGAAGCTATCAACGCTTACGAAGGTACATGCCTATATGTATCGCACGACAGATATTTCATCAACAAAACTGCTGATAAGATATACTCTCTCGAAGGTAATACAATAACTGAATATCTTGGAAACTATGATTACTATCTTGAAAAATCCAAAACTCAGGTTAACTTCACAGGAAGTAATCCTATTGCTAACAATACTAATAGTGCTTCTTCTGCAAGTAACACCTCTTCTGCAAACAACGCTTCCGCAAACGAGACTGAAGCAAAGCTTGATTGGAAAGAACAAAAGCAGTTACAAAGCGAAAAGAGAAAAATCGAGAATAAGATTAAGAATATCGAAGCCGATATTGAAAAATTCGAATCTGAAATCGAAAAGCTAAATGAGGAAATGAATAAACCTGAAGTAGCAAATAATTCATTCAAGCTTAATGAGATATGCTCAAAGAAGAACGAAATTAATAAAAAACTTGCTGCAGCATATGACGAATGGGAAAT
Organism: Lachnospiraceae bacterium; assembly: GCA_016285575.1. GTDB lineage: Bacteria > Bacillota > Clostridia > Lachnospirales > Lachnospiraceae > UBA3766. The sequence continues at coordinate 22,142 of JAEEQX010000009.1, forward strand.
TCAAAGTGAAGAATTAAATAAATACAATTAAAAACGCAGCCTTTCGGCTGCATTTTTAATTTCTATAAAGTTTCTAATGTCTTTCTGATTTCTTTAATAAAGTTCTCAGAATTAAGAACTGTAACATCCTTAAGGCTTGTAATAAGAGCCAAATCCTTAGTCATCTTACCGGACTCAATAGTTGTAAGTGTAGCCTTCTCAAGCTTATCAGCGAATTCCATGAGTTCAGGAATCTTATCAAGTTCGCCTCTTTTTCTAAGAGCTCCTGTCCAAGCAAAGATTGTAGCTACTGAGTTAGTAGATGTCTCTTCGCCTTTAAGGTGCTTATAGTAATGGCGCTGTACTGTACCGTGAGCTGCTTCATACTCGTATAATCCATCAGGTGATACAAGTACTGATGTCATCATAGCAAGTGATCCGAATGCGGATGAAACCATATCACTCATTACATCACCATCATAGTTCTTACAAGCCCAGATGAATCCACCCTTAGACTTCATAACACGTGCTACTGCATCATCAATAAGTGTATAGAAATATGTGATTCCGGCAGCATCAAACTTAGCCTTGTATTCCTTGTCAAAGATTTCCTGAAATATATCTTTGAAGTTATGATCGTATTTCTTTGAAATAGTATCCTTGGTAGCAAACCATAATTCCTGCTTAGTATCAAGTGCATAGTTAAAGCAAGCTCTTGCAAATGACTCAATGGACTTATCAATGTTGTGAATACCCTGGATGATTCCGGGTCCCTTGAATTCCTGGATTGTAGCTCTGGTCTCTTTACCGTTCTCATCAGTAAATACGAGTTCAGCCTTTCCGGGTCCGGGAATCTTCATCTCAGTATTCTTGTATACATCGCCGTATGCATGACGAGCAAGTGTAATGGGCTTCTCCCAATTCTTAACGCAAGGCTCGATTCCTTTTACGATAATAGGTGCTCTGAACACTGTTCCGTCAAGCATTGCACGGATAGTACCATTGGGAGACTTCCACATTTCCTTAAGATTATACTCTTCAACTCTTGCAGCGTTGGGAGTAATGGTTGCACACTTAACTGCTACCCCGTACTTCTTGGTAGCATTGGCAGAATCAACAGTAACCTGATCGTCAGTTTCATTTCTGTGTTCAAGTCCAAGATCATAATATTCTGTCTTTAAGTCAATATAGGGAAGAAGAAGTTCATCCTTAATCATCTTCCATAAAATTCTGGTCATTTCATCGCCGTCCATCTCTACGAGCGGAGTTATCATTTTGATTTTTTCCATATTCACCTCTGTAAGATTCTGCTTTATGCTAAGGAATATAAGTTACAAAAATTTTTTTAAAGTTTAAAGTCACCCGAATTCGAATTATCATTCGAATTATCCAAACTGATATTAACAGTATCTTTATCTTCGTCAGGATTGAATAACTGATGAATTGCTTCAGCTCTCTTTTCTCTTCTCTTTTTTGCTGCTTTAATAAGAAGCACACCAAAAACAATGATTGCAGCAACAATTAAAACGAATACAGCCAATCTGACAAAAAGAAATATATAACCTATACTTTGATAATCCATATATATACCTCACAAATTTTTATGTATTGAATTTACAATTATATAAACATAGGCATACCGTATTCTTCGCAGATAACATTAATCTGATTTTCAAGTTCGTTATCAGTAAGTACAGTAACTCTGCCTTCTTCGTATTGCTTATCAACCCATTCTTTTAACTTAATTACAAGATCATCCTTCTTATCAAGTTCGGAATCACCCTTAAGATGATAATGATGGTTAATCCAATGCGCAATACCTGCAAGACCTGAAGTATTGGAAATCGCACACATTACAGGTCTGTTAAGGAATTTATCTGTATCAAAGATTGAATAAATCTCTTCATTCTTAAGTAATCCGTCAGCATGAATGCCGGCTCTGGTTACATTGAAGTTCTTGCCAACAAAAGGAGTCATGGGAGGAATATGATATCCAATCTCCTTCTCGTAGTATTCAGCAAGCTCTGTAATAACAGTAGTATCCATACCATTGAGATCGCCCTTTAACTGAGCGTACTCGAATACCATAGCCTCGAGAGGTGTATTACCTGTTCTCTCACCAATACCAAAGAGTGATGTATTGATACCTGAACAACCATATAACCAAGCAGTTGTCGAATTGGCAACAGCCTTATAAAAGTCATTGTGTCCGTGCCACTCAAGTAATTCATGAGGAACACCTGCGTTAACATGGAGTGCATAGATGGTACCCTGTACACTACGAGGGATAACCGCACCGGGGAAGTTAACACCATAACCCATTGTATCGCAAAGACGAATCTTAATGGGAATCTTGTATTCATCCATAAGTTTCATAAGTTCCATGGCAAAAGGAACCACGAAGCCGTAGATATCTGAACGTGTGATATCCTCAAGATGACATCTGGGTGATATGCCACAATCAAGGCATTGACGAATAATTGAAAGATAATGGTCAAGAGCCTGACGTCTGGTCATCTTAAGCTTTAAGAATATATGATAATCGGAACAAGAAACGAGGATACCAGTTTCCTTCATACCGATTTCTTTTACTAATTGGAAGTCTTTTTCAGATGCTCTAATCCAGCTTGTTACTTCAGGGAACTTGTATCCACGTTCCATACACTTGATAACAGCATCTCTATCTTTTTTAGAGTATAAAAAGAATTCACTCGCACGGATCATACCGTTAGGACCGCCGAGTCTGTGAAGATAATCATATATAGTCACAATCTGCTCTGTTGAGTAAGGTGCTCTGGACTGCTGACCATCTCTGAATGTGGTATCGGTAATCCAGATTTCCTTAGGCATATTGTGAGGAACTATTCTGTCATTAAAAGGAATCTTGGGAACTTCTGAATAAGGGAACATGTTTCTAAAGACGTTGGGTTTCTCAACATCTTCAAGAATATACATATGCTCTTCGATCTCAAGGAGATTGTTTCTGGGATTTAATGAAACAGGACGATTCTGAAAATTCTCATTATCCATCTCTAAATTGCTCATATCATTACCTTCTTCGATAAAACTATAACAAACCTTGTCTATTATAGTTTAATCTATTCAATATCGCAAGAGACAGATTTCACATTTTCAGGTCTTACATAATCTTCTTTTTTGCCTTTATATGCTATAAGAATGCCGTCACCGACAATAAGATAATCATCTTCACTCTCCTGATACCACTTCTCAAGCCAAGCTGTTTTCTCAAACGCCTGGGGCTCAATAGTCTCAACAGTATCAGGAATTACAACCTCTTCGAGGTCATCGCAATGATAAAATGCGCCGAATCCGATGGACTTGACGTTTTTAGGTATTGTAACCTTCTTAAGTCCGCTTCTTGCAAATGCGAACTTGCCAATATACTTGGTATTTTCAGGGATATTTATCTCATGGATATCCGCTTTAAGATAAAAGAGATTATCGGGAATAGCGTTATTTTCAAGATTGTCCGATAAAATCTTATTAAAATCAGTTGCCTGATTATCATTTCCGGGAGTTTCAAGCTTCATCTTTGAAGGATCCATCAAAACTACTGCCTGACCATTAACAACTATTGCAGCACCTAACGAATCATCCTTACTTATATCAAAATAAGCTTCGGCTTCCTTTTCAGCCTCTTCTCTTTCCTTCTTAGCTTTTTCAGCTACTTCCTTGGCATAGTTTTCTCTAAGCTGATTAGCCTTGGATAAGTCATACTTTGGCTCATAAATAACTTCTATCTCTTTTTCTGTAGCATACTTTTCCGCAAATGATAGCTGAGATGTAAGTATATTAAGATTTGTGCATCCATCGAATGCAGAATCATTAATCTTTTCAACAGAATCAGGAATATAGAGCTGTTCAAGAGATGAGCAGTTCTCGAATGCCTTCTGAGCTATCTGCTTGGTATTAAATGATAATGTAACACTCTTAAGATTGGTTGCACCCGAAAAAGCATAAGGAGGAATTACTTCAACCTTATCCGATACATTGACATACTCGAGATTATTGCAACCCCAGAATGCATAGGGAGATATAGCAGATACTGTATCAGGGAATACAAAGAAGTTCTTCTCTCTGCCGGGAAGCATCTCGTATACTACGCTTCTATCCGCTGAAAAGAGAACACCGTCAACACAAGTCATATACTTGTTGTTTTCACTTACATCAACACTTGCAAGTTTTTCGCAACCAGCAAATATACAAGAACCGATTTCAGAAGTCTCGGTTCCGATATAGACATAATTAAGATTTTCGCAATTGGCAAATGCAGATGCGCCAATTCTTTTAACCTTATCGGGAATAACAATTCTCTCGAGAGAACTCATCTCAGCAAAAGCATTGTATTCGATTTCTTCAAGGCCATCAGGAAGAATGACTCTCTTAACATTGTCATTGCCTTCAAAAGCAGCAGATGCTACTTTTTTACAACTTGAAGGAAGTACACAGGATTCATCTGCACCAAGATACTTAACAAGTGTATTTTTATCCATCTGAAAATCATCGCTTATGACTTCCGCTCTTCCTCTAATGATCGAGGAAGTAGCGAAAATAAGCGATACGAGCACTAATGATGCAATTATAGCGATAATTACTGTACTCTTTTTCATAGTTTAATCTGCCTTCTTCTTAATCCCTGTAGGAATGCAAAGTGCGAAGAAAAGAAGTGACATAGCGAACAATCCGATACTTACATACCACTTTACTGCAAGTCCGTCACCTGTCTTAGGTGTGGATGTCGGTGAGTAGTTAACTGATGATGATAAGTTTGATGTATCAACATATATAGTATAAGGTGAGAAGTGAGGTGCAACGAACTGAATGCAAGGCACTCCATTAATTGTTGTGAACTTAGGATTAAGATCAACAAGCTTACCGTTAACTACATATGCAACCTTATTGTTACCTGCGTAAGGAACCAAATCATCAGGAATAGGAAGTGTAACATTAACCTTAAGATCGGATGTGTTCTCAATCTTAGCAGTACCTGTAGCATTGTAAAGTGATATATCCATCGCTACATACTTGATATTATCAAGTGAATCGTACTTAGCTAGAAGTGCATCTTCTACTTCAGCCTTAGCAGCTGAAGAATCAGTAATCTTAAGCACGAAGTTATCGGATGAACCTGTAACCGATGCAGATGCTACACCATTGTTGGAGAATCCTGTCTTGGTAAGTGATACTGTAGTATTAGGCGTTACAGTACCGGAATTATTATTGGATCCGCCGTTATTGCTTGAATTGTTATTACTATTCTTTTTGCTAGTATCTTCTTTATAAACTGCCTTAATGGTTACGTTCTTAGCAGGCATTGTAAAGTATGTTGCAGCCATGGTTTCCTTAAGAAGAGTTACACCATCTTCTGTAGTCCACTTGTCGAATACTTTGCCGCTCTCGGGATTATTGGCTGTAATGATAACGCTTGCGCCTTGAACGTAGCTTCCGGAACCCGAACCACCTTCTACAGTAACTGTATAAAGAGTTGCGTTTCCGTTATTGCCATTATTGCCGTTGTTTCCGTTATTATTGTTGCCGTTATTACCGTTATTACCGTTATTGCCGTTATTGTTATTATTATTGTTATTGTTGGACTCTTCCTTCTCGTACTGAGCATATACATCAGTATCTTTCTGGATATTGGTAATAGCAGGACGCCAACCTGTAAACTTGTATCCATCTCTTGTAGGAGACTTGATATCAATAGCATCCTCTCCTGCTTTTACCTTCTGAGTAGATAATACAGTATCATCATAATCAAGGAACTTAACTGTATATTCAGCAGCCTGATTAGCTGTGTACTTAGCATATACATTGGTATCCTGAAGAATACCCTTAGGTTCAGGGAACCATCCCTCGAATGTATATCCTGACTTAGTAGGTGTAACCTCTGTCTTAGCATCAGAACCGGCATTAACTATCTGAGTATCAAGTAATGTCTTACCATCCTCATCATAGAAATATACATGGAACTGAATGGGCTTATCCTGAACAATAATATTAGGATAATCCTTGGCAAAATCTGCAGCGGGTGAATCTTCTTCACAGTAGAATGTAATCTTCTGATTATCACCTTCAAAAGCAGATTCCTTAATAATATTGGTACTTGTAGGAATCTCGAGATATCTAATACCCGAGTTCTTGAAAGCATAAGGTCCAATATTCTTGGTACCATCCTTAACAACTACACTATAAAGATTATCAGTATCTTCAAAGCAACTCTCTGGAATTGATGTAATAGCACTCTCGCTCATATCAACACTAAGTACTTCATCACAATCCATAAATGCTCTGGGAGCTATAGTCTTAACACCTGCAAGTTCCGCAGAGTTAACTGCACCTGATTCAGCAAGGCCGCCTCTTGTCTGTAATACTTCAAGTAAGCTATCTTTAGCACCGTTTACAGTACCGTAAATAATAGCCTTATCGCATACGAAATTGCCACCATCTTCAAAATCTACATCAGTAAGCTTATCGCAATCCAAGAAAGGTCTCTCACCGAATTCCTGTAAATCATTGCATACTTCAACAGAAGTTAAGTTATCACAATCCTTGAAAGCAAAATCGCCGAGTTTCTCACAACCATCCGCAAGATCAACTCCCTTAAGAGTATCCATTTCAGCAAATGCGTAAGGCTCTATTTCTTTTACAGCATTGGTGGTTACTGTCCAAACATCGGTATTCTTAGTCATACCGGGAGCAGCATTACCATCTGCAGCTTTCCCTGAGAACAGACCTTCTTTAATACCTGTAACGCCATCTGATAATTCAACGTTAAGAACTGCATTAAGAGCATCTCTCTCGTTCTGATTGTATTGATCAAGATTCTTAGATCCTGAACCTACTTCATGAGCAGCCTGTAATTGTTCATTGGTAAGTGCAGGATAAGCATCCTTAGTCATCGTAGCAAGTGAAGTCTTAGTAGGAACTTTTACAACTTCATTAGTCTTCTTATCAGGATTGTATCTAATCTCCTGGTTTGTAGGCCATCCGGTATAGAATGTAATATATGATAATGTCTGATCGCCTGCATTAATATTGTTGTCAGGATCCATTGCATAATCAAAAGGTGCAGAACCTGCTTTTGCAACGCCTGTAAATGTAAGTGTAGGATTATCTCCAAGCTGAGCCTTGGTATGCTGACATATTGTAGGATTTACAACCTGAGTATCAAAAGCGCCATCGCCAATATAAGAGATATTGATGGGCTCCTTGAATATTACATTCTTAAGATTGTGACATCCCTTGAATGCACCTGCATCAATCTCAGTAATTGTTGAAGGAATCTCAACTAAAGTAATATTACACTTGTTAGAGAACGAATCAGAACCAATCTTGGTAATACCATAAGGTCCAATCTTAGCAGGGATTGAAACCTTCTTAACAGTATCATCCATATGGAAGTATACCAATTCGTTATTGTCATCAACCTGGTATACGATAGCACCTGTACCATCCTCAGTAGAGTTAACGTTATATACTTTTTCGTATCTTTCTTCACCAAGATACTTGAACGCAAAAGAGTTAGCGGTTGAGGTCTTGTGAAGCTTCTCGTCCTTAACACCTTCAAGATAGAACTCTTCAGGAAGCATATTCTGGAAATCCGTGAATGAAAAAGCAACCGAAGAAGAAGGATCAACTATAGTTAAGCCATCCTTAATAGTCATATTTCTATTAGGAATAGTAATATGCTTAAGAGCTGTACATCCATAGAACCAAGCTACATCCTGATCCTCATTGTATTGTGAAGGGAACTCAAGTTCTTCAAGCGATTTACAGCCCTTGAATACATTACGTCCCATCTCGGTAAGGTTCATATTAAGAGCGGACCCATTTTCAGTAGCAACAAGATAACAGTGCTTCATACCCTCGCATCCTTCGAAGCATGAATCACCTACTTTAGCAACACCAACGGGCATTGAGAATTCTTCAAGGCCCTGGCAATTATAGAATGCTTTTTCACCGATAATGCTGATTGAAGCATTGGAAGGCATATTAACTGTTCTTAAGTTGTGGCACTCTGCAAATGCATAGTTACCAAGAGTATTGATACCATCACCAAATGTTACACTTCTAAGGTTGGAACAATTCTTAAATGCATAGTTACCAATACCAAGTATCTGGTTAGAGAATGTAAGATTAACAATGTTTTGAGCCTTGGAGAAAATACCTTCTGAATCAGCGGTATTAAGTTCCCAACCATCATCAGTCTTTTTAACATTCTGGTTAGCTATATAGTTAACTAGAGCGCCAACCATTCTCTTATGAACATCATCCTGAGTAAGCTGATACTCACCTGCTGAATCTTTATAGTAGAAATTATCAGGCTGTCTCTCATTACCGTCTTTATCTTTTGACCACTTATCAATAGTCGAATAATAACAAGGAAGATATGTATCGATAACTTCCTTTTCAACTAATTCTTTTTTAACTGCTTGAACTTTTTGACCTTGATTATCTAATACATAATTACCCTGGTCGTCTTTTTCCCATACGGGAGTTGTTCCGTCTTCTTCAAATAAGGGAATCTTATTACCATTGCTATCCAATACAGGTTCATATACCTGAATTGTCTTATATGTAGGATAATAGAGAGGTTCGTTACTCATGGACACTGCGACGTAACCACCTTCAGTACCCTGAGTATCTGTATACTTAAGATAAGCATCTACTGTCTCGGGAATCTCAAGATTACCACCACTAAGTGAACGTTCGAAGTCGTAACCACAGATAACCGCTACCTTATTGGCACCGGATTCCTTGGTAATATATGCGAACTGGAACAGACCGTCACCTGTTGTATATATCTTATCTGTGGATTTAATAGTAGGAACATTATTATCCGCATCAGAAAGATATACCTTAGGAGTACCTGTAGGTGTATAAGCCTTAGCGCCCTTTTGAGGAAGTAGCGCTACTATAACGGCTGATATAAGAAATAAACACGCTGTGGTAATACCGAGCGTCAATTTAAATCTTCTAGATAACCTTCTCTTCGGCTTGCTCATCATTTTTCCTCCGAAATCACTTTATTTTCTTAGCCATTACAACGAATCTACCATTAGCCTGTACATAATCACAGGTTGATAATGTAAGCAATTCGTCATTGAAGTTAACATCAACGTTAGTGTCGTATAATGATTTATTCTTAAGTTCACTCATATATGAGTCAAACTCAGTTTCACTTGTAACATCCACGAATTCGTAATACTTAAAACTCGTATCATCGGATGTATGCACATAATCTCTAAATACGAAAACCACCTCATAGAGAGCTTCTTCATAAATCGTATCAAAAAGAAAAGTCTTGTGCTTTTGATAAAAGTCATAACTGTCGTACTTCTCAAGATTGGCAAACATTCTACCTGACTTCATATGATGTCCATATAAAATTATGTTCTTGCTTCTCGGATATACGTTGCAGTTAAAGTCTACGAATATACATCCATTAGGATCACTTTTTCCCTTGAAGTTATGAGTAAGATAATATGAATTATCTTCTCCCTGAACTACAGGATAATCAATATTCGTATCGTTTATCTTAATCCAACCAATCAAATCATTGTTCTGATCGTGAGTATTCTTATACTTTTCAAGGATGTCAGGAATTACATATGTATCAAAAGTAACTGTGGTATCTCCGACTTCCATAGTCTCGCTACCTGTTCTTGATACCTTGTTTCCCGGTTTAATAGTTGTAAAGATAAAAGCATTATCTTTGTTGGCTTCTTCGATTTCTCGAAGTAATCTCTCGTTGTTTTTGTCAGCAATCACCTTGACTAATACAACAACAAACGAGGCAATTACAACTAAAGCACATATGCCAACGATACCGTATCTGAGAAGAACTTTGTTCTTTCTTTGCTTCTCGATATAGTAATCCACTAATTCTTTATCGACATTTTCGTCCCTAATCTCAACCCTTTGGTGATTTTTTATGTAATCTCCGTATAATTCTTCCTCTTCATCTTCGAGGCTTCGACGGGAATATCTGTCACTTCTGGACCTATAATCATAGTCCTCGTCTTCGAACTCTTCTCGATTAAGTATTTCCTGCCTGTCAGAATTTCTATTGGACTTTTGATTAGCGGAATTCTTTTCTTTTATAACCTTCCTAGATTCCTTAGCAGGCTTGGAAGGCTTCTTTTTAGTTGCTTTAGAGGCATTGATAATCTTAAGATTCTCGTATAATTCAGTTACTTCATCCTCAAAATCAAAGCCAATCTTGGATTCGAACTTAATACTCTGGGTGCATATGGATGAATAAAGCTTCTCAACCTCTGAAAAGTCGTTAAAATCAACTTTCTTACGGATAGCATCTATCTTCTTGGCATCTCTCAAAAAGGATTCGTATTCAATTCTGTCACGGGCGCGTTGTCCTTCTACAACCCACTTTGAGTCCATACTATCCCACCTTGCATAATCATACATATATATTTTACTATATCTCGTGGATAATTCAAGAGAAATCTCTATATATTGACACAATTGTGGAGTACACTTCTTACAAGCCCATTATATAGGCTAATCATATATATAAAAAAGCGATACTGTGTCAGAAATACAGTATCGCAAAAAAATATATCTAAATCATAAGAGAACAGTCGGCCAAATACTTTTTTTCTTCTTTTTATCTTCCATCATTCTTCCATTCTTTCAATCATCTTCCAGATAATATACGGAAAATGCGTTTCAACTTTATAATCAGGGTTTTCTATTTTTAACTTCTTCACTATTTCATCATAAAGAAGGGCATTGGGTGAATCACCAAAATCAAAATACTCAAACAAGAATTCTCTCTCTTCGCCCATTTTCTTACGATATACTTCATATCCGGAAGGATAATTCCTTGCCATACCACTGCTTCCTGCATAAAGCGGATCTAATTTATAGCTTACTCCGTCTATAAAAAAGCTGAAACCTTGATCTGCATTGCAATTAAATCTGTATATTTTATGCTCTGACAAGAACTTTTCCAAATCAGTTATCTTCTTCATAATTACCCCATCAATATAATTAAAACATCTTACAATAAAAATATTTAGATAATTTCGGATTCTTATCCTCACGAACAAATTCCAAGGTATATCCAAGCTTTTTATAAAATTCAGGAGCCTGAAATCCAAAAGTAGTCAATGTGATTTTTTCGAATCCCTTGTTCCTGTACTCTTCTTCTACTGCTCTTACAAGCTTAGTACCGATATTTTGTCTCCTGAATCTTTTATCTATAATCAAATCACCGATATGTACTTCGTTATAATAAGCACGACCTGTAATTGTTCCGATTATCTCACCCGAATCGTCTTCTGCTACAAACCAGTAATCTTCATAATTAAGTGCTACATCACTGGCCTTTGAAAATTCTGTAAATGCTTCATCAATAAAGTTGCCTACTATTTCTTCAGGTTCACTTTTCTTAATAATCTTCAAGAGATACACCTCCGCAAAATGAATTTAAATAGTTATTTCTATCTGATTGCCTTCAATCGCTACGATAAAGGATATATCTTATATATTTTAACATAAAAAGACCGGACGAGTCATCACTCATCAGGTCTTTAAAATAATTAATTAAAGTTATTAATACAGTATTTTCAACTTATTCAATTAATTCAAGTACTTTTATAACGCCTGGATCCCATTTAGCACGATTCTCTATAGTTCCACGATCTATTCCATCCATATTGCTAAACATAGCATTTGTAGTAATAATAGTATCCCAGTTGGATTCAATGTAATAATCAGGTGTTGTTCCAACATAATTGTCTTCAGGATAAACTTCATTTACTCCATCAACATAAGCAAATATTAACTTACTGTTAGGCAAATAATGTTGTAATATTTGTCCCGATACTCCCTCGCCGCCTGTATTTTGACCGATTAGAGTAATACCATCCTGTTTAGCTATATATGCAAATATATCTCCCGAAGAAAAAGTTGTATGGTCTATTAAAGCATAAATCTTATATTCTTTCTTCGCTTCACCTTTTACCGTAAAGTTTTCCCTGGTTTCGATATATTGTCCCGCTTTTCTCATATGTCTAAAGAAACGAAAATACGTATTATGATAAAAATCCTTAGCAAATTCTTTATCGGGATGAATTGTATAATTGAAATGACCGGCATCGTGATTCAATACTGCAGGTAATACTCCGGATGTAACATAATTAAAATCTCCGCCAGAATTGCTTCTAAAATCCAAAATCACATAATCCGCATCTACTGACTCGAGAGCATTAGTCAATTCTGTCTTAACTTCATTAGTTTCATTGCTGGCACATACAGTCGATCTAAAATATACTAATTTCCGATCCGAGTCAGTATCAATAAAATAAGATTTTTCCACATCGCTTGTATTATTGTTTTCAGAGTCATTTCCCTCAACGATGTTATTTGAAGGGAAAAAGTGATGTCTATAAATATATGCCATATTATACTCAGCAGAAACATAAAGCTCTTTCTTAATAATTGTTCCGTCTTCTAATTCTATTTCCGCTTCGTACTTTTCACCTATTCCGTCATTAAAGAAAATCCTCTCAACAAATACTGAATCATTAGAATAATCATATTTCCAATGTAAAAGTGTATCAATATCTTTAATTACATCTTTTACGGGCTTTCCATTTAAACTGACCAGTTTTGCATTTTTAAGGCCATCTATACTTTCAAAATATTCATTATCATATTCTCTGAAAACATAATCTCCATCAAAGTATTGTGCGTTAATTTGTTTCTGATCGTATTCTTTCATTCGATCTTCAAATTTATAGCATAATGAATAATTGACAGCTACAGCATCTTTATCAAGATTCTTGGTTAATAATGACTCTATTGCAAAAAAGTTTTCATTCATGGGAGGTCTTACATATGAATGACTACCCGGAAGTTTAGCATCGAAAGCAATCATTGTTGCAACAAATTCATATTCGTCTTGACAGTTTTCAATCCTCTTTTTAAAAGTATCGTATAATTCATCATAATCGACTTTATAATATTGCTCTGCATACTTTTTATTCAAACAATTAGTAACTGAAACATCAAAAAGATAATCAAAATCTTCAAGCATCTGCTCATTAGACAGAGTTATATCTTGATATTCATATTTATATGTTTTAATAGGTCTGTCGAAAGTGGCAGCCTTAATTATATCCGTAACAGGTTTAAACAGAACAATTCCAAGTACTAATAACAAACCAAGTACAATTGCTATTATTTTTTTAAATGAACTCTTCTTTTTCATATTACCATTCTTCTCGAATTTTCTTAAAATCTATTTTCTTAATTCCCTTAAACATTATAAGAAAAGCAATAATTGATAGGACAATTTGAATTACATATGTAAAGCTCTGGGCAACACCCATATTCACAGTCAAATTGCCTAATTCTGTTGTTCCCTCCATCACATAATTCGTCGCAACAGCATTACTTTTGAATATGTCTAAAGAGAATATAACAACAAAATCACAGAGACCATGGATAATTGCACAAGCGACAATATTTCTTGTTCTCCAATACACAGTCAATAAGAGGAAGCCAGCCATAGCACTCGATATTGTTTTAAGTGAAGCTTGGATAAACATAACCATATTATGTATATCCGAGCCCCAAACATGGACAATACCGAAAGAAAAGGAAGAGACTAATGCAATTGCAACAAACACACCTTTTTTATCTCTAAATTGATATAAAATAGCATCGTTAATCATCGGCCTAAACAATGTTTCCTCAAAAAAACCTACAGACAAATAATAAAATGCCAATAATAAGATTTTTATATACCATCCATCTACTAAAGGTGTAGAATCAAATAATTTAAAGAAAAACATTGGGATTGTAAAAATTCCGTTAATCATGATAATTGGAATTCCCATTAGTATTCCTTTTCCTGTTTTATTACTGCTATTTACAAGAATCTTGTCTCCTGATATAAGAGCAATGAATCCTGTACAAGCAATAGTAAGAACGATTCTTAATACTGCCTCTTTATAACTATCCGGATTAGAATCAGCCGGAACATTACAAAAAGAACAATATATTACCAGTAATCCAACTATGCCAACAAGTAATGGGTATTTTTTTGATAAATCATATAATTTTTTCATCATGTTCTCCTTTTCGAGAAACTATCAAACTTATCTACTTAATAAAGAATTTAGACTCCGTAATTACTTCTTCATCGAGCCACTCACCCATAGTCTCAAAAGATTCTTTCCTCATATCATCAGGAAGGTTGTTCATTTTAGATGTATGGGGATAATTCGGATTTATATAATACTTTATGTTTTCGTTTTCGTAATCCTCTGGTTGTATGGCTACGCTTCTCCAAGGATCTGTACCACCTACAATCATCATATGTTTTGCATGAGTTGTAGACATTGATTCAATCAAAGCTTGTCTGAAACTTGGGTCATACACAAATACTTTTCTCTGTTCTTCGTTAAACACCAGATTCTTAAGGAAATCATTTTCCATCTCTTCAGTAACGGATAATGTATCCCCTATTCCTTCATCTTCAAGTGCTTCGCGAAGATACGAGAAATCATAATGATATTGACCATACTCTTTTGCCGTTCCAACATAATAAGGGAAAGCTATGAAATCAGTCGCCCAATCTTCAGGCTTTTGGAGACTTAAGAGGAGTTTATATACAGCCTTTTGTTTAGCCTTAATCTCTTTTTTTGTATTAGCAGGCATATCAAGAACCTGAGTTATTTGATTGATATCATGCGCGTACTGCCAAAATTGAACTCCTGCATCCAAAACGACCATATCATATAAAACACATTCAGATACTCCGTCTACGTAAGATTGCTTTTTGAGTTCTTTCTTAAACTTAGGAAGCAAATCGCTTTTATATCTCATTGCTTCTACCTGAAAATCTAAAACAAGTTTTCTTTGTCTTTTTGCTTCCTCTTCACCAAGTGCAGTTTCACCCGCTTCTGTATTAACAAATGAATAAAAACGATCATCATCCATTCCGTCAGAACAAGGAGCTACATATGGAACATATACGTACATATCATCAGGATAATAATATCCGTATACATTGCACATAAGACCGCCACGGCTGGTTCCCTCTGCAATCCATTTATCTGAGAGCACTTTACTGAGTTCAGTGTAAATCTTATGATAATCGCCGGCAGAATTCTCGGATGTCAAATATTCCCAATACTTCGTTCCCTCATTACTTAAATCCTTAGGTCTTGATTCTCCAAAAAAACGCTGCTCAACATCAACATAATTACCATCGAACATAGCTACAGTTTCCTGAGGAGGATTTATAATATCTGCAAATTTGCTCCTTTGGTCATTTAAACAGTATCCTTCTGTTTCCATTACTGTAATTCTTGGATTACTGTTTATGAAAACTTCAACTCTTTGAGGAAATGTACCTTTTGAAGGATCTGCCCAATCAAGTGGTTGTTCAAAGGTTATCATGTACTTTTCCGTAAATGGGTACATAGGCATAGTCCACATTTCCTTAACTTCAATAACACCGTCAAGAGCTTTGAACTCAGCTATTCTTTCTTTATTATGAGCAAAACCCATATTATATACTTTTATAGCTAAAACACCTGCAATTATTATAGGAATCATTATTAAAGCAAGAACTATAATAAGTATTACTTTTTTCTTATTTTTGCGTTTCTTATTATCCATTTATATATATCCCCTTTTGAGCCATAGATTATCTAAATGACTCATATTAGCCGACGAGTTTTCCGCTGTCGAGGCGAATAATTCTGTCACCAATCTTGGCAGTCTCTTCAGAGTGAGTAACCTGAAGATATGTGATTCCCTTTTCTTTGTTGATACGCTTGAAAAGGTTCATAATCTCCTCTGTAGATTTAGAGTCCAAGTTACCTGTAGGCTCGTCAGCAAGCAATAATTCCGGTTCTGAAAGAACTGCTCTTGCAATGGATACACGCTGTTGCTGACCACCTGAAAGCTGCGCAGGCTTGGCATCTCTTTTTTCTGTAAGTCCCGTTATCTCAAGGATTTCATCAAGTTTTTCTTTGTAGCCGGGAACTTTCTTTCCGGCCATCTTAATAGGCAATAATATATTTTCTTCAACAGTAAGGTTATGAATAAGGTTATAAAACTGGAATACAAAACCAATCTTTTGAAGACGAAGTGCACTCATCTCTTTTTCATGCATACCTGTCATCTTCTGGCCTGCAATATAGATATTTCCGTCGTATTCAGTATCAAGTCCACCGATAAGGTATAAAAGAGTTGACTTACCGCTACCCGAAGCACCCATAAGAGATGCAAATTCACCTCTTTTAATCTCAAGAGAAACATCAGTAAGTACATGGTTGGTTGCTTCACCTGTGCCAAATGTCTTGCTTACATTCTCTACTCTAAGAATTACATCATTATTGATATTATTAATTTCTGACATATTATCCTCCATTATTCGTACTTCATTTCAGTTGCTGTGTTCATCTTCTTTAAGCTCTTAATTGGTGAAAGAGCCGTAAGCATCGTAATGCCCCATAAAACAATTAAGCTTATGATAATCAAGCCGTATGGAGGCGTAGCATATATACCCATCTCAGCGATTACAAATACATGATTTATAATCATAATTACAGGAAAACTGAGCAAACCGGCAACAAATACAGATACTCCGAAAAGCAATGCATTCTCAATCCATATCATTTTTATAATGGATGCCTGATCGCATGCACAAGAATGAAGCATAGCATATTCTTTTTTACGTCCGATGAATCCAATTACCTGGTTACCGGATATACCGATTATTGTGAGGGCAACAGCTGCAGCTATTGCAGCTAAAATACCAAAAATTACTTTTGTTTTTTCTCTTCTGTCTTCTTCTTTTATTTCAGCTAAATCCTGTACTCCTTCTTCGCCGGTCAAAGCATCCGATATTGCTGTCTTGCTTGCTTCTACATCATCACTTTTGACAGCAATTGTACTGACTTCCCTAGGAAACATTTCTTTATATAGTTCTTTGGAAAGAATAACTTTTCCTGTCATATCGAACATATTTATTTTTACAATCTGTTTAACACGAACTTCCTTTTCAACTGGGAATATACTGTTAGCATGGAAAACTAACTTAATCGTATCTCCTTCTTTTGCTTTTGCATGACGCGCAGAAGTCATATCTAAAATTATTTCATCTTTTTCAAGATCTTTTACATTGTCCTTAAAAGGCATATATGAATCGCCATCAGGATTGCTCCAGACCATAACCATGTACTCTTCACCGAGCATTCGTACAGTGTCGGGATAACAATACAGAAATTCCAAAGATTTAACTCCGGGCAATTCTTTCAGATATTCATATTTGTTTTCTTTGTATCCTGTGTCAGATATGACAATATCTGCATTATAAATATCAAAATTTATACCACTGACAAAAGTCGAGCCTGCTACAAATATCGCTGTCGTAGCACATATGGTAGATACTGCCAAAATGGCATTTCCTGAATTAGGTTTTTTGGATCCGCATTCTTTGGCTGCCAGTTCAGCAACAGGCATATTCTTTTTTTCAAATACGTTTGAAAGGCTCCAAGTAATCTTGCGAACCAGGAATCTAATAAACAAACCTCCGCCGAAGATTATCAGAAGCAAAGCTAATATCGAAACTATAATATTTTCAGTAATGAGTCCTAATACAATACCTGCAATTGCGGATATAAAACCAATAATCGTAGAAGGATAATTTATTCTGTATTCCGAATCTCTTGATTCAAAGATAATATCTCGAATCGAAGTCTTAACAGCAAGCATTACATCTTTCAAAGGAATAAGAACCTCGATAGCTACCGCAGCTAAAACAACCAGTAAAAGCTTAATAGGATTCGGAGGGAGCATTCCACCTGTAGCACTAGATGCAACAATTCTTAGGAAAAGTCGAAATGCAATATATATAATCATTGCTATCAAGCTTCCTGAAAGACCGTATAAAATGTTTTCAAAAAGCAGTATGAATGTAGTCTTATACATAGACATACCGATACTTCGAAGAGTACCTATTACACTCATTCGCTCTGTAATTATCTTCTCAGTGAAACTTACGGTAACAAATATAACAAGTATAAATACAAGGACAAAAATCAAATAAATAAATGAAACATAGTTTTCAAGATATTTTTCATAACTCTTATCTTCATGAACATTAAATCTTGTTACACCACGATGCTTTTGATCCATATATGCATCAAATTCATCATTAGTATCTTTTTTTACTAGTTGAAGATAACAGTTACGAATAGGAGCCTCACCATTAATAGCTTCATATTGATCAAAATTGATGAGTGCGTAAAGCGCTGCATTCGTACCGCCTAAATATACATTTTCATTGAATATTGAGGAAACCTTAAGAGGAACTTCATCATTATCAATATTGTATAAAACAATTGTATCGCCAACCTCATATCCAAACTTCTTGGCATATCTCGACCCGATTGCAATCTCTCCCATCTCAGGAATCTCAACATTTTTGAATAATCCCATTTTTTGAGCTGCATCCAAGTCAGAAAAAGAAACTACTTTTACATTGTCAGTAATAACAGCATAATATGTCTCTTCTTTTCTGCTTTCTTCTCTTTTTGTTAAAGAATATACGCCAACATATCTGACGGGTACGGGGCAATCATCAAATGAGTGCTCATCAAACGCATCAACCGAACTTATACACATAAGTCTATAATCAGTATCTCCGCTGTCGCCTGCAGTCATTGTCTTAATAGAATCTTTTATGGATGAGGAAAAGTCCAACGCAAGATCGCCTGCAAAACAAGCCACAATAATACAAAACATCAAAATTACGAGGCGGCCTTTCTTGGTAAAGATATTACGAAGTGTATATTTAAGTAACATTCTTACCACCTCCTAATTCTGTTTTCAGGTGCAATATACATAGGGTCACCTTCTTTTACATCATATATTTCATAGTAACAATCAAATAATGCTACAACTGCATTAACACGGATATTATCAGGAGAATGCTCATTATCGGCAATTTGGTTCTTAAGCCATTCGTCAGTATAAATATTGCAATATTTATCCGCATAAGCTTCTAGTACAAGTTTCTGTTTATCAGAAGTTTTTGCTATTTCAAGGCAAGCCTGCAAACCGCTAATATCAGCAAAATTTTCTCCGAGTGTATTTTTTCCGTTTATATGAGATCCGAAAAATGTAAAAGAATTATAGTATTCAATTGCCTTTTCCTGGAGATCCTCAAATGCATCTCTATCAGCTTGAGGCATCGCTTCAGGAACATAATTGCCCAATTTATCGTACTTGATTCCGTATGAATCAAAACCATGCGAAATTTCATGACCGATAGTAGATCCAAGATGTCCTAAATTCCATTCATAAGATTCATTAAGATTAAGATTTTCATCAGCCATATATGCTGTAGGAATAACTATGCAATTCATTGTAGGCACATAACAAGCATTTACTGTAATCGCAGGCATTGATTCAAATCCATTACGAGTAGCAGGCTCAAATAGAGCTTGTTTGCTTTCTATTCTCGTTCTTTTTGAATAATTAAGTGCTGTCTGATATATGGTATCGCCAATTATATTTCCATCGCTCTCATCAATCTCATGATGTTCCTGGCTTCCGATATAGAAGATCATATTATCAAGTTTTTCTCTGCAATAAGCTTTTCCTTCATCGCTCATCCAGTCTGCTTCATCTATAAGTTTGTAATATTCATCTTTTAAATCATTGCATATATCCGTTGCCAGTTTTACCTTACGTTCATCTTCATACTTTGAAGCATAAATTTCGGATAATTCTTCTTTCATTACTGTTTTCAAAGTCTTCTTAGCATATTCGTCTGCCTTAAGAGGATTGAATTCTGCTGAATTATATTTTTTAGGGTAGAAACCTGTCGTGTCACTTAATATCTGAATGATAGTGCAATCTTTCCATTCCTGAAGATGTTCGTCATCAAAAGTTTCCTCAATTGCATAAACCTGATCAGTATTAGGTATGCTCAATTCATCCGGGATTTTATCTTCGAATCCCATCATCTGACATAATTTTTCATATGATATATTTTTTAAATTCTTTGATACTTCATCTTTTGAATAATAGACAAAATAAGAAATATGATCTTTTTTATCCTCTTCATCTTCATCTTTAAATTCGCATTTACCTGCAATGGAAGAAAACATAAATATAATATTGTTTGATTTTTCTCTTGCAGTAGGTTCATCCATTCCGGATAAACACAAAATTGCTTTAATATTATCTCTTTGTACTCCGGCATTAATCGAAGATGAAAGCATTTTTTCCATATCAATTGGAACAAAAGTACTGAGAATAAGAACATTGCGTGATGAATCGTATACATCCTGTTGAACTCCGCCATCTATTGGTGCATTAATCATATAATCCCTGCTTAATACACACCAATAATCAATCAGTTCGTTCATACTTTCGATTTCATTGGTACGCTCAATCAATCCGGTAACAATTGCTTCATCAATCTTATCTTGTTCTTCATCTCCTTGATAAAAAGCAATCATCTGATTATAAGCATCTCTGATAATCTGCTCATTGCTTCCCTTGGGATAATCTACGTCACTGGAAACAATCTCATCGATTATTGCATCCACCTGTTCGTTGGATTTATTCAACATATCAATAGTAACACCTGCATAATTCTTACCCGGCTCAAGCTCAAGACTCATAAGAGTCTCAGCGTTTATATAGCCATAATAATCATTAGCAGGTGTTAAGTCTGCAACACGATATTCCGTGTTGTCAGTTACATCGTTTGCGTTATTCGGAACTTTCTGATTAGAACCTTGGCATCCGGATAACAAAAGAATTGCCGCAAGCAAACAAGCTGTAATTCTTCCTTTCTTCATGATAATCTCCTTTAAAAAGTTTTTTTATCAGTTATATATTCAATATACTTTGCAGTTACACTGTCTTTTTTTGCCTTAGGAAGTGTATATGTACTTCCATCAGTAAGAGTAACTACTGAACCGCTAATCTTATCAATATAATCAGGATTAACAATCAGTCCTCTTCTTAGTTCTATATAATCTTTGCCAAAAAGATCCGCTACATCCGAGAAGTTGGCATGTACACGTTCTTTCTTACCGCTCTCTGTATAGATAATCGTGTAATGCTTATCACTCTCGATTTTGATTACGTTTTTGGAATAGAAAATCTGTATTTCTTTTCCGGAATTAATCACTATCGGTGTGGATTTCTTGGAAGTGATTCTTAAACTCACTCTTGCAAAAGCTTTTACAATATCAGCTTCTTCACAGGGCTTAACCAGATAATCAACTGCCTGAACCTTAAAAGCGTCAATCGCGTAATCAAGGCTTGTAGTACAAAAGATAATCTGTGTTTCAGGTGATAATTCCTTAACCGCTTTGGCTATATCCATACCATTCTCATTTTCAAGGAAAATATCCTGAAAGATTATTGAGTACGCATTGCCTTTTTTCACGCTGTCTATAAGCTCAACACCGGTCGGAAAATACTTCATCTCAAGATCATCAGTTATATCCATAAGAGAAAATCTAATCTTTTCAGCATCGACTTTACTGTCATCACATATAGCTATTAACATATTTTTATTTCCTTTTCTGTACATTTAATAACATAATCTAGTATAACAATTCATAACCAAAATGTGCACGAATTGTCAAAATTAATGCACGAATTGTTTATTATTAACTTGAATGAATAAATATGGTAAAATACAAGAGTTATAAAAGATAACGCTTAGAAGCAGCATTTTTGACGTATTAGGAGTATATAAATGGCAGAGAATGTCCAAAATTTCACTATATGGGAAGTGCTATTACATGCATTTTTAAATTCATTTCCTTATTTTGTATTGGCAATCTATGCATTCAGAGGGCACTGGAGATTCTCTAAGAAAATCACCATTCTCCTTCTTTTTGTTGCTGAAATCGCTCAATTGATTATTCTTCCGCTTAATGTCATATTATTTGGTTCCACAAGTCCCGTATTAGATATATTATTGGCAGTAATACATGTCGCATTCATTTTTGCGGTAGTAAAAGACCATCTCGGCAAATTGATTTTTGCCGTTTTAGTAATAACCAATCTTGGCACGACAGTACTTATATGCTCAAAGTGCCTTGAAGGACTTATCTTCCCTGAACTTGCACTTTTAAAATATCATTACACATATCTTATCATTACATTAATTCTTATAATTATTTTCACTCCACTTATATATTTACTTATATTCAAGGATATGTATGAATCCGGAAAAGAAACATCGGACAAATATATCGAGAGCAAAAAAGTAAGCGGATATATGTGGCATTATCTATGGATTATTCCTGCTATCTTTTACCTAATCTGGAATTACGTCTCCTATTCAGGTAATCTTTCTTCAAATGAGAATCGTATGAATCCTATTAATGCATTATTCTTATTATGCATCAATGCGGGATCCATATTGATATACAGAATGATCATAAAGACTGTTAAGATGCATGAAAAAAACACGGCTCTTCTTGCGGAGAACCATGTTTTATCCATTCAAAGACTACAATACGACAGGTTAAACGAACGTCTGGAAAATATGAGACGCACTAGACACGATCTTCGACACTACACTGCTCTTCTAACCCAGATAAGGGATAATAAGGATTTTGAAGCTCTTGATGACCTCATAAATATGTATACAGAGAAAAATCTCCTTAATGCACCCTTAGTATGTTGTGAAAACGAGACTGTTAATGTAATCCTAGCTCTTTATTCAGAGACAGCTCATAATAACGATATTAAGTTTTCAATAAAAGCAAATATCCCCAAGAATATATTTGTTGATCAAAAAGATATCTCCGTGCTCTTTGGAAATATACTTGAGAACGCTACACACGCATGCAAAGAAGTTAAGGAAGACAGATTTATTAATCTTAATGCAGCTTATACAGAAAACCCTAACGGAAGCGATTCAATAACATTAGTCGTAAAGAATAACTATGCGATCGAGCCTTCAGAGTCCGAAAACGGAATCTTTCGTTCCACTAAGCATTCAGGCGATGGTATTGGAATAAGCTCAGTTAGAAGTATTGCAGAAAAATATAAAGGTGCGTCCACATTTACTCATGAAGACGGCACCTTTAAAGTATCTGTAATTCTATATCAAGTTTAAATTCTATAATTCGAGATTATATTCATACACATTTGTATATTATTAAATGTATTATGCAATTCTATGGAATCCATCTTCAATATCGTTAAAAAACCATAGATAATAAAGAATATAAGAACCAGTACAAATATGACTTTTAGCGCAATATCCAAAATCGAAAGTATCAAAAGCAGTAAATCCATATAATCCCCTTGTTCATAATTATTCAAAATTTGTTAACAAATATAATACAATTTAGCCAAATGATATTAATATATGAATTTTATTATAAATATTGTAAACAACAAGAACGCATTTTAAAACTTTTTCATTTACCTCTAATAAAACTCCTTTTTAACAAACTCATACATTAACGTGTATGAGTTTTTTATTGTTTACATTTATAATAATACAATAAAAGCCAGGCACATAATGAAGTGTCTGGCTTTATATTTAAATAATTACTTAACAACGATGTTAACAATCTTAGCAGGTACGTAGATTTCTTTAACTACTGTCTTACCCTCGATAGCCTTAGCAACACCATCAACAGCCTTAGCCTTAGCAAGCGCAGTGTCCTTATCTTCTGTCTTAAGAAGTTCTACAACACCCTTAACCTTACCGTTAACCTGAACACCGATCTCGATAGTATCCTCATTAAGAGCAGCTTCATCGAATGTGGGCCACTTCTCATAAGCTATAGTATCGTTATGTCCAAGAATGCTCCAGATTTCTTCTCCTACATGAGGGCAGATACATGAGAGCATCTTGATGAATCCCTCAGCATATTCCTTAGGACAAGTTCCCTTAACAGCCTCATTCATGAAGATCATCATCTGAGCGATAGCTGTATTGAAACCGAGCGTCTCAAAATCAGATGTAACTTTCTTTACAGTCTGATGATATACCTTAGTTAATCTGTCATCTGTAGCATCCGTGATATTCTCAGGATTAGTAAAGTAATTCCATACCTTATTGATGTATTTTCTAGCACCTTCAACACCCGATGAACTCCAAGGCTTGCTTACCTCAAGAGGTCCCATAAACATCTCATAAAGTCTAAGAGTATCAGCGCCATAATCTCTAACAATATCAGAAGGGTTAACAACGAATTCAGGGAATCTCTTACCCATCTTGATACCATTCTCACCAAGAATCATACCCTGGTGTACAAGCTTTTTGAAGGGCTCCTTAACAGGTGAGATGCCTTCGTTATATAAGAATATGTTC
>JAEEQX010000147.1 GCA_016285575.1 Lachnospiraceae bacterium
CTGGTGGCAGAAAACCGAGAAGTCTCTAGCTTTAACCTTTTTACCAAAAGAAAAATTAACTTTCTTTGCAAGGCCACCTGCTTCATTAATAGTCAAAACAGTCTGTTTTTCCTGTTTCAAATTGGCAACCGCCATTTCTTTTGTCTTAGCTTCAATATGCCCTTTTTTCTTTTTACCGTCAGGCCCAACGGCAGTGTACACAAATTCATCCATAATATTCCACCTTTACTTTAAAAAATTATTTTACTTCTTCATCCATATCGTAATCAACTCTTACCATCTCTTCAATTGAAGTAACGCCTTCTCTTACATTTCTGGCGCCTGCCATACGAAGAGTATTCATGCCTTCCTTAACCGCAACTTCCTGAATCTCTTAGGCCGTTACTTTTTGATGTAGAATCTTACGAATTCCTGACGTAATAGGCATAATTTCATATATAGCCTTACGTCCTTTGTAACCCTTATTACATTCTTCGCAGCCACCCGGTTCATATATAATAAGGTTTTCGCTCTGAGGCACTCCAAGAATATCCTTTTCTCTCTCGGTAGCCTCATGAGGAATCTTACACTTCGGACAAAGCCTTCTAACAAGACGCTGAGCAATAATACCAACGACTGCATCGCCAATGATGTAAGCTTCAACACCCATATCGATTAGACGAGTAATCGAAGCCGATGTAGAGTTGGTATGCAATGTAGATATAACCAAGTGACCTGTAATAGATGCCTTAACAGCGATATTAGCAGTTTCACCGTCTCGAATCTCACCGATCATAATGATATCAGGGTCCTGACGAAGGATAGATCTAAGAGCTGAAGCAAATGTAAGTTCAGCCTTAACATTAACCTGTACCTGGTTAACACCGGGAACGTTCGCTTCGACAGGGTCTTCAACTGTAATAATGTTAACTGTTTCTTTATTAAGTTCATGAAGTACAGTATAACATGTGGTAGATTTACCGGAGCCAGTAGGTCCTGTTACAAGGATGATTCCATGAGGGTTATGTGTAATAGAATCAAGTTTCTTCTCATCATCGGGATAAAGACCAAGATGTTTCTTCTCTCTGGTAAGTCCTCTCTTCTTAGTCATACGCATAACGGTTTTCTCGCCGTATACGGTAGGAAGAATTGAAACACGGACATCATACTCTTCTCCGTCAACTATTCGCGTAAGACGACCATCCTGAGGCTTACGTTTTTCAGAAATATCTAGTCCCGAAACAATCTTGATACGAGCAACCATTGCTGCAAGTACATTATAATTATATGAAAAGACTTCCTGAAGCACACCATCGACTCTGAATCTTACGCGAACCCTATCTTCCATAGGTTCAATATGAATATCGGAAGAATCCATACGAACAGATTCATCAAGAATAGTATTAACAATCTTAACGATAGGTGCATCACTTAATGCATCATCATCTTCCTCTTCTTCTAACTGGCCAAATTCATCAGCATGTTGTGCTTCAAATTCTTCAGCAGCCTGCATTGCCTGACGCTTACCAAATATCTTATCTATCCTAATATTGATAGCTGAAGATGATGCATACACAGGAGTAACTTCCATACCTGTAATAATCTGAACATCATCAATAGCACCAAGGTTCATAGGATCAGACATCGCTACGACAATCTTATTAAAGTCTTCTTCGTCATATCCGATCGGCAATAAGGTATCTTTTCTCATGATATCTTCGCCGACAGTCTGTATTAATTGTTCATCAAGTTTTAATCCATTAAGTTCTACCGACTTAATGCCTAACTGGTCACAGATAACACCAGCAAACTGTTCCTCTGTAACAAAGCCCATCTCTATAAGGACTTCACCGAGTTTCCCTTTCTTTTCACGCTGCATCTCAAGAGCTTGAGAGAGCTGATCGTCGGTCATGTAACCCTTTTGCACAAGCAAATCGCCGACACGAATTCTGTTGCCAAAAATAGCCATATTAGAAACCTCTTCTAATTAAATTTGCGCATGAATACACACTCATACACTTATGTATTATCTCACAATCATATTAAGAAATAAACACTTTTTTTAAGATTTTATAAATTGTTTATATAAAAAGCAGTATACCATTTGGTACGCTGCCATTATGTATATATCAACAAATTTTGCTAATCATAAAAGCTATGCTTTTTCATATAATCAATCGATTTATTAATCTTATCCGGTCTATTTACTTCTAT
>JAEEQX010000061.1 GCA_016285575.1 Lachnospiraceae bacterium
CTTCATGTCGTTAGGCATGAAGTCAATCTTGCCTGCCTTTTCCTTGAGTGCTTCAAGGTCTTCTGCTGTGTATCCGATTGTCGGGGGAACCTTGTTATCTGTAAGTGCTTTGATAGCATATACTGCTTCGATAGCACCTGCAGCACCTAAGCAGTGACCAACCATAGCCTTGGTTGAAGATACGCTTAAGTGATCGTTAACGTCATCAAAAATTGTATGAATTGAAAGGAACTCTGCCTCATCATTTTTAGCAGTTCCTGTACCATGCGCGTTGATGTAATCAAGGTCTTCTTTCTTAACACCTGACTTATCAAGTGCTCTTCTGATTGCATACATCTGTCCGATACCGTCGGGTCTGGGAGCAGTGATGTGATGAGCATCCGAGCTGATACCTGCTGATAATACGTCGCAGTAAATCTTAGCTCCTCTTGCCTTAGCATGCTCATATGACTCAACTATGATTGCGCCTGCACCTTCACCAAGTGTGATACCATTTGAATGATTGAAAGGTGAGCAAGGATTTTCTGATAATGCATGAAGTGCAGTGAATCCTGCAAAAGGAACACTTGCAAATGCATCTGCACCACCTGCGATAAATACATCGCCAACACCTGCACGGATAAGCTCACATGCATATGCAACTGACATTGTACTTGCTGCACAAGCGTTACCTATATTGGTAACAACACCCTTAGCACCTGCCATGTTAGCAACATGGTTAGCGATGGATGCGATTGTCATCTTGTTGATGTCTTCTGTCTTTTCGCCTTTTTCAATGTAGTTTTCGATACTTACTACACCACCTACACAGCTACCCATGATAACACCGAATCTGCCGGCTTCTGATTCATTAACTGTAAGGTTAGCGTCCTTAAGTGCTTCCTTAGATGCCTGGAGGCAAAGCATTGATACTCTGTCTACCTTGTCGTTCATCTCAATATCGGAATCCTTAACTTCTGCACCAAGATGTGCGTAGCAATCATCCGAGTTAACACTCTTTACTCTATCTATTCCGGGAGTTCCCTTAAGGGCGTTCTCCCAGCATTCATCCACGTTCTTACCTATAGCGTTGATCATACCAAGACCGGTTACAACGCATCTTGCATTGATATTACTCATTTGCAAAAATCTCCTTTTGGTTTTTATATGTAAATTAATAAATATCTTTTTCTGTTTTTTTAGTTAATAAGAAAATAATAAGAACGAATTGCTTCGCAATTAATCTACCTAATTAAGACGAATTGCTTCGCAATTCTAACCCACTCGGAATCCGCTTCGCTACTTCCTCGTGTGTTGACGTCTAAAAAATCTGCTGCACGATTATTGCAAGCATAATCGTGCATGCAGTTTTTTATCCTGTCTTAATTACATGTTAGCCACCACATACTTTGTAAGGCTTGTAATGTTGTAGAAGTTCTCTTTTGCAACACCTGTCATAGCTACACCGTACTCTGAATCGATGCAAGCGATGATCTCAAGTGAGTCAACTGAATCAAGTCCGATACCGTCACCGAAAAGAGGGATCTCATAATCGAGTTCTTCTGCGGGAATTCTAAGATTCTCTGATAACATCTCTTTGATTCTTGCTGCAATTTCGAGTTCTTTCTCGTTCATTTTTTACTCTCCTTTTAAACTAAAAAATTGTTACTCTATTTTTACGGGATTACCCGTTAAAATATTCATTATTAATTCTGTCCTGACTGTTCTGCGGCTTTCTTTTCTCTATACTTAATAACATCATCAGTTACACACTTGGGATCTCCGAATCTGTCCTTAAGGTCAACCACTGTTTCCTGACAAACTGCTGCATATTTTTTAAGTACAACTGAAGGTCTTCCTTCTTCGTTAAAGTCTATGTACTGAGGCTTACCGATAATGATGCGTACCTTCTTCCATGCTTCAATCTTTCTGTCGATACTGATTGGAACAAGAGGAACATTGCACTGCTTGGCAAGCATCAGGAATCCGGGCTGGAAAGGAAGGAGTAATCCATCCTTACTTGTGTGTCCTTCGGGGAAAAAGTAAATACTGTTTCCTTCGTCCACAACCTTTTTACCCTTGATTAACCAAGAGGTATCCATCTGCTGTCTGTCGATAGGAATATATCTTAAGTGAATGAGTAAACGGTTAAGTTTTCTATTCTCATACCAGTCCTTACCAACGAATGTGTAGGGCTTATATTTTGTAAGCATTCCGTATACGAAAAGTCCGTCTGCATATCCGGTGTGATTGGAATATATTACGCAGGGCTTCTTAAGAACTGCTTTGGTAGCTTTCTTATCTTCCCATATAACTTTTCTGGGATATAAAATATGTAAAAACGGAAGAACCGTTATGTACAATATTCCGATTATGACAGTTTCAACGCCGTATCTAATCTTGGAAAACATCTAGTAATACCTTTCTTAATCTACTTAACTATCTTGCCATAAGGGCCAACGCCTTCTTCATCCCAGTTAAGATTGATTGCCTGGGCGAATGTATTGTGTCCTAGCATCGGAACCTGTAATTTCTCTTCTGTCTCTTGTGATAACTTACCGTTCTTAGCGAATTCTTTTCCCGCTTCAACGAACTTAACAATATATCTTGCTATCTTGTTTTCAAAAGTCTTCTCAGCAAGCATACCGCCTTGAGGAACGAAGATTCTCGTGTAATTATCATGTCCGCAGATTTTATCAAACTGATTGATAACTGCATCGTAACAGTCAACCGTCTCTTCATATCCACATGCTGATACAAGAACGAGTTTCTTTTTCATAAGCTCAGGATATCTCATCTCATGTAAGAATCTTCCTGTTGCCTCATCCCCGTTTACAGCTCTGTATTCGGATACGAAGTTAATCATTCGATCCATGAATGCCTTCATCTTGGAAGGAAGTCCGAAAAAGTAGAGAGGAAAGCTTTCTATTATTACATCAGCTTCCATAACCTGCTTACGGATGGTGTCCATATCATCTCTGATGACACATTCACCTTTCTTTAACTTCCAGCAGCAAAAGCAGCCGTAACAGTGCTCTATATGTGCATCACGAAAGTTAACTTTTGTAACCTTGGTATTGTCTTCACCTAATTCTTCAACTATTCCGCGAACGAATGCTTCGGCAATCTTTAATGACGAACTTGAATTGCCTCTCATGCTTCCGTTTAGTAGTAAAATATTCATAAGAAACTCCCGTTATAACCGTGACTATTTTTTCTCAATCTTATTCCCTTTTCAATAAACATTTGGTATTATATGTATGAAATTCAGACATTCGAGGGTGAAATGCCTAAATTGAATATTAACTTAATATTAACTTTTGTTAAAATACGGTTTTGAGGATTAAAAATGGCACAATTTACCAAAAAAGGAATCATGGACAGCTTCGTTGAATTGGCTGAGGAAATGCCAATAGACAAGATAACCATTAAAAAGATCTGTGACAACTGCGGAATCAACAGAAATACATTCTATTATTACTATCAGGATCTCTATGCACTCAAAGAAGAGATAATCTATGTAAAGGCGCAAAAGCTTTTTTCCAATCTTGATTTTTCAACAAGTGAATCATGGAAAGGAAGTCTTCGTATCATAGGCGCATACGCCAGAAAGAATGAAGTTTTTATACGTAATCTTTTTAATTCAATGGGGCGTGATGCATTCGGTGATTATATAGTCGATGCCGTATCCAAGTTGGCTTATAAATATATATGTACAATCTATGATGAAGAGATTGCACCTAAGGGTATAAAAGTGTCTGATAAGGATAAAAGAAGACTCGCATATTTCTTTTCAAAAATATTCTCAGAAACCACGGTTGAATGGATAAGAGGTAAAAGTTCTCTCGATCCCGTAGAGACTCTTGAACACGGTATAGAGATGCTCGACGGAGTAGCAGAATTGATGCTTGAGAATATGTCAAAATAATCAAAATATACAGCAAAAAACTTAGACAATTATTTGCAAAAAAATAATATATTCAAACACTTTTCACATATAAAATGATATAATGTACTTTAGATTTTGTGTAAAAGGATTCGACAATGAGCAGACTTGTAAAATTAGTCAATTTCGAAAAAAATGATTCTCAGATGACGCCTCTTATGAAGGCGATCAAATCATTCCATTCTGTTTCCTCTTCCGGAGATTCGCTCAAGCTTGAAGATATCAAAAAACAGCGTTCCGGTCAGGATCTTTTTGCGACTTTATCTGCACCTTCCGTTAACAGCGGTATCGAGACAGTATCAGTCAATGTCAAAGGTATCCCGTGCGAATGGGTTCGTCCCGAACACAGACATGACACCAGACATATTATCCTGTATTGTCACGGCGGAGGTTATACCTGCGGTTCGCTTAAATACGCCAGAGTAATCGCTTCCAAACTGTGCTTATGTTCGGGTATGGCCGTTATGTCTTTTGAATATCGCCTTGCTCCCGAAAACCCTTACCCTGCAGCATTAGATGATGCAACAACCGTATGGAATTATCTTATGCAGCTTGGATTCGGCGCCAGAGAAGTAGTATTAATCGGTGATTCGGCAGGCGGTAATCTCGCACTTGAACTTGCGCTTAAGATTCGTTCTCAGGGAAGAATCATGCCCAAGGGTATAATACTTATGAGTCCCTGGACGGATATGACCATTACCGGCGAGACATATAATACGTGCAAGGACGCCGATCCCATACTTACACGCGAATATATACAGACCTGCAGATTCTCTTTTGTCGGCCTTAACAATAAGTTCAACGAAAGCAATGCAGATCTTAAGATAGAAGATAAGGGATTCGATTATGCGGATCCCAAGTACAGTCCTCTGTATGCTGATTTCGAAGGTTTCCCGCCCGTATTCATACAGGTCGGTTCCAACGAAATATTAAAATCCGATTCATACAATCTGTGTGACAAACTCGTAAAAGAAGGCGTCACCGTTACACTTGAAGAATACGAAGATGCATGGCATGTATTTCAGATGCTGCCTTTTAAGATTGCATCCAGCGCCATGGATTCAATCGCGCATTTTATCGACGAATTATACTAACCGGGAGTAACAAGAAACCAATGGCAAAAGATACATGGTACAAAATGGATAATGTCGCCAAAGTCTTTTTGGCCAGTGCCAATGAACGCGACACCAGATCATTTCGAATGACCTGTACTCTTAATGAAGATATAGATGAAGCTGCCCTTCAGGAAGCCGTAACCAAAGCTGCCAAGGAAAGACCTCAATATCAGGTTACAATTCTTCGCGGTCTGTTTTGGCATTATATGGAACAGACGGACGATATGCCCGTTGTCACCAAAGAAAAGGACAGACCCTGCATGATGCTTATCGGAAATGATACTTTCGGTAAGCTCCATTACCGTGTTACTTATTACAACAACAGAATCAATCTGGATTTCTTTCACGCCATCGCTGACGGTAACGGTGCGATAGAATACCTTAATCTTATAGTAAGTCACTATCTTAAGCTTAAGCATTCAGACTTAAAAGAAGCCGTCAACATGACTTCGGGTGCTTCCGAATCAGCACTTTCTCAGGATGCTTTCAAGCAGTATTTCGACAACAATAAAAAATACAAATCAGTCAAGAAAGACAGAAAAGCATATCATATAAAAGGTTTAAAGCATCCTTTTAACCAGGTGCAGTTTCTTGAAGTTCATATGCCTGTAAAAGATGTGCTCGCACAGGCCAAGTCCAAAAACGTAACGCTTACTTCATACATCGGTTCTCTTCTTATGATGTCTATCTACAAAGATATGCCTGTCTTAAAAAGAAAAAAACCGATTACCATAAGCATGCCCGTTAATCTGAGAAACTATTACCCTTCCAACACATCCAGAAATTTTTTCAACTCTGTTAACGTATCCCATGTGTTTAAGGGTGACGAAACCATCGATGATCTGTGTGCCAAATACAATGCCAGTCTCAAAGAAGAACTTACGCCGGAAGCAGTTGCCGCAAGGATGTATACTTACGAGAGGCTCGAGAATCTTCTTTTTATAAGAATGGTTCCTCTCTTTATTAAAAACCCTGTCGTTAATCAGGGTGCCAGGAAACAGAAAAAAACCGTAAGTGCGGTTGTATCCAACTTGGGTAAAATGACTGTCAACGAAGATATGGCAAAATACATCAGTTCATACTGTGCTTTTTGTTCTACGGATTCACTCTTCGTGGTACTTAATACTTATAAAGATGATTTTATTATGGGAATAAGCAGCGCTTACAGAAATACGGAAGTGTTATGCGACTTCATTAAGTCATTTTCAGACAACGGAATCGATGTTACTGTATACTCAAACGAGTTGATAGAGAGCTAATATGAAAAACTGTCCTCATTGCAATGTAAAAGTCGGCGGTAACTTGGAAAAATGTCCTCTGTGTCAAAACACTCTTAACGGAGAAGGCGAGAGAGATCACTGGCCGATAATAAAACTTAATACAAAAAGATTCAAAGCATTCAGAATCGTAACATTTGCCGCAATAGCAACATGTATTATTAATCTTGCCCTGGATTATCTTTTTATATCCGCCGAGCATCCTTCATGGAGCCCTATCGCGGTAGCCTGGATTCTTGTATCCGGATGGACTCTCGAATCGGTAATAAAAAGACACTATAACTTATTGCAGACTACATTTCTCGGAATGATCGCAATATCGTTTTTGTGTCAGATATCGGAATTCTATATTCATCTGTCTTGGGATGTCCCTTACTTAGGCATTACTTCAGGCTACGTTATTCCGATTCTGTGCAGCCTTAACATGGTATCCAATTTTGTTCTCAGTTTTATTGACAAGCAGTTCACGGATCACTCGCTTATATATATGTTCCTTAATATTTTGGTGGGTGTCGTTCCCTGGATTGCACTCTTCTTCTATGAAGGATTGCCTCCTCTTACGTGGTCGATATGCATGGTAATCAATGTACTTGCATTCGTTGCGCTCTTCGTGTTTAAGAGAAGAACAGTTTTATCCGAATTCAAGAAAAGATTTCATATATGATATTTATTTTATTTTGATAAATTCTTTAAAAAAGATTCCCTCGTGGGAATCTTTTTATTTAGAAATTATTATTTTACCATCCTTAACTTCTACTTTAACCTTGTTGGTATCTATGCCAGCCATATCAAGCGCATCTTTGGATATCTGTACTCTTCCGGCCTTATCAAGGATTGAATATTCTTCATGGGATTCAACTTCAAGGAGACTTTCCGAACTAAGTGTATCAAGCTGTTCCTTGTACTTTTCCTTCATGATTTTTTCAGTACTTATCTTACCATCCGATATCATGATAACTCGTGATACCTTGTTAGCTAAAGAAAGGTCATGCGTAACGATAATAATCGTGATGCCAAGTTCCTCGTTAATCTTTCTAAAGAGGTCCTGAATCATGTTGGATGTTTTAGAATCAACCGCACCTGTGGGCTCATCCGCAAGCAATATCTTGGGATTGTGTGCAAGCGCTACAGCAATAGCGACACGCTGTTGTTCACCACCCGACATACTCGAAGGATATGCATCTGCTTTATGATCTATTCCGATAAGAGTTAAGAGGTAGAGCGCTCTCTCTTTCCTCTCCTGCTCGCTCATCTTTTCAAAGTAAAGCGGTGCTTCAACATTTTGAAGAGATGTAAGATATGGGAACAGATTCTGCGAACTGTTTTGCCATACGAATCCTACGGTACTCTTTCTATATTCAACCAAACCTTTTTCAGACATTGCAAAAAGATCATTGCCATCTACATAGAGTTTACCTGTAGTGGGCTTTTCAAGACCGCCTATCATGTTAAGAAGTGTGGACTTACCCGAACCACTCTTACCAATGATGGCAACCATCTCGCCTCTTTTTATCTCCAGGTCCAAACCCTGCAGAGCGAACACTTCAGAATCCTTGGTCTTATATATCTTAACGAGTCCATCGCAGACTAATATATTGTCCCTCGAATCTTCTTCCGATATGTAATTGTCATTTGAAATTACATCATTTGACATGGCTTAATTCTCCATCCTCCATCTCATATACCGAGTCGCCCCAGTCCATAAGATTAGGATCGTGTGTAGTCATAACTATCGTTATATTTTCTCTCTCAATTAATTCTTTAAAAAGCTTAATTACAACAAGTCCTGTTGCAGTATCAAGAGCACCTGTAGGCTCATCCGCAAATATAATCTTAGGTCGATGAGAAACTGCTCTTGCAATTGCAACTCTTTGCTGCTCACCACCTGACATCTGGGATGGCATGTGATGCATTCTCTTTTCGAGTCCGACTATTGATAAAACTTCTTTTATACGTCTGTCTCTATCACCTTCATAACCTGATAATCTGAGTGCAAAATCAACATTTTCGTATGCAGACATAATAGGAACAAGCGCAACTGACTGGAAGACAAAACCGATGTCTTTTCGTCTCATCTTTTCCTTATTGGACATACTCATAGAAGATGTATCAACATCGGAAATAATAAGCTTACCCGAAGTCGGTTCATCCAACATGCTAAGTATATTTAAAAGAGTTGTCTTACCGGAACCAGAACGTCCTTTAAGGATAGTTAACTGACCGTTTTCGGCCTCAAAGTCAACGCCTTTTAAGACTTCAATCGGTTCCCTTCCGGGAAGAGGGAAACTCTTTTTTACGTTTTGTGTTCTAATGATTACACTCATCAATCTTCACCTAATTTAATGGCTTTTGTAATATTCATCTTCTTGATGATTCGATAGATTACGATAAAGCATACAACAAGCATTATACCGATTATCACGCACATCTTCATAATATCCGATGCTCTAAAGATAATCTCAAGCGGTATATTATGAACTCTTGGCAAGTACACAAGTGATACAAGTTTAGTAAATAAGAATGTGGTTAGCATTCCAACTCCAAGTCCTCCGATGCATGCGAGGATGGATGAGAATATCTGCTCTATCGCAAGCATTCTTAATACCTCTCTCATCGTAAGACCCATTGAACGATATATACCGTAAATTAATTCTCTTTCTCTTATCGTCAGTATCCAGTAGATTAGGAATCCAACAGTACATACTACCAAGGAGATTACGAAGCCTATGGAGAACATACCGTTTGTTATCTGAATAAGAGTTGAATTGCGCTTATCTTCTATGAGCTTTTCTGTTGATGTAATGGACTGAACACGTATGTTGGCGCTATCCAGATACTCACGTACTTTTTCTTCATTACATCTTTTTGAGAACTTCATCCATACTTCGTATGGTCTTGTATTAAATGCATTAACTGCAGTAGTATAGTTAGCCACAACCAGATAGTTGGATCTACTCTCCACCTTACCGTTTGAATATTCCGTATAAACCGTAGTCTCATATCCCGGGAATGCATCAACGATTCCAACAATTACGCCATTCGCATCAGCGTATGTTTTGTTACCTTCATTGACAGGTGCCATTCTTCCATATGTAACTCTGTCGCCTTCTTTTAGATTATAATCATCTGCCAGATTTCTAGAGATTATTATTCCGTTAGGAGTCTTGGCAAGTTCATTAAGATAATGGTTTAGATGGTATTCATTGAGTTCATTTTTCATCCATACGGTCTTGCCGAATTCGTCAGTCTTAACTCCCAAAAGAAGACAATTAAATATCTCCTTTTTTCCAAACTTGATAACGGCCTCATCATCTCTAATAACCTTGGTCATACTTTCTACACCAAGTTCCTTGAGGCCTGAAAATCTCATATAATCAGGTTCTGTATATTTCCAAGATCCGGGATCCGCAGCCGATGTTTTCTTAATGGTCATTGGCCATTTTTCTGCCACTCTATAGTCACATCCGACATTGTATTTTATTCGTAATTCCATGTTCTCATTAACACTTCTTGCGAGGTTGGAATTAAAGATTCCCATTGCAATAGTCATTACAAGGAATACGCTAATAAAGCCCTGTTTTTTAGAGCTTCTTATAATTTGTAGAAATGCTACATATTCATCGGGTTTCCATTTGTTTTTACCAATCCTATATACGAGTTTTACCAAAAGATGTATAAGACGGAGCGCAAACAATCCACAGCCCAAGATGAATATCGAAGAGTTGAGGAATATAACAGGGTCAATTGTATTGCCGTTTATTACTGCCTCGATGATGGAATCTTTTTGTTTTGAATAGTTATATAAAAGATATGAAGCGAGCAAAACTATGGGAATATCCAAGAAGAACTTTTCCCAGATTGCTTTATTGCCAGATACATTCTTATGGCTTCTTCTTTCGATGATTGTAAACTTGGAAAGCGGTATTACCGGAATGGTCATAAAAAGCATGGCAAGAGCGAATGCAATTGCTGCAAATAAGAACATTCCAAGGTCCGGTCTGTATGTGGAAGTATCCTTGAAAGAGAATACCAAAAATGCATTGGTGGATGCACCAAGTTTGCAGAATAAATATCCAACAGGAATTCCTATTACCGAGCCTGTAAGCGTGATAAATGCAGACTGAACCAGGTACAAAGATATGACTTTACCACGGCTAACACCACGGCTTTTTAACATCGCAATCTCACCGGTTTCCATCTCAAGTATCTGGCCTGAAATCATATATATAAATAAAAGTAAGAGTGCAACGATGGGAATCTCGAATGTGAACATAATCACACTGATGGATTTTTTAGTCTCATGATATGAGTATAAAAGTCCTTCGAAATTGGATGAGAAGTTCTCATTATCAATTCTGAAATGATATAAAGCCTGAAGTATCTTACCTGCATTATTCGAAGTAATATACTTGTGATTGAATATCACACTCTGATAATAAGATATGTTTCTGTATTCATTTTTTTCAAGCAAAGTATCAAAGCCTTCTTTATCAAAGAAAACATCCGTCTTAAAATCAGATAATCTTTTTTGCCAAAAGGTATCGTATTCGTCCTTTTCTTCTACAATACCGACTATTACAGTATTGATAACCTCACCGGCCCCGTAAGCTATGGATTCGTTTTTATACATCTGACCTATAACAATATTGTGTTCATCTGCCACGCTCTGTGATACAACTCCGGGAACAGCACCATTAGCGAGTGCTTCCTTAATAAGTTCATTATCACTCGAAGCCGCATCCTTGGGGAAACATCCATACTTAAGTTCTACGTGATCTTCAAAATCATCAACATAATTAAATACAATCTGCTTGGTTCCGCCCGCTAATGTATTACTTGAATATCCTGTCGAGAGACTGATAACACGCTGTTCATCGATTACAGGAATATCTACAGCTTTTATCCATGTATCTTTAATGGAATTGAGCTTTTGTAATATAGCATCCGTGTTAAGTTCTTCGTCAATTTTTCCCTCTTCAACGATAACTGCAGGATATGAATTGTATTTTTCGGTTCTTTCGGTAAAGAGTGTATCAAGTAACTTGTTAAGGCTTCCCTCCTTGAACATGGGATAGACACATAAAAATGAGCTCAACAAAATAACACCTGTCAAAAGACAGAAGTTGAGCCACTTCTTATTAAAGATTTTGTGCCTGATAAAACTTAACATTTTTGCCTACTTAACCAGAGTATCTCCTACGTTGACACCGGAAAGAACCATGTAATCTCCCAAGCCACCATTATCAGCGTATGATATATATTCTTTGCAGGGTTCGTTATTCTTTAAAACCCATACGTAACTGCTCTTTTTACCTTCGAAATCTTCCTCTACAAATACGAATTCTCTGGGTACCAATACAATGTTATTGAATCTTACCGTTTCAACCTGAGCATTGTAATTTTTAATCTCTTTATCAAAGAATGATGAATCCTTAACCTCAGCTACCAAGGATGTATCAGTATTGGTACATGTCGTTCCATACACCTTATCTCCTATGGTAAAGAAGAAAGTTTGTCCCTTGTAAAAGCTTGATACGCAGCGAGCCTCGTATGAATGATCATCATCTCCAAAGTA
>JAEEQX010000148.1 GCA_016285575.1 Lachnospiraceae bacterium
TGCTTACGCAGACAATACCGCCTGTTGCGATTGCACCATTATTAATCCTATGGTTTTCATACGGTATTGCACCAAAAGTAATACTTGTTGTATTGGTTGCGTACTTTCCGATGGCAGTAGGATTATTGGAAGGATTCCAGTCTGTTGATGCAGATATGATAAAACTTATGCATTCCATGAAAGCTAATAAGTGGCAGATCTTTTGGAATGTGAAGTTTCCCAATGCACTTGGTTCATTTTTCTCAGGCCTTAAGATAGCGGTTGCTTATTCAGTGGTAGGAGCGGTTATCTCCGAGTGGCTTGGTGGATTAAGCGGTCTTGGAGTATATATGACGAGAGTGAAAAAATCTCTCTCGTATGACAAGATGTTCGCGGTTATATTTTTTGTATCTGCTATAAGTCTTATATTGATGGAAATAGTAAAACTTATTCAGTATAAGTCGATGCCGTGGGAACATGCAGATAAAGAATAAACGGCAAAACTTTTTAATGAAGAACTTAAATTGAAAGGACATAAAGTATTATGAAGACATTTTTGAAAAAAGTAATTGCATTATCTACAATTACAGCAACACTTTTCTCGATGACTGCTTGTGACCAAGCGTCAGCAAAGAAGAATGAAGAATTAACAGACATTACATTTGTACTTGATTGGACACCCAATACCAATCATACAGGAGTGTATGTAGCACTTAATCAGGGTTACTACAAGGATCTTGGACTTAACGTATCCATCGTTCAGCCTCCTGAAGATGGCGCAACTATGATGGTTGCATCAGGCAAGGCACAGTTCGGTGTTGATTTCCAGGATTATCTTGCACCTGTATTTACATCAGAAGAAAAAGTACCTGTAGAAGCAGTAGCAACTATTATTCAGCACAATACATCAGCTATCATCTCGTTGAAGGAAGATGGCATTGAATCACCCAAGGATCTTGAGGGCAAGAACTACGCTACATGGAGCCTTCCCGTTGAGCAGGCTATGATGCAGAATATCATGGAAGCAGATGGTGGAGATTATTCCAAACTTAACCTTATTCCTGAGTATGTTGAGAATGAAGCTGCAGCACTTCAGCAGGATATAGATGCTATCTGGGTATACTATGCTTGGGCAGGCATTGCTTGCAAGCAGGCAGGACTTGATACCAACCTTATTTTCTTCAAGGATATTACTCCTGAGTTTGATTTCTATAGCCCCGTAATCATCGTTAACAGCGATTGGGCTAAGGAAAATCCTGAGACAGCCAAGGCATTCCTCAAGGCTACAGCAATGGGTTATGAGTACGCTATTGAAAATCCCGACAAGGCAGCAGATATTCTCTGTGAAGAAGTTCCTGAGCTTGATAAGGATCTTGTTAAGGAAAGCCAGGAATGGCTCTCACCTCAGTACAAGGCAGAGGTTAATGAGTGGGGATACATCGATCAGAAGAGATGGGATGCATTCTATAACTGGTTATACGTTAACAAG
The DNA here is from genome assembly GCA_016285575.1 of Lachnospiraceae bacterium. Classification (GTDB taxonomy): domain Bacteria; phylum Bacillota; class Clostridia; order Lachnospirales; family Lachnospiraceae; genus UBA3766. The sequence goes on from JAEEQX010000148.1 coordinate 1,469, forward strand.
CTTTCAGATGAGATTCCTGCAGGATACGGATTCACTAACGAATACCTTCCTTCAGCTAAGTAGAATATATAGATATAATCAATATATATTACTATTTCAGATATGAAATAATCTAATAATATGATGGATTAGATAATTCAAAGATTAGAGTTTATGAGAGAGATTCTACGAGCAGAGAATATAACTAAAAACTTTCCGGATAAAGACGTTTTGAAGGACATCACACTTACACTCAAGGAGGGAGAACTAATCTGCCTCCTTGGTGTGAGCGGTGTCGGCAAGACGACTCTTTTTAACGTGCTCTCGGGACTTACTATGCCTGACTCGGGCAGAGTTCTTCTTGCAAAAGACGAAGATGAAATGGTTACTAAATCTGAAGGCAGTAACGATGAAGATGAATATGAAGATATAACAGGAGTAAATGGAAAACTGAGTTATATGCTTCAAAAGGATCTCTTACTTCCCAACAAATATGTAATAGACAATGTTGCGCTTCCTCTGACGATAAGCGGAATGCATAAAAAAGAGGCCAGAGAGATAGCATCAAGTCATTTTAAGAGATTTGGACTCGAAGGGTGTGAAAAGAAATACCCTGTACAGCTCTCGGGAGGCATGAGACAACGCGCGGCATTACTTAGGACATATTTATGTGGCAATAAGGTTGCACTCCTTGATGAGCCTTTTAGTGCGTTAGATACCATCACGCGTACT
>JAEEQX010000149.1 GCA_016285575.1 Lachnospiraceae bacterium
AGATTATTACAATAAAAAAGAAGCGGTGGTTTTCCCACCGCTTCTTTTTCTATGCTTAACTGTCGAAACTCCAGTCCAATGGATCTTCATCTGAAATATCTTCGTCCACTTCGTCAATAGATGAATCAATATCATCCGCTAGATGACTATCTTCATTCACTGACAACACATCCAAAGATATCTTTAATAGATTATCAACCTCCTCTTCAGGAATATCCATCTCTTTAGCTAATTCGCTTGCTTCTGGCACTCTGCCAAGTTTTTCAGTCAACCTTTTCGTAGTGTCGTCTAGAAGATTAAGCTTGTCAGCCAATCGTTGGCTGATTTTATCCGATGCAGCTTGCTCTTCTATAGCACTTTCAAATGCCTCTGTCACAGCTTCATCAACCATTTCATTAAATGATTCAAGATCTGCGTCTCCATCATAATCAGAAATCACTTCTGTAAGTGCTACGTTTCCTTCTTGAATCAAATCACTAAAGGATACGCCCTTATCGCGGTAGTTTTGAGCCATTTCAGCGACATGTAAAAGCATTGAATTAACTAAATCTTCAACCACTGAAGAATCTCCGTCAGCTAATCGCGTAATTAAGTCTTCTTTTTCTTCATCTGAAATTTGTGGTATATTTTCCACATCTTTCATATACATTTCTATAACTGCTAATTCTTTATTAGTCTCTGTCATAATAGATCCTCTATGTTCTTTATTACCCGTTCCCTCTGATAATATTATGATAAATAAAAGCCTTGAAAAAATCAAGATATATGGGTAACATTTTAAGCAGAAAGAAATTTAAAAAAGGGCAAAATAATGAAAGAAAGTTTTAAAGAAAATTTTAAAAAGTTTAGAAAGACTAGAGCGTATTCATTTGTGATTATTTTAGTTGCGATAGCAGCTTGCATTCTTATTGGAATGGGAATTGCTGCCTACCAACATGCGAACAATCCTACAGATGAAGGCTCTAAATATCTTCGTGCATTTATAATGCAAGACTACAACACTATGTACAAAATGGTAGACAAGGATACCACAAAAATCAGCAAGGAAAAGTACATAGAAAAAATGAGAAGTCTTCGTCAAACATATGATATAGATTCATATGATATAGGTAAGGTAGAAACTAAAGATGGCACGCAGTTTATAACTATGACTTGCAAGAACGATCAGACCAAGTCAAAGAAAGATTTCACAGTATATTTTTCAAAGCATGGTTTCTTTAACCCAACTTACCAAGTAGACTTGAGCAAAGTGAATGAGGATGAGGAGATGATGGCTAATGAGTACCAGAACACACTCAGTGCGTCAGCTGATTCTGTCATGAACAAATACTACACAGCCATCAGAAACGAAGATAAAAAATGCAATGATGTGATAGCCCTTTTCAAAAACAAAAAAGCAGTAACGAATCCTATTAGAAAGACTGCGAAGAAGAACATAAAGGTTTTGACGAAGGGTTCAAAGAATGGAAAAATCAAAAAGTACGCTGTAAAGGATATTAAGATTAATTCCATAAATAAAGCATTCAAATATAATGCACAGAAAAAGAAGTTTACTACTATATATACATACGATTACAACTACAAATCCGCTACCAATATATCTGTTTCAAACAGTTATATCTTTAAAAAGAAAGGAAAGAGAAAAGTTATTATGACTTTGACATACGACTTCGACAAAGACAATGTTTCTCTAGTTGGATTTAAGTTGGTTGATAAGGCAAAGAAGAAGTAGTTTACATAAAAAATGATTTAGTACACATAAAAAGAAGATATTGAGTATTTATGGGGCTAATGTTATAATATTTCTAACTGTGGATTACTATATCCATTGCATTTTTGCGCATTTAGGAGAGAAACATGGACCGTTATGTAATTAAAGGTGGCAAACCACTTAGTGGTGAAGTAGAAGTGGGCGGAGCAAAGAACGCTGCGCTTGGTTTATTGGCCGCTGCTATTATGACAGACGAGGACGTTACAATAGAAAATTTACCAGATGTTAGTGATATTAATCAGTTGATTGATGCTATCGAAAATATCGGAGCAACTGTTACTAGAACTGACAGACATACTGTCACAATAAATGGAAGCACTATTAAATCTCATGTTGTTGACTATGAACAGATGAGAAAGATTAGAGCTTCTTATTATTTGCTTGGAGCTTTACTTGG
>JAEEQX010000062.1 GCA_016285575.1 Lachnospiraceae bacterium
GTCAGCACATGCAAATCCTGTTTCACTAATAGCTCGCATATGAAGATGTCTTGTAGCTATAATACCCTTGAAAAGATCTGACTTTTCATTGGGATTGGGCTGATGAAGCATGCCCTTATATCCCTCACCCGTAGTTCTGGGCTTATTGGTATAGATACGGGGAACAATAACTATCTTGTCTTTAACCTTCTCCGAAAGAGGATTAAGTCTTGAGATATAATCAATAACGCTGTCTTCATTATCAGCGGAGCAGGGTCCGATGATAAGTATTATTCTGTCGTCTCTGCCTTCAAATATTGCTTCAAGAATCTTCTTTTTTTCCTCAACCGCCTTTCTCATTTCCTCGGTAATCGGAAACATCTCGATAACTTCAGAGGGGAGTGCAAGTTTTCTGTTAAAATTCATGTTCATTTTTATACTTCCTGATGTCTGTTTTTTTGTGTTAAGTCATGTATGAAAACATCACGGTTATGCGTGTTTTGACATGCCTGACCGTGTTTTTCGCAATAATTATTTATTGAATTTCATACGTCTCTTGGTTGAAAGACGCATCTTTTCCTTAATCTTTTCCGTATCGTCCTTATCGATAAGATTGCGAAGTTCCGTAAGTTCGTTAATGAATAAGTCCATCTCCTTAAGAAGCGGCTCCTTGTTCATATGGAAAAGTTCACTCCACATATTCTCATTGATACGTGCGATTCTTGTTAAGTCTCTGAAAGAATCGCCTGTGTAATCCTTAAGATGCTCGTTATCCTTGCATGTCATTAAAGATACGGCAATGCAGTGAGTCAGCTGCGAAACATATGCTATCATCTCATCATGCTCCTCGGGACTAAGAACCGACACCTTGTTGAATCCCAAAATCTGTCCGAGGTTTTCGCACCAAAGAATTGCCTCTTCGGTATTCTTTTTTGTCGGCACAACTATATAGTTGGCATCACGAAAAATTCTGTCATCGGAGCATTCAACGCCACTTGTTTCCTTTCCTGCCATCGGGTGTGCCGCGATGAACTCTGCCTTATCTGAAAGGATATCCTGAATCTCATACACGATACAACTTTTAACACCTGTGACATCCGTTATTCTGATGCCCTGCTTAATATTTTCTATATTGGACTTAACCCATTCAATAGCGGCTGTGGGATATAATGCCAAAATAATGCAATCCGCATCTTTCACAAGATCGGCACCTTTTTCACCGTCGCTTGTACCTTCATCAATAACACCATTCTCAAGTGCATATTTGATGGATTCTTCATTCTTATCTATGGCAGATACATGACAGCCTATTCTCTTTAAAGCTCTTGCATAACTTCCGCCGATAAGACCAAGTCCAACTATCAATACATTTTGTTTGTTAATCCATTCCATTATCTGTTACCTTCGTTACCAATATATTTGATTCATCTCATGTATTATATGCTCATCATACCAAGAATATTATAAATTATTTAACTAATGCCAAATGTATTATATATCATTAACTCTATGATCAAGAGTCTTATATATCACCTGCTTTATGACCAAGTGTATTATATATCATCTTCCTTATAGCCAAGAGTATTAAATATCCTTAACTTTAATGCCAAGACTCTTAATATCTTCAAAAAATCCGGGATAACTTTTTCTGACCGCCTCTGCCTGGGTAATCGTGCCACCGACTATGGTCAATAAAAGAGACAGCGACATGACAATTCTGTGATCATTATGTCCGCTCAGACTCCCGCTTGGCGAAGAAATACCGTTACCCTCTATCTCGATGGAATTGTCATCCATGCGAGTTTTTACACCAAGCTTAGCCAATTCCTCGCACATCACCGATCCGCGGTCGCTTTCCTTAATCTTAAGTCTTGCAGTAGAAGTAAATATGCCTCCATGATTGGCTGCTGCCACAGAGAAAAGAACAGGACCGAGATCCGGGCAATCCGCTATATCGATTACGGCTTTTCCGGCCTTTAACTTTTCAAAACAATCCAAATACACTTTGTCACCCTGAAGACTCTTTGGATTCAATCCTTCTACTTTTACATTCCCTCCGAGGAAATTAAAAGCATCCAAAAAAGCCGCATTGGAATAATCTCCTTCAACTTCAATATCTCTCGCGATATATGTCTGATTCTCTTTAACGCATAATACATTATCGCTCTCCCAATCAACATCAATTCCGAATTCTCTCATAGCCTGAATCGTCATGTTGATGTAGGATCTGCTCTCAATGGGAGGTATGAGTACGATTCTTCCACCTTCTTCTTTAAGAGACAGTGCAAGTAAGAGTCCCGTAACAAACTGGCTGCTTATATTTCCTGCAATCTCAAAATTGTTCTCCTTAATGCCCCCCTGGATTATAATCTTGTCTTCCGTTTTCATAAAGCGGGCATTATTTTTTTCATCTTCTTGAGTATTATTAAGAATATCCTCGTAGATTCCGAAAGGTCTGTTCCTTAACGTCTCGCTTCCATAGAAATTACTTACAAAGGGAAGACTCATAGCAATTCCCATGAAGAATCTCATTGTGCTTCCGCTTTCTCTGCACAAGAAATCTATCTCTGATATGTCCGATTTATCGGATATATCATTTTCTTTTGCGCCGGAGTATGTTTTCTTTAATTCTTTTAGGATACTTTGTGAAGGGTCAATTACGACCACAGAATCCTTTGTCTCAACTTTCACGCCGAGTGCTTTGATGCAATCAATTGTGGCTTTAATATCTTCCGAGTAATCCACATTTGATATTGTACTTACCCCGTCACTAAGGCCTGCGCATATGATGTATCTGTGTGCCATGCTTTTTGAGGGCGGTACTTTTACCGTTCCATTTGCGATTGATTGATTAATTATTTTATCCATATTATTCCACTCTCAGGCTGTATTCTTTCATTTGACCGTGAGCTCCGAATACCTTCCACTCTCCGACTCCTAGTCTTTGCATAATTGCTTTTCTCTCTTCAGCGCATAACTTGGAATCTGTATCAACCGATGTCATTAAAACCGGTGCATATTTATTGTATTCAGCCTGTTCGGGTGTCATTTGATGCACGTTAACATATATATCACCCGTAAAAGATATCTTGTGTTCATAATCTATGAGAACTGTTTCTCCGGGAAGATGACCGCCTTTGCCCTGATAGACTTCAAAGTGCAATTCTTTAAAATCAAAAAAGCCTATCTGCTCCAAAGCCTCCTCCTGATTATGACGCGTCTCCCCAAGTGTTATTATTTTTTCCGATCTGACAGGCGTATATAATGTCAGAGTCTTACAGATATTAACATACGGTTTGTGAAGAGGGTTTTGCTCACGGAATCCGTTTTCACCCTTTTCTTCTGCCTCAAGACATTCCTTCGTAAGTCCCGATGCGTATATTTCATCAAAAAGATTCAACAGTCCGCAATGATCGACATCAGCGTGCGTTACATAGATTCTTTTTTTGATATTGTCGTAATCAGGAATAATCTTTCTGAAAAGATCTGTCATCTCTTCTTTGTAAAGAGCATATCCGCTATCCACAAAAAGCACTTCGCCTTCGCTTTGGATAATTGCGGTATTGCTGCCGCAGGGAGGCTCAATCAAAGTGATTGAAGCATTATCCGTGATTTCATACTTGCTGATTCTGGGATTAAATTTGTCTTTTCTGCATTTGGACAAAAGCTCTGCAAACTTGCTTATGCTCTCAAACGTCTTAAACGAGGAAACTCCTTTTTCGTCAAGCATCTGCATAATGAGATTAGAATTAACCAACAGATCGTTTCTTTTTTCCTCAGCAAGATCGGACAGTTGCATAAGACCTGACACAAATGATTGATAAAAAATGCTGTTATCAAACACTTTTTCCGAATGGTTATAATCAATCACTCTTACAGGGCAGATTTCCTGTGCTTCCTTAAGAAAATCTTCTATGTTTTGCTCGTCTTCCACAAACAATCCCATTTTGAATGCCTGATAAGACGAGCCGTTTTCCTGAGAACTGATATATGAAATATTCAATCGGTAACTGTCTATAAGACGAAGAATTCTCGTAACGCTTCCGGGCTCATCCTTTAACATGAATTCCAAAAGCACAATGCTTTTATTATTCTTTTCCGTCTGCAGATATCCTATCTTTTCCAGTTCAATATCTGCCTTTTTTAATTGTTCTTCTTCACCTTCCGCATCAATAAAAAGCGTATGTGAATCGATTGCTTTATTATAACTGACACGAGTGATATTTATTCCAAACGAAGCAAGGCACTCGCTGGCCTTCAAGAATGCTCCGATATGGTTAGGCATTGTTGTTATATATGTTTTTCTCATATGTTCACCCGAATATAGATTCCCTGTATGATTAGTTATTCAAGTGTTGTAAAAGGAAATCAATGGCTTCAAGATATCCGTTGATTCCATGACCCGAAATGGTCTTAATGCAAGCTTTTCTTATATAGCTTACCTGTCTGAATTCTTCTCTTGAATCCACATCGGAAATATGAACCTCAACCATGGGAATACCGACGGCCTTGGCAGCATCAAGAATAGCGATGCTCGTATGCGTATATGCTCCGGGATTAATAACTATTCCGTCAATGACTTTATAGCTCTCCTGAATCCAGTCAACCAGGTCGCCTTCATGATTGCTCTGCATAATCTGAATGTTAATATCACTCACTTTAGCGTAATTCTCCATCATTTCACAAAGCGATTTATAATCGGTCTTTCCGTAGATATCCGGTTCTCTCACTCCCAACATATTCAGATTGGGTCCGTTGATAACTCTGATGGTTTTCATCTGTTCTCCTTAAGAATTCTTTCAAAAATAATTACCGGTTAAACTTATCGGTTTATCATATTGATTATTCTTATCTGTTAATCTTTTTAAGCATCTCATTAAGAGTATCCTCGATTCCAACCTCAGCATTTACAATTACATCGCATGTCGACTGGTAAATCGGGAGTCTTTCTTCATACAGTTTCATAATCTTGGACTTCTCATTAGCAAGAGGTCTGTCGTTAGTAGGGATCAAATCCTCAGGTTTCCTGTCCAGAAAATATATCTTTCCGTTTGCCGCAAGATTCCTGACATTCTCATCTCTTAAGATAACTCCTCCGCCTGTGGAAATAATGCAATTCTTTTTAAGAGATACTTCTTTTATTACTTCAGCTTCAACGTCTCTGAAGTATGCCTCTCCGTCTTTTGCAAAAATATCGGAAATTTCTCTTTTTTCTCTTTTGACGATCAAGGCGTCCGTATCAATAAACTCCTTATTTAATTCCTTGGAAAGCAATTGACCGATTGTGCTCTTGCCGCTGCCGGGCATCCCCGTTAAAACTATATTTTCTATTTCACCGGTTAATTCCCTGATAATATCTTCAGACACCTCGCCGTCCGGTCTTTTCCCTATAAAGAATTCGCATGCTGCAACAGCCTGGAATACGAGCATCCTAAGTCCCGAGCAGCTCTTGATATCCAACGAATCCGCTTCTTCTACAAGTCTTGTTCTTAAAGGATTGTAAATAACATCCGCAACTCCTTCAAGGCTTTTAAACTTCGTCAGATCAATCGGCTTGCCATCGATAGTCGGATACATTCCGCTCGGAGTGGTATTGATTATATATGAAACGTCCGCATGCTTTTCATATGCTTCTTCATATGTAATGGCACCTTCTCTTGCAGTTCTTGATACCTTGCTTACAAAAGCTGCTCCCGAATCCATGCACACAGCGTATGCCGTCTTACTTGTTCCGCCAGTTCCAAGAATCAATACCTTTTTATTATTCAGATTAAAACCGTTACAATCAAGTAAAGTCTTAAGTCCAAAATAATCGGTGTTGTATCCGTATAGTTTTCCTTCTTTGTTGACTACCGTATTAACCGCTCCTATAGCAAGAGCTTTTTCATCAACATAATCAAGGTACTTAATTACATCTTCCTTATAAGGAATGGTAACATTGATTCCCTTGAAATCTTTTGCACGCATAAAAGCATCGAGACCGTCGCGGGGAATCTCCTGTAATTCATAATTATAAAACCCGAATTTTTCATGTATTATTTTCGAGTAACTGTGTCCGAGTTTTTCACCTATTAAGCCGTAATCCATATAGTAATTAATCCTGTGATTTGAATGTGTTTTGAATATGTTATTATAAGTTTTTGATCTGTCTTTCAAATATCCCTTTTGAATATTTGAATTCTTTATCTGATCATTAATCAGGGTCCGAAAAATAATCCGTTCCAAAGCGTGATGAAAGCATGTCATATACTGCTATGGCGCATACCGAATCGACAACGACTCTGGCACGATGAATGATTGCAGGATCATGTCTTCCTTCTATCTCTATGTCGGCATTTTCCAAAGTGTTGAGATTAATGCTTTGCTGCTTTTTATAAATAGAAGGTGTGGGTTTAACCGCGCATCTTATAAGAATCGGCATACCGTTGGTTATTCCGCCGTTTATTCCGCCGTTATTATTTGTGGATGTCACAACCTTACCGTTTTCGTTTCTCAATGAATCGTTGAATTCACTGCCTCTTTTATTAACCATATCAAAGCCCGCTCCGAATTCAACGCCCTTAATTCCGGGTACGCTGAAAAGAATATGCGACAATACACTCTCCACCGAATCAAACCAAGGTTCGCCGACTCCCGAAGGAATGCCTGTGATTGCTGTCTCGAGAACGCCTCCGACACTGTCAGCATCTTTTGCTGCATCGAGAATCGCCTGCTCCATTTTAGAAGCTGCATCGTCATTAAGTACAGCAAATTTCTTACCGTTAAGAATATTTATTGCTTTTGTTATATCATCCGTATTTCCCTTGGAATACTCGTCAAATGATATGTCCGATATACCGGACAGCTGATTAATATGTGTTCCGATATCTATTCCTTTTTTCTTAAGAGCATCGATACATATTGCACCTGCTGCCACAATCGCGGCAGTAATACGACCGCTAAAATGTCCGCCGCCTCTGTAGTCCTCGAAACCGTGGTATTTACATGATGCGGTATAGTCTGCATGACCAGGGCGCGCTACTCTGCCTGCCTTGTCATAGTCACCGCTTCTTGTATTGGAATTAGGTATCAATATGCTAAGCGGAGTTCCCGTCGTCTTACCATTAAAAGCACCGCTGGCAATTATATATTCATCCTTCTCTACTCGTGCAGTGGATATTGCACCTGAAGGTCTTCTTAATTCTAATTGGGATGATATAAAATCTTCATTGATATCAAGTCCGGGAGCAAGACCATCTAACACAGCACCGATATAGGGGCCATGACTCTCGCCAAATATAGTAACCTGTAAACTCTGTCCAAATGTATTTTTCATGGAATTCCTCCGCTTTCTTTCCGGAATCCTACTAGGAAAGAACTGTTTTAATCCTTGCCTTTAATTCATCAACCTTCATATCGCGCATCTCGTATGAACCCATCTTCGATACGTAAATAGTTGATATTGAATCGCCCTTGCTTTTCTTATCATGCATAACTGCTTCAATAGCGCTATCAACATCAAACTCTGCTTTTACAGGAAGATTATATTTCTTAAGAACCTGTCCTATTCTAACCTTCACTTCATCATCGCACATGGCAAGCATGCCTATTCCTACGCTTTCGCCATGTAAGAGATCTGTTGATACTTCTATGCCATGTCCTAATGTATGTCCAAAGTTTAATACTTTTCTAAGACCTGCTTCCTTCTCGTCCTTCTCAACAACATCTGCCTTAATAGTAATTGCTCTTGCTATAATCTCATCTATGTTAAGTTCTTCTACGCTTACTGCTTCTTCAAAATCCTTGAATGCTTCTTCATCAAAAGTAGCAGCCATTTTTATTGCTTCCACAAGTCCGTTGGATACCTGTCTTGCACTAAGAGTTTTTAACACATCGGGATCTATTAATACTTTCTTTGGCTGATAGAAAGTACCTACGATATTTTTTACACCCATGAAATCAACTGCAGTCTTACCGCCTACTGATGAATCAACCTGTGATAAAACAGTTGTCGGAATATTGTAAAAGTCTATTCCTCTCATGTAGCACGATGCAGCAAATCCGGTTAAGTCACCTATTACTCCGCCACCTATTGCAACGGCGCAATCTTTTCTTGAAAACCCATGTTCAAGCATGGTCTTTTGAAGCAATAAGAAACTATCAAAATTCTTACTCTCCTCACCTTGCTTAATCACTACCAATGCACTGTCCTTACACTGCTCGGCAATGGTTTTCGAGTATTCTGAAGGAACTCCATCATCGGTAACTATTAAGACTTTTCTGTTAAGATTAAGTTCGTCTTTTACTCGGTTAAGAATTCCACGTTCAATCTTGATATCATACTTATTGTCTACACTGTCTGGTAAATTGATGCTTATTGTCATAAGAATCCTTTCAATTAATCACCAAGTATATCATGCTGATATTTCTTGGATACGTCGAGCATTCCTGTAAAGAACTCAGTATAGTATTCCTCGAATTCTTTATTGCTTAAGTTACTTACGTTCTTAGCTATCAATGCCTTTTCTCTCTCTTTGTCGAGGACGGGCATATTGTTTTCTCTCTTATACGCAGCGATTTTGGAAGAGACACTCATTCTCTTTTCGAAGAGAGTAATCATCTCCATATCTATAGTTTCTATTTCTTTTCTTAATTCTTCAATAGAACTCATTTTTTCTCCTTTTTACCAATCGCTGTCCCAATCAGATGACCCGGAATCCCATGAGTCGCTTGAACTCCATGAGTAATCATAATCATCGTCATTATCCCATGATGAACTCGATGAATCGTCATCCCACGAATCATCAGACGAACTCGATACATAATGATCCTGCTCGTACAGTCTGTAGCTCTCCGAATCAGCAAAATCCGTTATCTGTGTTGACGAATCCCAATTAGGAACATAATAGAAATCCTCAGCGTCGTATTCTTTCTTGAGTTCATCCGGAACATTTGAATACTCTATATGATCCCAGTCGCCTAAATCAGAAGAGTAATAATACCATGTATCGTTATCATAAGGATCTATCCTGTAATAATCCTTATCATCTACTTTATAATATCCGCTTTCAGCATATCCTTCAGGCGCTATACGGTCGTAATACACCTTGGATTTTTCTATGGGAGAAAAAGAATATTCTCCACTCCAATATGATGTAAGAAAATGCTCCTTTGCCTTTTTCGGCTTTAATAAATCAGGCTTATTATCTACGGAAGTAAGTTCCCATTCATCGTCAGCATCATTGTAAAAATACCAATCACTGTAATAATTGTAATAGTAATTACCGCCGTACGCATAATACCCATTGGTATTTTTGTTATCTGAAAAAACAGTACCAAGCAAAAACATGCTCGGGAGCTTAAATATCCAAAAGAGGCAGAGAATTATAACGAATATCATAAAGGGCTTTTTCAAAAGCTTAGATATAAAACTCTCAGCCAGATTTGTACTATTGCTTACATAAGAAGACGATGGGTTTCCGCCACTCTGACCAACACCTGTATTAGAATCAGAAGCAGCATGCGTGGATGCTTTTGCCTTTTGCTCGATTATCTCCTGTTTAAGACGCATGAAAAGTTCGTTGACAGCATACGCTTCGTCACTACCCTCATATCGAACTGCACGGCTTCCATTATCCTTGTTTTTATATACTATGAAATTGCCTGTATTCTCATCCTTATAGATACCGAATGCTCTAGGTTGCTTCTAATCTATGCCAATAAAAAACCTCGTGGTCTCATAGGGAGGCAGTCCTTTTGATTCATACCACTCTTTTAATCCCTCGATGGTTGTAGGCTGATCGGCAGTTGCACGTCTGACATTGGAATTGGTTCCACCGCAATTCGGACACTTTTCCAAAGTGTCATCAAACATACTGCCGCAATACTTACATTCAATCTTCATTCTTTCCCCTCATAAACAAAAACCCTATTGTGAAATACTACATTTTCTCTAAACAGGCAAAAAATCCCCCGGACCGGATTGACGGCCGAGGGATTAACTTTTAGAAATAAAAATCTCTTTTGTTCGATTCTTTTATATCTTTAAGATGTTCGATTGTAATCTCTCGCGTCTTTTCTCTCGGAATCTTTTTAAGCTCTTCCTCTATCATCTTGTAGCCGACCTCCTGAGTCTTTTCGGAAGCATAATCCTTGAGATACTCAGCCAAAGTCATGAGAGCATTGGGATGACAACAGTTAAGAATCTGTCCTGACTTGCAAAGTGCCATGAATCTGTCACCTGTTCTTCCCTCTCTGTAGCAAGCTGTACAGAATGAAGGAATGTGTCCGCTCTCCATAAGCCATCTGACTACTTCATCAAGTGAACGCTGGTCTGATACATCAAACTGCTCCGTATCATGAGGACGCTCATCAGCAGAATAACCTGCATATCCACCTACGGATGTTCTTGATCCGCCGCTGACCTGAGAGATACCAAGCTTCAATAACTTGGAACGAACCTGCTCGGTCTCACGAGTGGAAATAATCATTCCTGTATAAGGTACTGCAAGTCTGATACATGCTGTAATCTTGGCAAATGTCTCATCATCAATACCGTTATCAAACTCGGTAGGATCGATATCATCAGCCTTCTTTACTCTGGGAACTGAGATAGTGTGAGGACCTACTCCGTGAACAGCCTCAAGGTGTTCTGCATGCATCAAAAGTCCTGCGAATTCATACTTATATAACTCAAGTCCGAAGAGTACGCCAAGACCGACATCATCAATGCCGCCCTCCATCGCTCTGTCCATAGCCTCTGTATGATAATCATAATCGTGCTTGGGTCCGGTAGGATGAAGTCTTAAGTAACTCTCCTTATGATATGTCTCCTGGAAAAGGATGTATGTTCCGATTCCTGCTTCTTTTAACTTCTTATAATTCTCAACCGTAGTTGCAGCGATGTTGACATTAACTCGTCTTATATCGCCATTCTTATGATGAACACTGTATATCGTGTGAATACAGTCAAGAATGTATTCAATGGGATTGTTGACAGGATCTTCACCTGCTTCGATTGCAAGTCTCTTGTGTCCCATATCCTGAAGTGCTATAACTTCTTCTCTGACTTCTTCCTGAGTAAGTTTTTTTCTGGGGATATGCTTATTCTTTAAGTGGTAAGGGCAGTAAAGACAGCCGTTAACACAATAATTGGATAAGTAAAGAGGTGCAAAGATAACGATTCTGTTACCGTAAAAAGCAAGTTTGATTTCCTCTGCTATCTTGTAAATCTTTTCGATAACTTCAGGATCCTCACAAGCTAAGAGAACTGATGCCTCTCTGTGAGAAAGGCCTGCGCAGACATAACCTTTTTCTGCTTTTTTCGGTCTCGCCTTTTCAAGAATTTCCTCTATCAAAGGAAGATTGTTTTTGTTTTCCTCCGCATAGCGAAGAGTCTCGCGGATTTCTTCATCATTGATGAATTCTTCCGCTTTTAATGATTTGGGATTATAAATAGCCATATTATTCCTTTCTTCGGGTCAGACGTATCTTTCCCGTTGATATATTTTCCCTAAAATGCGAACACATGCATTTTAACACATTCACGCTTAATATTCAAACAAATACAGCGTTTCTTCTAATTCATATGAAGTTCTGTATCTATAAGATTGTCATTCAAATCATATACGAGTTTAAGTGAAAAGAATCCGTTGTTTTCTTCAAGGAGCCTGAAAAATATCTTATCGCCCTCCCAAATCGGAAGATTGCAGACTTCTTTTATAGGCACCCATACGAGTTCTCCCTCATCGCAATCAATGAGTTCTCCCTCGAATTTATCAGCAGTATACAGATGCATGTACTCTACTACATCCTCTCCATATATGAATG
>JAEEQX010000150.1 GCA_016285575.1 Lachnospiraceae bacterium
AGTCGGAAGTTGTTAAGGTTACCAAGAAAAAAGACAATACACCTGACTCGCATTCACAGGTTTATTCAATTGAAGAATTCAATGGCTTGCTGGATTCAGCAGAGAAAAAAGCTCTTGAACTTTCACAAGATATTTTGTCAGGAAATATTGACATTGACCCTTATAAAAAGAAGAAGGATACGGCTTGTGAGTTTTGCTCGCTCAAGGGGATATGTGGATTTGATAAAAAGATCAAGGGATATAGTTATAGAATAATTGGCGAAGAATCGAACGAAACAGAAGAAGACGCTGATGATTCGGAATAATCAATAGGAACCAGTGTTATGGATTTTACTGATGAACAAAAAAGAGTAATCAACTCCAGAGAGAAAAACTTGATAGTTTCCGCTGCTGCAGGTAGTGGTAAGACTGCTGTGCTTACAGAGAGGATTGTTAGACGAATCGCAGAGCATTCTACTTCAATAGATAGGATGTTGATAGTGACTTTTACTAACGCAGCGGCCAGAGAAATGCGCGATCGTATTGGTAAGAGATTGCGAGAAGAATTAGCTAAGAATCCGGGAGACTCCTACATTCGTAAACAGATAGCGATTCTTCATACAGCGCAAATTACTACTATCGATAGTTTCTGCCTTTTTATACTTAAGAATCATTTTGAGGAAATAGGAATCGACCCCGCATTTGCAATTGGAAATGAAGGTGAGTTAAAAGATCTCCAGGATGAAGCATTTAACGATGCGCTTGAAGAAGCTTTTAAGGAAGAAAAAGAATCGTTCCTTAATCTTGTTGAGATGTATGCACCCAAGGGTAAGTTTGAAGACTTCAAAAGTATAGTTACGAATCTTGCCACAGCGGTAGAGAGTACTCCATATCCGTATAACACACTCGAGGGGTTTGTCGTTAAAGATGTAGATAATGTCTGGGATTCTTCATTTGTTCGATACATGATTGATTACGAAAATGAGTTTCTTGAGACAGCTCTTAATGAATATAAAATAGTTAGAGATATTACCGAAGGTAGTGCATTAACCAAGCACTATGATGAAGCATGTGCAGAGATATCCTTTATTGAATCAATTATTAATAGCGATTATCAGTATAGAAGCCGTGCTTTTTTATCACATGAAAAAATAAAACTCTTATATGGTGGGAAAAAGTTTAGTGATGATGAAGCAGTGCTTAAGCAGGGGGCGGATGAACGTATCAAGTTTGCTGGATCTATATTAGACAGTCTGCAAAAAGATTTTCATTCTGTTACTCCCGAGGCATTCGAAGAACTAACCGTAGAAGGATATGAAGTTACTAATGCATTGATTGAATTTGTAATTTCATACCTAAGATTATTTGACACCAAAAAACGTGACAAGGGCATAATCAGCTTTTCGGATATGGAGCATATGGCTCTTGATATTCTTGTAGAAAATGAAAATGGCGTTTTATTACCAACACAGACGGCACTCACATATAGAGGATATTACGACGAAGTAATGATAGATGAGTATCAGGATTCCAACGACGTTCAAGAGACAATACTTAGTATTATCTCTAAGGACGAAGAAACCATGGGCAACAGATTTATGGTTGGAGATATTAAGCAAAGTATCTATGGATTCCGTCAGGCTAAACCCGAGATTTTTAAGGAAAAATGTGAACTCTACGAGAAACGTGATACGGATAAAAATGAGCGTATTAATCTTACTCACAATTTTAGAAGTAGGAAAGAAGTTATAGACGCGGTCAATTATGTATTCGAAAGATGTATGAAGGATTGTGTCGGAAAAGTTTCATATGACGACAAAGAGAGACTATATTTTGGCTTCACTGATTATCTTGACAGTCCAAGCGATAATACGGCAGAACTTTTATATTTTGATAAAGATGGTATCGTCGATAATCCCGCATGTAAGGGGCGGAGCAATGATGAGATCGAAGCTTCCATGGTTGCTCACAGAATACGAGAATTGGTTGAACAAAAAACTAAAGTATATGACAAAAAAACCAATGCAATGCGTGACATGAAGTACTCGGATATTGCCATCTTATTAAGAGGAATGAATGACGGTCGAGATGTAGCGTATCAAAAAGCATTAAAAGATGAGGGAATTCCTGCGTACGTTATTTCTAAAACCGGTTATTACAGTGCGACAGAAGTACAGCTA
>JAEEQX010000151.1 GCA_016285575.1 Lachnospiraceae bacterium
TCAGGTCTGGTTCTGTATTGGACATTGAATAATATTTTCTCATTAGTTAAGACACTATACTATAAATACGAATTGTCTAAGAAAATATTAAATATTCTATTTGCGATTACGGGAGCGGTATTGCTTGTGAGCACTCCTGTCTTAAGAAGTAAGATAACAGGCAGTAAATCATTCTTATTGATTATATTGTTGCTCTCGATTATTTGCTTTGCTCCGTTTTTCTTGTCTCTTATCAAATCAAAGGTAAATAAAAAGCCGAACAAAATTCTTAAGATTCTTCCCGAAGGTGGATATCCGGTTTTCCTTACGTTAGGGTTATATTTTACATTGCTTTTAGGCGTGTTGATTCCAAGCGGAGTAATTGCTTCGTCACCTCAGGAATTTGTGGATTTATATCACTATTCAAGTCCGCTGTGGTTCGTACTTAGTTCGCTTTGCATAGCTATTGGTGTCTTTGTGCTTTGGTTTGGGGTGTTCTATGCTCTGGCTAATGTTCATGTGAGACGTTTGTTCTGCTTGCTTATGTGGGTTGGAAGTATATTGGCGACTGTAAATTATATCTTTTTTGGCAAGAACAGAGCTGTGTTGAATTCATCCTTGGGATTTACCGAAGAATTCACAATTCCTATTACAGAAAAGCTGATTAATATAGCGTTGTTATTGATACTGGGAATTTTATTGATTATAGTATTTAAATTCTTGGCCAAGCCTGCGTGGATTGGAATTGTGGGATGCATAGCATTGATTATCATGTCGGGAATTAACATCGCTAAAATTGATAAAGGAACGAAAGATTTAAAAGTTCAGGCGCAAAAGGCAGTTGAGGATATGCCTACCATATCATTAAGTCGAAACGGAAATAACGTGGTAGTCATAATGCTTGATAAAGCGAGCGGTGTATTTATTCCATATTTTCTAAACGAGAAACCCGAGATAAAAGATATGTATTCAGGTTTTACTTTCTATCCTAATACTATTTCTTTTGGTGCATATACTAATTTTGGTTCTCCCGGAATTTTTGGTGGTTATGAGTACACGCCGGAAAACATGAATATTCGAGATGATGTGTCGCTTATGGATAAGCAGAATGAAGCACTCAAATTAATGCCGGTTATTTTTGGCGAGAACGGATATGAGGTTACTGTATGCGATGCTCCGTATGCCGATTATAATTGGGTATTTGATCCCTCATTTTTCGAGGAGTACTCCTATGTTAATGCGTATAACACCAAAGGTTATTTCTGGGCTGCTCATAAAGAAGGAGTATCAAACAGAAATTACAGGAATTTCTTCTGCTATTCGCTGATGAAGGCTGCGCCTTTGTTCGTTCAAAACCATTTGTATGATGGCGGTTTCTATAATGAAAATATGATTACCAACGACTTTTCAGACGAAATTACCAACGGAAACGGACAGTATATTAAGAGCATGTATACGGCGCAGGGAATATACGATGAGTTTATGTGGGATTATTCCACTCTTTTAAATCTTGAAACAATGACTGATATCTCAGATGATGATACCAAACATTATTTCACGATAGATAATGATACAACGCATGATCCGATTATGCTTCAGGAGCCGGAATATGATGTTAAATACGATGTTGACAACACCGCTTACGAGAGAGATCACTCCGACAGATTTACTGTGGACGGAATGACAATTAACATGGACAATTCTGAGAAGTATGTCTTTTATCAATGCAATATGTCAAGTATTCTGGCTTTAGGAAGATGGTTTGAGTATCTTAAAAAAGAAGGAGTGTATGATAATACCCGAATAATTATTGTATCCGACCATGGAAGAGCACTTCATTTGAATGATGCTTATCATTTAGATGATGGAACGGATGAATTTATGGATATTGAGGCCTATTATCCGCTTCTTATGATAAAAGATTTTAATTCTAAGGAATTTAGCGTAAGCGAAGAATTCATGACCAATGCGGACGTTCCGACGTATGCGATGAAGGATCTTATAGATAATCCGATTAATCCTTTTACAGGCAATCCAGTTAATAATGATGAGAAGTTTTCTCATCCTCAATATGTGTTAGGTTCTCCTAAATGGGTAGTTGACGGTAACAATGGAAATACATTCTTGCCCGGATTATGGCTTTCAGTGGAAAA
>JAEEQX010000063.1 GCA_016285575.1 Lachnospiraceae bacterium
TTCTTATGCCATACAATGATGATGAGCATAGGCAATGCAATTGCCGGAATATCCAAGCTCAACATTATCGATCCTCTATGTAAGATATATAATCGTAGCGGATTCACTCAGAACGCTGAAGAAATCTTCAAGTCATGTATAAGTGACAAGAGAAAAATGATGATTAGCTTCATCGATCTCGATGGTCTCAAGTCCATCAATGACACTTACGGACATAAAGAAGGCGACTTTGCAATACAGATGGTTGCAGAAGCTATAAGCAGTTGTTGCAGACGTGGCGGTGATATATGTGCCAGAATAGGCGGTGATGAATTCATCGTGCTCTGTGTCAACACTCCAGATAATTTCGAAGCACTCTTCGAGAAGCGATTCCAAGGAAAGATTGACGCAATCAACGCAAGAGTTATGAAGCCTTATCCTATATCAGCAAGTATCGGAAGTGTGGCTTTGACCCCTACCGAAACCGATATGCTATCAGACATTATTACTCAGGCCGATGCAAAGATGTATGAAGTTAAAAAACAAAAGAAAGCAGCCAGACAATAAAAAATAATAACGCCCAATGGGCGTTTTTATTTTTATATATATTTTCTTATTCTCAAAAAAACAATTATTATCGACTGTTTTATCTCTCCTCACGGAAGTAAGATAATCCAAGGCTTGCGGGAGGCTGATTCTCCTTCTTGTTACGCATACTTGTGATTACAAGTACGATGAGTGTAACAACGTAAGGAATCATCTTGTATAACTCCTTGAACTCCATGTAATCCATACCTGTAGGAATGTAAAGGTAGAGAATGTAGAGTCCACCGAAAAGGATGGATGCAAATATACCGATAAGAGGATTCCAGATTGAGAAGATAACGAGTGCGATAGCAAGCCATCCCCTGTCACCGAATGCATCGTTGGACCATACGCCTGATGCATAATCCATAACGTAATATAATCCGCCAAGTCCGGCAATCATACATCCAAGACAAGTTGAAATATATTTATACTTACTTACATTGATACCTGCAGCATCTGCAGTTGAAGGGCTCTCACCAACCGCTCTAAGGTGAAGGCCAACTCTCGTTTTAATAAGAATTAATGTAGTTATGATAGCTATGATAAATGCTGAGTAGCATAAGAATCCATAGCTTAAGAATATCTTGCCAAACCATCCAAGTTTCTCAGCGAAAGGAAGTGCTGCTGAGAAGCATGAACTTGTTTTTGAAAGTGCTATTGAAGGAACATCTGCACCTGACAACTTGATTAATGATCCGCCAAAAAAGTTACCGATACCAACGCCGAATGTTGTCATGGCAAGACCTGTAACGTTCTGATTGGCTCTTAATGTAACTGTCAGGAAGCAATATATAAGTCCCATAACAAGTGACAATGCAAATGAGCAAAGAAGAGGAATTAAAACCGCAAGCAAAGGATTGAAGTTGCCTGTAGCCGCAGCATTTTGCTCATAGTAAAAAGCACCTATAACTCCGCCGATTCCGCCGACGTACATAACTCCCGGAATACCAAGGTTAAGGTTACCTGATTTTTCTGTTAAGATTTCACCTGTGCATCCTAAAAGCAGCGGAACGCTCTGTCCAATTGCTCTCGGTATGAATGCTGCTATGTCAAACATATCTTCTCTCCTGTATCTTAGATACTTCTCTTAATACACTTTAATATAACTAAAACTAATATTTTTCAAATCTCTAAATAAACTCAACAAAATATATCTATTTACTTAGTTTTCTTTTTTCTGGGAACTATTTTATAAGTTATAAAGAACTCACATCCAATGATGAAGAACAAAATAATACCCGTAAGTATATCTGAAAATGACTGGTTAAGTCCGAATGAAGTTGATATCTCGCCAGCGCCTCTCTCGAGGAAAATGATTAAGAAACTGGTGAATATCATAGTAATCGGATTGAACTTAGCAAGCCACGATACCATAACCGCTGTAAAGCCCTGGCCCGAGTTAATGGTTGTTGTAATGGTATGGTTAATTCCACCTACGAGAATCCAACCTGCCAAGCCACAAAGCGCACCGGAAAGAATCATGGTACGAATGATAATCTTCTCTGTCTTCATACCTACGTACTTAGCAGTCTTTTCACTCTCACCAACAACTGCAATCTCATATCCATGCTTGGAATACTTAAGGTATACAAACATCGATGCGGTAACGACTGCTGCCACAACGATGGGTAATAAATACTTTTGTCCAAAAAGCTGAGGAAGCCATCCGGCATTGCTGGATGAGTTGATGATACCAACTGTGAACGATCCCTTGGGAACTTCCCATACTATAGTAAAGAATGCAACTATCTGAGTCGCAATGTAATTCATCATAAGAGTGGAAAGTGTCTCATTGGTATTCCACTTGGCCTTGAAGAATGCGGGAATGAATCCCCAGAGAGCACCTGCTGCAAGTGCGGATACTGTCATGATAACGATTAACAATGCATTAGGAACCTTATCTCCAAGACATATCATACACGCAGCTGTAGCAAGAGCGCCGGCAAGAACCTGTCCCTCGCCACCGATATTCCAAAATCTCATCTTGAATGCGGGCGTTAACGCAAGAGAGATAATCAAAAGTACTGACATGTTTTGCATCGTAATCCATACTTTTCTGGCCGATCCAAACGCACCCTGTGCAAATGTCGCATATACTTTTATAGGATTAAGACCTGTTGTAAGAGTGGTTATAATTCCGCACACCAAAAGTGCTGCGATAATTGCAATCGCTCTTACACCCCATGACTTGTACCATGGAGCCACATCTCTTTTTACAATATGAAATATGGGTTCGCTACCTTTTTTCATAATTCTCTCCGAACTGCCTCTTCTTTTTTATAAAGTATTAAAACTATTTTTTCTAATTCTTTTTTACCAATTACTATTCTACTATCCAATAGTCCACTAATTAACAACTCATTATTAATCTATATTGATATTACTCTATTTTTCTGAATTGTTGTTTTCCTCGGACATAACCTTAGTCATCATAAGACCTACTGTATTCTTGTCGGTAGTTCTGGCATCTACAATGCCACTCACCTTGCCACTGCAAAGCACGAGTATTCTATCTGAAATCTCAAGCAATACGTCAAGATCTTCGCCAACGAAGATTACTGCTACGCCCTTTTCTTTTTGCTTGTTGATAAGGTCATATATTGTATATGAAGAGTTGACATCAAGACCTCTAACTGCATACGCTGTAAGAAGTACTGTGGGTGCATGTGCAATCTCACGGCCTACAAGAATCTTTTGTACATTACCACCTGAGAGACGACGAACAGGTGTCTCTATGGAAGGTGTTACAACTTCGAGTTCATCGACCACATCGCCTGCAAGCTTATGAGGCGTTGCACGATCGGTAAACACGCTCTTACCATTTCTAAATGATCTAAGCATCATATTATCGGAAAGGTCCATATTGCCGACAAGACCCATGCCAAGTCTGTCTTCAGGGACGAACGACAATGCTACGCCAAGTTCTTCGATACGCCTGGGGTCATTGCCCAAGAGTTCTTCCTTGGACTCGTCATCCTTGATGTATGCGATACTTCCTTTTTCTGCGGGCTGAAGTCCTGCTATGGCTTCAAGGAGTTCCTTTTGTCCGCAGCCTGAAATACCTGCTATACCAAGTATCTCACCACTTCTTGCTGTGAATGAAACATTATCGAGCTTCAATATACCATCTATACTTCTGACCGTAAGGCCTGAAACTTCTATTCTGGGTTTGGGATCGACCGGATCCGGTCTTCTGATATTAAGTGATACGCTACGTCCTACCATCATGTTGGTCATCTCAGCAGCGTTAGTGTCCTTGGTAAGCATATCTCCGACGTACTCGCCCTTACGAAGAACTGCCACTCTATCTGATATCATCTCAACCTCATGCATCTTATGAGTGATGATAACGAGAGCCTTACCATCTGCCTTCATATTACGCATAACGTTGAAAAGCTTGTCTGATTCCTGAGGTGTCAAAACAGCTGTCGGTTCATCAAGGATAAGAATCTGAGCACCTCTATAGAGAACCTTAACGATCTCGACTGTCTGCTTTTGAGATACGGACATATCATATACTTTCTGGTCGGGATCAATGTCAAAACCATACTTGTCGCAGATTTCTTTTATCTTGGCCGAAGCCTCTTTTTTATTGAGTTTGCCTTCAAGGCCAAGAATGATATTTTCGCATGCGGTCAATACATCAACAAGCTTAAAATGCTGATGCACCATTCCGATACCAAGCTCGTAAGCAACCTTGGGAGAAGAGATATTAACCTCTTTTTCATCTATAAAAATCTTGCCTTCATCAGGATAGTAGATACCTGAAAGCATATTCATAAGGGTGGTCTTGCCACTTCCGTTTTCGCCAAGAAGTGCGAGGATCTCACCTTTTTTTATAGCAAGATTAACTTTATAATTGGCACGAACTTCGCCAAATGTTTTCGTGATATTCTCAAGTCTTACGGCTGTATCTGACATTTCATTACCTCGTCATCACTACTATAGTTAATCTACTCTTTTTATATTTCTCATATCTCATACATATTATTAATCTAAGAGTAGAAAAACAAAAAATATAAGACGATACGGCGAGCATACGCCGTACCGCCTTATTCAGTTTATCACATTCAATAATAAGTTATCAATAACCTACTTGCTGAATTAGTACTGCTCATCAAGAAGCTTGATACCATCGATTCTTAAATCGAAGTAAGGAGCTGATCTGAATCCGTCTGCAGACTCGTTGAATGCGCCGTTAGCGATAACTTCATGATCGCCTTCGTAAGCTTCGTCTGTATCAACGTCAGCCATGTAAGAGTTAACCTTCTCGCCGTTTACAGTAAATGTATCTGTATCGAATACCTTACGTGTACCATCCTGAAGTTCCTTCTTAACTGCGTCAAGCTTAGCCTGTGTTCCTTCAGCGGGAGCCTTAGCACCAAGGTCTGTAAGAACTACTGAACCTGTCTCCATTGTTCCTGTGTAATCTGTAGGGATTGCCTGACCATTAGCAACAGAGTTGATAATGAGTTCGAAGTAAGGAGCCCAGTTGATTCTTGAAGAAACGATGAATGTGTTAGGAGCAACGCTCTCTGTGCTACCGTTGTAAGATACGTTAGGAATGTTGTTTGTCTCGCAAGCTGTGGGAGCACCCATTGAGTCAGCGTGCTGAGAGATAAGCTTACATCCGTTGTTGATAAGCTTCATAGCGCCTTCTTTTTCAGCTGTCTCATCGTACCATGAACCTGTAAATGTTACTTCCATAGTAGCTGTGGGGCATTCTGAACGAGCGCCTAAGAAGAATGCTGTGTATCCAGAGATAACTTCTGCATATGTATAAGCACCTACGTAACCAATCTTAGCTTCGTCAGCCTTGAAGTCACCGTTTTCGATCATCTCGTTAAGCTTCATACCAGCAGCAACACCTGCAAGGTAACGACCTTCGTAGATAGAAGCGAAAGCGTTGTGATAGTTAGGAAGGTTAGCTGTGTGAGCCTTAGTACCTGTTGCATGGCAGAACTCTACATCGGGATATTCCTTAGCTGCTTCGATAAGGAAATCTTCATGTCCAAAGCTGTCTGCAAATACAATGTTGCATCCTGAATCTGCAAGATCACATGCTGTTTCGTAGCACTCCTGACCTTCAGGGATGTTTGTCTTTAATACATACTCTACACCAAGCTTGTCACAAGCTTCTTTAGCACCGTTGATGAAGTTTAAGTCGTATGTTGAGTTATCATCATGAAGGAAGATGAAACCAACCTTAACGTTAGCTGCCTCTGTCTGACCTTCATCGGGTGTTACATTGTTCTCGCCACCGTTGTTTTCCTGGTTCTCAACAGGCTCAACAGCAGGAGATTCTTTTGTACATGCTGCAAGGCTTAAGATCATAAGTCCTGCAAGAACAATACTTAAAAGTTTTTTCATAATATCCTCCTTATTGCATCGCACGAGTCATTAATTTGACCCCTTTACCGACACACGAAGTATAACCCTTACGTTAAAATAATGTCAATTCAAAACCGACGACTTTTTTATTTTTATTCAAACTGTTCATTTTGGGCGGCTTTTCTCATTTTCTTTTCGACAATTTTCCACTCTATACATTAAATAGGTAAATAGTCCTTCCCTCTCCGGAAAGAATATTCTTTTATTTAATACATATATTTAAAAAATGAATGATAAATACTTAGAATCGTTTTATAATACTATTGGACAAAATAAATATAGACAAAAACAAAAAGTAATATGAAAGGATGCGTGCCAACGCAAACCGGGAATCAATTATGAAGCTTCTTGAAGATAGAATCAAAAAGGATGGTATTGTAAAAGAAGGAAATGTCTTAAAAGTCGACAGTTTCTTGAATCACCAGATGGATGTTGAACTCTTCCACGAGATGGGTCTTGAGTGGAAAAAGCTCTTCGCAGACAAGCCCATCAACAAAATACTTACAATCGAGGCTTCCGGTATCGGAATCGCATGCGTTGCTGCTGAGTGCTTCAATGTACCCGTAGTATTCGCCAAGAAGGCACAGAGCATCAACCTCGATGGTGAGATGTATACATCCAAAGTTGAATCCTTTACCAAGAAGAAAGTGTACGACATCATCGTATCTAAAAAGTTCTTAACTCCCGATGATCATATTCTTATTATAGATGACTTCCTTGCTAACGGATGTGCAGTTAACGGACTGATTGATCTTATCAATGCGGCAGGTGCTACAGTAGAGGGTGTTGGAATTGCTATCGAGAAGGGATTCCAGGATGGCGGCAAGCAGATTCGTGCGAAGGGTATTCAACTTGAGAGTCTCGCAATAGTCGAATCGATGGATGCAACTACCGGAAATATTACATTTCGTAGTTAATTACATATAAATAATTACCATATTAAAATTTTATATGTAATCCAAATAACTAACAAAAACAAATTTCAAAAATAAAAAGAAAGTGTCCGGAACTCGTCGAGAGCCGGACACTTTTATATTTTCAATATTCAATACTTTAATCAATTTTTTGATTATGCTTCCTTAGGCTGCTCGGATGTACAATGAGGACATCTTGTAGCTTCAATATTGATCTCGCTCTTGCAGTAAGGACAAATCTTGGTTGTAGGAGCTGCTGCCTCTTCTTCCTCTTTCTTCTTGGAGAGTTTCTTAGCTGCTTCTTCTGCTGCCTTCGTAGCCGCTGTGATAGCCTTGAGCATGATGAATAAGATAATCGCTAAGATAAAGAAGTTGATTATTGCAGTAATGAATGCACCATAGTTAAGTGAGAGTGCAAGTGCTGCCTCCGAATCAAGTCCTGTGTAATCTACCCAAGGAAGTTTAATTGCTCCGGCAACCTCTGCTCCGCCGATACTGTTAATCAAAGGATTGATAAAACTTGTTGTAAGTGATGTAACGATTGATGAGAAAGCGCCACCGATGATAACACCGATTGCCATATCCATTACATTGCCCTTGAGTGCGAACTCCTTAAATTCAGTTAATAATTTTTTCATTGTATCTATTCCTCCTCTTATAACAAAACATATCTCTTATAAATTCTATATATTTTTCACTATTTCAAATAATACTCTTTATAAAATAATAAGTCGATATTCAATCTATATATTTTTTGTACTACCTTACGGCTCATGAGGCGTATCTGTTGTTGGCAGATTAATTCCAAACTGATTGAGGAACTTGTTCATGCCATCGCCAATCTTCTTCATGAATGTTGTTGCTTCATCTATCTTGGTAAGTGTTGAGTTGAGCTTGTCTACATCAATACCGGAAATTACATTTGATAATCCATCGAAGTCAACCTTGCTAAGTGTTTCAAGTGCCTCATCAATCTTAAGAACATCAACCGCCGTATTGATAGTCGTGAGAGCATTGTTAAGTTGCTCAACATCGATCTCGCTAAGCGCTTCAACCGCAGGTTCGATAGTCTTGGTGAACTTTCTAATCTGTAATCCCATGAAAATAGAAGCACCGAGATTAAGCATCAAAAAGAAGAATACAAGAATCAAAATAATTCTATCAATTATCTGTCCAACATAAATACTTTTTAATCTCTTTTTATCTTTCTCATCCATTCTTAAATCCTCCTCTCATACCAAACACTATATCGTCAATTATTTAATTGAGTTAATAATCAAATCTCTTAATGCCTATAGCGCACGACTCTCGTGACAGGTTAAATATATAATCTGATATTCATCCTTCAACTTATTAAGAACCTTGGTTGCCGCTTCGAGATTGGAAGCATCAAAGTTAACGAAAGGATCATCCAATATAAGAAATGGCTTTTCCTTTTGATACATCGCATCCAAAAGTCCAAGACGTAAGCAAAAGTCCGTCGCTTCTCTAAGACCCAAACTCAAGGTCTTAATCTCTCGCTGCATACCTGCTTCGACCTTAGTCAGATTAAGCGATGTATCTATCTTGAAATCATCCGCATTGTTCTCATCAAAGAATGAACAATACTTCTTGAAGCCATCCATTGTCGGACCGGTATATTTTTTCGAAAGTTCATTCTTAGCCTTAGTCAGATACTCAAGTGTAAGACTCATAACCTTGTAAAGCTTTTCATACTGAACAAGAGTCTCTTTTTGGCTATCTGTAAGAACTGCTAATTCTTCGAGTCTGTCTCTTTCCGCCTGGAGTTCTTCAAGTCTGTTTCTAAATGTCCTCAGCTGCTCTTGAGACTCTTCTATCTCATCTTCAGCATCAGATATATCATCGGCTATTTCATCAAGTTCTCTTAGTCCTTCAGGCAGTTCTTGAACTATCTTTGTTATATCATTTTCGGACTCAAATTGCACTACATTTTGTTTCTTTCTCTCAGCTTCTTCTTTGAACTGTTCGTAGTTAATGAGCGCCTTCATTAAACTGTCGAGTTGCTCAGCACCGTCGCCCTCTCTACGTACGCCGCAACTTTCATAGAATCTGTCAACTTCCCATTCAAGTTTGTCATACTCTTCATTGCACTTATTGTACTTATCAAGCTTATCCTTATCAGCCTTGTACTCGTTGACATCTTCAAGTAAGGACACTAGCTCTTCTGTCACTCTCGACTCATCAAAAGCAATGCCAAACTTTTCCAAAAAGTTCTTTATCTGACTTAGAATCAAGGCTTCATCGTCACCGATGGTCTTGATAAGATTTCTGGTCTTATGATCATCATCGATAATCTCGATAGCCTGTTCCTCTGTTATCTCAGGAATCTCTTTAGCAACAAACACATTCTTCTTAGCTCGCAAGATAATTAATACAACCAACAGTGCCAAAAGAACTGCTGCCACGATGGCGCCGGGAATTAAGTAATTCATGCCTATCGAATATGTATAATATGTTGCGCCGCCAGCTAAAAGAAGTAAAATCGCATCTACAATAACGAAGATTAAAAGAGTCTTTTTTCTTTTGCTTTCTTTTTGATCGAATTGTTTCTTCTCTTCTTCGTTTGCTTCTTCAGCTTTACGTTTCTCGTTATCTATATATGATTTAGCGAGATCTTTTAACCTATTCTCAGCAATTGTCTTTTCACTTCTTTTTGATACGGTATCATTCCACATCGAGATGTATTGTTTAATCTCATCTTCGCTCGCAACACCTGCCTTGAATCGCGAAGACAATTCTTCCCACCTCTCATCCTTATGGAATCTATTATTACTCATCTCTTCTACGAGATGATTCATCTTAATGCATTTCTCTTTTGAAAGAGTAATCTCTTCTGCTTGAGGAATACGATTTGTAAAAACTGATGATGCATCCTTTGCACTCTCAACACTTGCCTTATGCTCATTAATCAGAGAATCATAAGTTTCTCTTTTTGCTTTTATGGACTCAACTTCGTGAATAGTTTTTTCTTCATCTTTCAGAGCCTTAATCTTATTCTTTTCGTTTTCGGTTTTTTCGATATTTTTTTGAATCTGCGACTCGAGAATCTCTATGCCCTTGTCAGTCATATCAATGTTACGAATCTTGTTCTCGTTCTCAGATATTTCAGATTTGAGGCTCTTAATCTTACCGGGCTTTCTGTCAGGAGAATACTCATTGAGTTTCTTTTCAAGCTTAGTTTTTACTTTGTCAAAATTGTTGATGTCATCTGTCGCATCCGTCAGGTTGCCAAGCTTGGCTCTTACTGAATCACCAATAATCTCGCTATTTCTATTAAGATCGCTCGATGCGATATAAGCCGTTCTGTAAAACGAATCCTTATCTATACCAAATATCTTGGAGCCAAGATTATCTTTTTCGAATCCATCGTACTTATCGTTATCAGGAAGTGTTCGAACATCAAAAGAATCCTCACCTTCGTTTTTACCAAAGGTGCGACTTACTTCGTATTGTTTTCCTTCGTATTCAAAAGCAATGCTTCCGCCATAAGTACCCTTGTCCCAAGGGCGGTATTTTTCTCGCTCCTTGTCCTTGAGACTTCGCTTACTCTCGTCATCGAATCCGTAAAACATAACCTTCAAAAAATCTGCGAGTGTTGTTTTACCGAATCCATTTTGCTCAAGTACTGTATTAACTCCGTCATCAAAAACGAATCTTCTATCTGATATTTTTCCAAAGCCGAATATGTGGCAATTCAGTAATTTCATTGAATTATCTCCTCTCCGGCTAATGCTCCAAGTCCCATTTTTACAACTTCACCCTTAAGTTCATCATCAAGTGTGTCATCATCTTGAAGTGCACGAATAAAGAATCCCTTGAGAGATTCATCCTGCGCATACTTCATATAATCCACAAAAACCTTACTCTCGTTTTTTACCTTTACGAAAAAGTAATCTTCTGAAAATGCTTTGGCAATGAGTGATTCATCTATCTCCGCATACTCATCCACCGAGCCCTGAAGAGATATTTTTATAAGATCATTTTTGTCATAATCTTTTATAAGTAATTCATCTCTAACCTTATCGATGATTGACGATGAGTTATCAAGGCCGGAAATATCCACATCAACCGTATGCAACTTTCTGCATGCAAAATCGATAAACTCGTAATCAACTTTTCCTGTCTCCTCGTTAATATCAAGAAGCATAAAGCCATGCTCGCCACACTCATCGAAGCCCCTGCCTTCAAGACAACCGGGATAACAATATACGCCTCTCGAATCGAGTTCTTTTACTTTGTATGCATGAATATGACCGAGCGCAAGATAATCTATACCTCTTCCCTTGAGGTTTCCTATAGGAATAATCTCGGCATCATCCTTGCCTTCGTATTCACTCTCCTGGCCATGGAGCATGACAATATTAATATCATCTGTATTCATATCAAGTGTATAGAATAAAGAGGACGAATTATCCTTGTTGAATTCCGCGCCGTATAGACAGATCTTCTTCGTTCCCGATTCTGACAGCGTATACTTGGTCCACTTGTCTTCAAACATAAAGAGGTTGGAAGGTATGTCTCCGTTTTCTTTTATGTAGTTGATAAAACTGTCCTTATCGTGATTACCGCGAAGATAATAGAATGCGATGTCTTTATGCTTTTCTATCTCGTTAAGTACTACCTTGGCAGTCTTGGCTGACACGTTTTTGTTATCAAACAAATCTTTTGCTATGAGAATTGTTGATAGTGACTAACTTTGCGCATTAT
>JAEEQX010000152.1 GCA_016285575.1 Lachnospiraceae bacterium
ATATTTTGATGATTCCTCATCGCTCATGGATTCGTCGGCTTTATTCTCATAAATCTTATCTTTTTTGAAGACTCTAAATACTGATTCGAATAGAATACCAATATCTGTGAATACGCCATACTTATTGAACATATCTACATATTCGTTATCGTATTCAACCTTATCATCCCAACTGATGTCATTCCTTCCTCTAACTTGAGCGAGTCCGGTTAAACCGGCTTTAACAACAAATCTTTTTTTGTATCGCTTATTTAATGTATCAAAATCTCCAAGTTCATAAGTCACGCAAGGTCTCGGTCCAACTACACTCATATCGCCAACAAATATATTGAATAACTGAGGTAGCTCATCTAGGCTAGAATTTCTAAGAAATCTACCCACCTTAGTTACCCTGGGATCATTCTCATAATTGAATAATCTGGTTCCCATCTGTTCCGCATTGACTACCATAGAACGAAACTTATACATATTGAAAACTCTTCCATTCTTTGTTCGGCGTCCTTGCTTAAAAAGAACAGGTCCTTTTGAATCAACCTTAACCGCAATAGACAAAACAAGAAAAAGAGGAAGTAATATTATAATCGCCAATCCAGACGAGATGATATCAAATAGCCTCTTTATACAATTGTTGATTACTCTAATTGCACTCATCTATATTTTCAAAATGTATATGTTGTAAATAAGTCTTCAAATGTTTCAGCTCTTTTTATAACTTCTACTTCATCCTTACTTATATCCAATACAGGAACATTAGTAAAAATAAATGGAGGCTTCATAACTAGTGAGTACGATCCGCAATTACTATACACCAGGTAATCTCCAATTCCAAGTTTTCCTGAATACCCCTTATATATATAATCTGATTCGATGCAAGTATACCCGGCAATATCCACATCTTCGTATGTTTCTTGTTTATCTCCACCAACAATAACCTCCATTGGAGGATTAAGTCCGGAAAGGCTTATATTCTTTTGAGAGCCATTAGCCGAAGCTATTGTTTTGCCTCGAACTGTTTTTATAGTCTCGACTCTGCATACATATCTCATAGAATCGGCAGCTATCGCTGTACCAGGTTCAACTAATAATGTTGGTGCATCTTCTATGTCATTAAAATATTCAGCAAATAGTTTCGCAGAACGAACAGCATAGTCCTCGAAACAAGTCTTTTCAACCTTGAGTTGAGTTCTAAGTGTCTCCGGCATATCACCATATATGCCGCCACCTATATCAAGTCTTTTTACCTTGAAACCATACTTTTCTCTTACATGCTTGTATGCTCTAAACATTCCTTCTGTTCTCTTTGTCCAATACTCTGGAGAACGCTTGGCAAAATGGGCTTGGAGTCCTATAAGATTAATATTATGAATAACTTTTATCTCGGATAGTATATAATCAAAATCTTCACTATCGATATCTACACCGAATCTAGACAGAACTCCGTCTCCGACCTCGTAATTACAGCGAATTCCTATATTGAGCTCTTTGTCAAGATTATTGGTTGCTATTTCTTTTATGTATTCGAACTCAGCTGGTGAATCGACATTTGCCGTTCCTCCTTGAAGAAGAAAACTTTTAAGGTTTTCTTTATTCTTTACAGGGCCATTCCATATAATTCGTTCATAAGGAACTCCTGCCTTAAGAGCAGTCTGCATCTCCATATCAGATACTACTTCAGCATATCCACCTAGCCTGTCAACAATCTTAACAAGTTTGGGTACATAATTTGTCTTGTATGAATATGCAATATTGAAATTAGGATAATACTTAGTAAAAGCAGACGTTAGCGCTTGATAATTATTTTCAAATACATCTGAATCTAATATATAAAAAGAATCTCCATATATGCTTGATATATCATTGAGTATTTCCTTGGAAAGGGTTCTCATAATCTATTCACCGCTTCTGCTTCTTACAACCTTATTAACACCATCTATAAATGATTGTCTATTGCTCTCATATTCTTCTTCTGTGAACTTTTCTGCTCTACTCTCATACTCACGAAGCTTCTTCATCTCCGAAGCGAAAATTATTTCGACTTCTCGAAGATCACTCACCTTGCCAGTATCACAGAACGCTCGAGACAAGATTGCTCTTGTAGATCCCAATCTGTAATGTTCAGAAATAACCATT
>JAEEQX010000064.1 GCA_016285575.1 Lachnospiraceae bacterium
TATGTTAAGGCATTAAAGAGCATCAAGGATGCAGGAGTTACTGTTAAGGGATGCAGCCACATCACAGGTGGTGGATTCTACGAGAATATTCCCAGAATGCTTCCCGATGGAATCAATGCCAATGTTAACAAGGGTTCATATCCCATTCCTCCCATCTTTGGCCTTATCCAAAAGGAAGGCGGCATCGCTGATGAGATGATGTACAATACTTTCAATATGGGACTTGGTATGGTTATAGCAGTAGATAAAGCTGATGTTGAAAAGACAATCGCTGCAATCGAAGCTGCAGGTGAAAAGGGCTATGAAGTTGGTAAGTGCGTAAGTGGCACTAAGGGAGTAACTTTATGCTAAACATAGTTGTCTGCGTATCAGGCGGCGGAACCAATCTGCAGGCTATTATAGATGCCATTGATTCCGGAAAGCTTTTGAATACCAAGATAGTTAAGGTAATATCCAACAATGCCAATGCATTTGCACTCGAGAGAGCCAAGAATGCAGGTATCGAGGGTGTATGCGTATCACCCAAGGATTATGCTGACAGAGAAACTTTTAATGAAGCTTTTCTTGCGGAATTAAACAAGAGCAACCCCGATCTTATAGTATTGGCCGGTTTTCTTGTTGTTATTCCTGAGATAGTTATCAATGCATATAGAGGAAAGATTATCAATATTCATCCTTCACTTATTCCTTCGTTTTGTGGAACAGGCTATTATGGATTAAAAGTTCATGAAGCTGCTCTTGAACGAGGAGTTAAGATTACTGGTGCAACCGTACACTACGTTGATGAAGGAACCGATACAGGTCCCATCATTATGCAAAAAGCGGTTGAGGTAAAAGAAGATGATACGCCCAAGACTCTGCAAAGAAGAGTCATGGAAGAGGCTGAATGGATAATACTTCCCGAGAGTATCGGCAAGATTGCAAAGGAGAAAGAATGAAAATACTTGTAGTTGGCGGCGGCGGTAGAGAACATGCAATAGTTACCGCATTATCCAAGAGTAAGAGAGTCGATAAATTATACTGCGTTCCCGGTAATGCAGGAATTGAAGAACTTGCAGAATGTGCTCCCATCGGAGTTATGGAGTTCGACAAGATAGCAATGTATGCTCTTGAAAAGCAGGTTGATATGGTAGTTGTAGGACCTGATGATCCTTTGGTTGCCGGACTTGTAGATGTGCTTGAGACAGCGGGCCTCAAGGTATTCGGACCTGATAAAAAGGCTGCAATCCTCGAAGGAAGCAAGGCTTTCAGCAAGGATTTAATGAAGAAATACAATATTCCTACAGCTAAGTATGAAGTATTCGAGGATTCTGTTAAGGCAGTCGAATTCTTAAATGAGTGTTCATTCCCTATAGTACTTAAGGCTGACGGACTTGCGCTTGGCAAGGGTGTACTTATCTGCAAGGATTATGATGAAGCTGTAGCCGGCATTCATGAGATTATGGATGATAAGAAGTTCGGTTCAGCAGGTAATAAGATGGTCATAGAAGAGTTCATGACCGGAAGAGAAGTAAGTGTTCTTTCATTTACTGATGGTAAGACAATTAAGATCATGACTTCTGCTCAGGATCATAAGAGAGCAAAAGACAATGATGAAGGATTGAATACAGGCGGCATGGGAACTTTTTCACCTTCTCCTTTCTATACGAAGGAAGTTGATGAGTTCTGCCACAAGTATATATATCAGGCCACAGTTGACGCCATGAGATCAGAAGACAGAGAGTTCAAGGGAATTATCTTCTTCGGACTTATGATTACCAAGGATGGCCCCAAGGTTCTTGAATACAATGCCAGATTCGGAGATCCCGAAGCTCAGGTTGTTATTACAAGAATGAAGAATGATATTGTTGATGTATTCGAAGCTTGTATTGATGGTCATCTTGAGAATATTGACCTTCAATTCGAAGATAACGCTGCTGTATGTGTAATACTTGCCAGCGACGGATATCCTGTAGCATATGAAAAGGGCAAGGAGATAAGAGGCCTCGAAAACTTCAAGGGCAAGGATGGATATTATTGTTTCCATGCGGGTTCCAAGAAGGTTGATGACAAGATTGTTACCAACGGCGGAAGAGTACTTGGTATCACTGCTATCGGATCTGACCTTAAGGAAGCCAGAAAGAATGCTTATGCGGCTTGCGAATGGGTGGATTTTGATAATAAATATATGCGTCACGATATAGGTAAGGCTATTGACGAAGCATAGTTGTGACTTGACTAAACAGAGTAAAGAATGTATAAATTATTTGTGTAAAAATATGTAAGGAGAGTAAAATGAAACGCTTAAACAAGAAAAGTTTCCAGTGTGTATTATTTGCATTTGTAGCAATGATTTTATGCCTGGGAATGTTATCTATGAGGGTTAAAGCTGATACTCCGGGCACGGTTATTGATGATAAGGTTAATATCCGTAAGTCTGCTGATAAAACCAGCGAATCTTTGGGACATGTTAATTCGGGTGATAAGGTTACAATTATAGAGGAACAGAAGAACGCTGCTAACGAAGTATGGTACAAGATTACTACTTCAAGCGGAACTACAGGTTATGTTCGTTCAGACTTTATTAAGAAGACTGACAGCACAACTACAACAACTAACAATAATACTAATACCAACACAAATAATACAACTTCTACTACCAAGGTAACGGATACGGATAAGAAGTCTGCATATATTACAGGCGATACTGTTAATATTCGTTCAGATGCATCCAGTAAGTCTGACAAAGTTGCATCTGCTAATAAGAACACAGAAGTTACAGTTGTTGGTGAAGCAACAGGTTCTGACGGATACAAGTGGTACAAGGTATCATTTTCTGCTAACGGAGCTACAAAGACAGGATTTATAAGAAGCGATCTTCTTACTTTTACCAAGCCTACCAATACTCCTGCAGAGACCAATATTGATTCCAATACCAACAAAAAGGATGATACTAATAAGGACGACGATAAGACTACTACAGATACAGATACTCAGGCAGAAGAGCCCGAACCCGAGCCCGAACCCGAGCCTGATCCTACACCTGCTCCCACAGCAGAAAAGAAGAAAACAGTTACACCTGTTAAGCCTTTCGAAGATCCTGCAGTTATTCCTGATGGATTCACAGAAGCTCAACTTCCTACTGGTGAAAAGGTATGGAGCAAGGGTGACTATGTAATCCTTTATGGTACTAATGAAGATGAGGTTACAGGATGGTATGTTCTTGATCAGAAGAACAATTCATACATCTCATTTGAAGGATTCCTTGATGGAACAGGCAAGAAGAAAGGGTCTGACGATAAGCTTTTCGGAATCATCAGTTCCAAGGTTGTAATCGTAATCTTAGTAGTTATAATCATTCTTCTTCTTGGAGCATTATTCTTCTTGGCTCTTAAGTTATCAAGAGGCGTGGAAGACGATGACGACTACGAATATGATGATTATGAGGACGAAGATGAAGAAGAGGATATTCCTGTTTCTTCAATAGAGAATTCCAGAGGTTCTTCAAGAAAGAAAAATGTGCATTACGAGATAGAAGAAGAGCCCAAGCCTAAAAAGAGTGGCAAAGCAAAAGATAAATTCTTGAATTACTTCACTGCAGAGGACGAGGACGATTCTGATGAAGAGTACTACGACGATGTGGATGATGATGACGATATAGATTTTATTGATATTTAATAAGCACACTTAAAGGCCCCTGTTATTTAACAGGGGCTTTATGATAATAAGGGGTATTATGGATTTTAACAGTCAATCAAAACAGGTATTAAAATACGCAAATCAGATTGGTAAAAGTCTGGGCGCGTCCGCTCTTGATTCACAGCATCTTTTATATGGTATCGCCAGATGCAGGGACTCTCTTGCAAGTAATATTCTTGCGAGCCATGGCATCACTGACGAAGAGATTAAAAAGAGCTTTGAAAACAGAAGTGAGGCGTTAAGAAAAGTTAAGACTACAGGCACTCTTGAGTATACTCCTCAGGTTAAAAAACTCATGGATATCGCCAAAAAGATTGCTGTTGATACAGGTTCTTCCATGATTGGAACAGAGCATATTTTGTATGCTGTTGTGACAGAAGAGAAGAGTCTTGCTTACAATCTGCTTTTATATCTTTTAAAAGACTCCAATACTCCCATTGCAAAAATTGCAGATGAAATCATATCCAATTTCGGATATGAAGATGATTCTGATATGCCCGAAGAATACGTTCATTCCGAAGAGATGGCTATGGGCGAGAGTTCAAGCAGATTTTCTCTTGAAGACTATACCAAGGATATTACTGAGATGGCACTTCTTGGTGAACTCGATCCCGTTATCGGACGTAATGATGAGATAATGCGTATTATCCAGGTATTATCAAGAAGAAGTAAGAACAATCCCTGCCTGGTAGGTCAGCCCGGTGTTGGTAAGACCGCTATTGTAGAAGGATTGGCTAAAAGAATTGTTGATGGCAATGTACCTGATACCATCAAGGATAAGAGAATATTATCGCTTGATATGTCTTCTCTAGTAGCAGGTACACAGTATCGTGGTGAATTTGAAAAGAGACTTAAGGCTGTTATTGAGGAAGTATCAGAAGATGGCAATATAGTTCTTTTCATGGATGAGATACATACTCTTATCGGTGCGGGTGGAGCAAAAGGAACACTCGATGCTTCCAATATTCTAAAACCCTCACTTTCAAGAGGCGAGATACAGCTTATCGGCGCAACTACCGAAGAGGAATTCAGAAAATATTTTGAAAAAGATGCAGCACTTGAGAGAAGATTCCAGCCTATAGCAGTAGCTGAACCAACAGCAGAAGATTCGCTTAAGATTCTCTATGGTGTTAAGGGTGGATATGAAGAGCATCACAACGTGGTATACGATGATGATGCTTTAGCAGCATGCGTATCTCTATCAGAGAGATATATTACTGACAGAAACCTTCCTGACAAGGCAATTGATGTTATGGATGAGGCTGCTGCGCTTGTTAACCTTGATGGTTATAAGCCCAGTGATAAGATTCATAATATCAGAACCCAGATTGCTGAACTTGATGCGGTTATGAAAGAAGCAATCAATAGTGGAGAATTCGAAAAGGCCGGAAAAGCCAAGAATGATCAGGATGTTCTTTTTGAAACATTAAGAAAAGCAGAAGCAAGCGAGAGAAGAAAAAAGAAAAACAATAAACGTACAGTTACTCTTTCTCATGTTGAGACAGTTATCTCAAGATGGAGTAAAGTACCTGTATCTGAATTATCCAAGAAAGAAACGGAGAGACTTCTTAATCTTGAGAAGAATCTTCATAAGAGAATAATCGGACAAAAGGAAGCAGTCGAGGCAGTAAGTAAGGCTATCAGAAGAGGCAGAGTAGGATTATCCGATCCTAAGAGACCTATCGGCAGTTTTGTATTCTTAGGCCCTACCGGTGTTGGTAAGACCGAACTTTCCAAGGCCCTGGCAGAAGCAGTATTCGGCTCAGAAGAATCACTTATCAGGGTTGATATGTCCGAATATATGGAACAGCATTCGGTATCCAAGATACTTGGCTCACCGCCCGGATACGTAGGATTTGATGAGGGCGGACAGTTATCTGAGAGAGTAAGAAAGAATCCTTATTCTGTGGTACTTTTTGATGAGATTGAAAAAGCTCATCCCGATGTTTTTAATGTGCTTTTACAGATTCTTGACGATGGTCAGGTTACTGATTCTCAGGGAAGAAAAGTTAACTTTAAGAATACAATCATAATTATGACAAGTAATGTCGGCGCCAAGAGAATCACAGAACCCAAGAATCTTGGATTTGGAAGCAAGGAAAATAAAGAGCAGAATTACGAGAAGATGAAATCCAATGTTATGGAAGAAGTAAAACAGCTCTTTAAGCCTGAATTTATCAACAGAATCGATGACTTTATCGTATTCCATAAGCTTGACAGAAAAGAACTTGAAGATATCACATCACTTCTTCTTAGTAACTTAGCTGACAGAGCTAAAAAGCAGATGGATATTGAACTTAAGTTTACCAATGCTCTGAAGGCTCACATCGTGGATAAATATTCCAATCCGCTTATGGGTGCCAGACCTTTGAAGCGTGGCATCATGATGGAAGTCGAAGATCCTCTTGCCAATGAGATACTCTCAGGAAACCTTGAAGAAGGCAGTTACGTCAAGGTATCATTTAGGTCTTCGAAGGTAGTTTTTGACTAATAAATTATTATGGTATTTACCTGTGTTTATGGTATAATTATATTGTTCTTAAATCTTTAAAAAGCCTTTATTTTATTTTAGGGGGATAAAAAAATGGACATCATTAGTACTTCTGAAAACGGAAAGCTTTCTTTTGGTAATTACACTCTTACCGAGAAGCAAAAGAAAGAGGATTTTCCTCATTGCGGAGACCTTTATAAGATTAAGACTTATAATACTATGACTAAGCTTGAAAAGAACGGCTTATTCTTATTTGAATCAGTTCCCGGTACAGATGTAACTGATTTTGAAGAGAACGAGAATGGAATGTTCTTTAAGGTTGAGTCCGATAAAGATGCTCAGATTACCGTAGGTCTTGAAGAGAATACTGATTATGATATCGAGATTGATGGTAAATCGATTGGAAAGATTAAGTCCAATACATCCGGAAAGGTAAGTTTCTCTGTTGAGCTTACAGCCGGAGATAAGAAGGACGTTAAGATTATTAAATAGGATATATAATGCCGAAAGACAAGACAGTTTATTTCTGTTCTTCTTGCGGTTATGAATCTGCCAAGTGGATGGGACAGTGTCCCGGATGCAAGGAGTGGAATACATTTAAGGAAGCTCCTTCTGACAAGGGCAGTAAGGTCAGAACTTCCATAAAACGAGGAATAGAGAGCGGAGCGATAGTATCCGTGTCTTCTATTGAGACCAAAAAAGAAGAACGTATTAAAACAAATATAAGTGAACTTGACAGAGTCCTGGGCGGTGGTATAGTCTGGGGCTCTTTGACTCTTATAGGCGGGGATCCCGGAATAGGCAAATCCACGCTTCTTTTGCAAGTGTGCAAATCTCTGGCTGATTCAAACTATGAAGTACTCTATGTTTCCGGTGAGGAATCAAAAGAGCAGATTAAACTTCGTGCAGATAGAATCGGCAAATTCAAGGATAATGTAAGATTATATTGTGAGACCAATCTTGATGATATAGCTCAGGTTATTGAAGAGAAAAAGCCTGATGTTGTTGTTATAGATTCCATTCAGACGATGTATATGGATGAAGTGCAATCTGCACCCGGAAGTGTATCTCAGGTTAGAGAAGCAACAGCACTTCTTATGAAGCTGGCTAAGGGACTTGGCGTATCCATATTCATAGTTGGACATGTTACCAAGGATGGTAACGTTGCAGGCCCTAAGATGCTTGAACACATGGTGGATACGGTTCTTTACTTTGAAGGGGAAAGACACGATTCATACAGAGTTTTAAGAGGCGTTAAGAATAGATTCGGTTCAACCAACGAGATAGGCGTATTTGAGATGTGTAACTCGGGCTTATCCGAAGTGGGTAATCCTTCAGAAGTTCTTTTATCAGGCAGACCTACTGATGCTAGTGGATGCGTGGTATCTTGTTCCATGGAGGGCACAAGACCGATATTCATTGAGATTCAGGCACTGGTTACACCGACCAATTTTGGTATTCCAAGACGTCAGTCGACGGGTGTTGATTATAACAGAGTTAATCTCCTGATGGCTGTTCTTGAAAAGAAAATCGGACTTCCTTTTGGCAATTGTGATGCATATGTTAATGTCACGGGTGGTATGAAAGTATCTGAACCTGCCGTTGATATGGGACTTGTGATTGCAATCATGTCGAGTTTTCATAATAAAGTTGTATCAGAGGATACAGTTGCTTTTGGAGAAGTTGGATTATCGGGAGAAGTGAGAAATGTATCTCAAGTTGAAGCAAGGGTGAAGGAAGCAGTTAAACTTGGATTCAAAAAGTGTTATCTTCCTGCTTCGGCTAAGAAGAGTGTCAAAGATGTTAAGGACATAGAATTAATATATGTCGAGAATATCCGAGACATAAGGTTATAGTTTATTATTGCTTTGCAAATAATATAAAAAGAGAGGGGTTAATATGAACACATTAAAGATTACTGTTGGGGAAGTAGTAAAAGAGTATGCTGAAGGCACTTCTTTTGAAACGATTGCCAGAGAGCATGCAAGCGAATACAAGCATCCGATTGCTATCGCTGTATTTAATGATAAGCTTCGTGAGTTAGGCAAGTGCCCTGATAAGGATGGTAAGCTTAGCTTTTTCGATTTATCCAGTGGCGTGGGTCATCGCGCTTACAAGAGAACAGCGGTGCTTATGTTTATCAAGGCATGTAATGATGTTATAGGTGATTCCAATATTGAGAAGATTAAATTGGAATTTTCCATTAATACAGGATATTATCTGTCTTACAAGGGAAAGGTTAGTATCACCGATGATATTATCAAAAAGATTCAGGATAGAATGCAGGTGATGGTTGATAACGATACTCCCATTGTTAAGACATCCAGACCCGTAGAAGAAGCAGCAGAGATATTCCGTATGCAGAATATGACTGATAAGTTAAAGCTTCTTAAGTACAGAAGAAGTTCGGTTATCAACCTCTATGATCTCGAAGGATATATAGATTATTACTATGGATATATGCTTCCAAGCTGCGGATATGTTAAGAAATTCGAAGTATTGGCATATAAAGACGGTTTTATTCTTAATCTTCCTAAAAAGAAGACACCTGAGGAACTCGACGAATTCGTTTCTCTTGAAAAAGTATATAATACAATGATGCTTGCAACCGAATGGGGTGACATGCTTGGTATCGATACAGTTGGAGATCTTAATGAGTGCATCTGTGCAGGCGATATGGATGATATGGTACTTGTTCAGGAAGCATTGCAGGAGAGAAGAATTGGTGAGATCGCCAAGGATATTGCATCGAGAGACGGTGTTAAGTTCATCATGATAGCAGGTCCTTCATCATCAGGTAAGACAAGCTTTTCACACAGATTATCAGTTCAGCTTAGAACACTCGGCCTTAAGCCTCATCCCATCGCTGTAGACGATTATTTCGTTAACAGAGAGGATACTCCCATTGATGAAGATGGTAATTACAATTTCGAGTGCCTTGAAGCTATAGATGTTAAGCTCTTTAATGAAGATATGACCAGACTTCTTGCCGGTGAGAGAGTTGAGATTCCTACATTCAACTTTAAGGTTGGAGCAAGAGAATATAAGGGTAACTTCAAGCAGTTAGGCGAAGACGATGTACTTGTTATCGAAGGAATACATGCTCTTAATGACAAGATGAGTGAATCACTTCCTGTTGAGAGCAAGTACAAGATTTATATTTCAGCATTAACAACTCTTAATATTGATGAGCACAACTGTATTCCTACAACTGATGCAAGACTTATCAGACGTATGGTTAGAGACTTCAGAACAAGAGGCGCGTCTGCTAAGAGAACAATCAGCATGTGGCCTTCTGTAAGACGTGGCGAAGAAGAGAATATCTTCCCTTATCAGGAGACAGCGGATGCAATGTTCAATTCAGCACAGATATATGAACTTGCAGCACTTAAGTCAATTGCAGAGCCTATTCTTCATAGCGTTACACCTGAAGATCCAGAGTATTATGAGGCAAAGAGATTACTTAAATTATTAGAGTATTTCTTGTGCATGGATACAACCAATCTTCCCAAGAACTCCATTGTTAGAGAGTTCGTTGGCGGTTCCTGCTTTAACGTATAAGTGGGTTATTGAGTGTAATCTACATATACAGAATTGAGATTATAAAACTTTGCGAAAGCTTCGTTATTGAAATTGCAAGGGTCGCTAGATAAGTCGCCTAGATATAAGAAATGTTCCAAATCATTTGATACTGTGTATGGCTTAAATACTAAATCACTATTGGGATTATTGGCTATCTGTTTAAGTCTATTTTTGTATTCAGAATCATAAGAGGCTGCATCACCATTGATTAATAGTTTTATCGCTGTATATGAGTTTGGAACAACAATAGATTTACTAAGGATATTAGGAATTATAAGAATTGCAAAAAGTATTGCTATGATTGTAGTGGTGCTGATTGCAATTCTTTTTATTATTTCGCCGGAACTCTTTATAGCGTTTTCGCTTGAATTATCAGATGAACTTGTTTTTCTTTTTGATACTACAAATCCAATCAATGAGAAGATAATATATGCCTCCATCACATATAACATAACGATGCATATATCAAAAAGTCTTGCAGGACCGCCATTGTTTTGACCATAAAATACTGCGGTTACGGATGAGCAAAAGATGCCAAATGATATGATGCAATTGATTATTGAATTCTTGAATGTAAACGATGATTTATTTGCAACATTAACAAGTATTGGCGCAAGAAATGCAAAACCCAACAAAGATACAGGACCGTTAAAAAATATCACGTATTTGGAACACTGAATAATAGATTTTACAATCGCTTTTATTGGAGTTGTTCCGGCAGTTGTTGCTGCTCGCATAGCGTTGCCGGGTGCTATCATACTGATGATAAGTCCTATAATCATTACAACCAAAACAGCAATCAATCCTTTTGCTTGCATGTTCTTTTTTGTCTGAATAGAGAAGATGATAAGACAGATTAAGATTAAGATTGCAGGAAGAAGTGATGCATAATTACCGCCTGCAATTAAGAAACCAAGTATTAATGCAATGATTAATAAGTATATTTTCGGATTGATGATATATCTAAATAAAACTCCGAATAGGAAAAAGGTCATGGATAAAAATCCCATGTAATATATTGATCCATTAAACCAGTAGAATGCTTCTCCGCACACGGGAATCTGTAGGATTGATATTATGCATAGCATTGAAGATATACTTATCCAAGAATAAATGGGTGTTTTATCTTTTTTAACACTATTATCACCATCGGTAGAATTACTGTTTGTAGCATTAACTGCAATGGGTTTTATTAAGAAAAACACACTTGCGCAAAAGAAAAGAATGAGAAGTGCAGGATAAAGTTTATATAGAAAATCTGAAAATACATGTGGTGGCAGATACATTAAAAACATAGCAAAATATGTACCCTGCCATGTATTGTATTGCTCTACCATTCCTTTAATTGCTTCAGGGAATACAGATAAGATATTACCGCTTTCACGCAAAGCTTCGGCAGCATACTGGCCATAATGATAATCGTCTCCGAGAGGATGAGTAAAAAAACCGATTGCAATCATGGGAATCAGTCCGATAATAAGCAAAACGATTGAAATATAAGCGCTGTATTTTATGTATTTATCTAACGGCTTCATTATCAACCTCATTAGGAATTCTGGTATATCGTAATTATACATTATGGGTATTGAAAATACAAAAAAATATACAATCAATTGACTTTTGTGATTGCAAAACCATATAATCTATATTTGAGTGGGACGGACGATCGCGGCTCCATATGGAGGTGAGGAAAGTCCGGGCTTCGCAGGGCAGGATGCCGGATAACGTCCGGTAGAGGTGACTCTCAGGAAAGTGCAACAGAAAATAACCGCCGCGCAAGCGGTAAGGGTGAAAAGGCGGTGTAAGAG
>JAEEQX010000153.1 GCA_016285575.1 Lachnospiraceae bacterium
AAGAGACACGGAAAACCGTGTCTCTTTTATTATTCAAATGTAGTTATTGTTTTATATATTTATAACTATTTTATTTGTACTATATAGTTTCGAGTAGTACCTTAAATGAAATCATTCTCTCAGTTTCTGTTGAATCAAACTTGATTATATATGCCTGCATATCTGAATCTATAGAGATAATAGTACCTTCTCCCAGTATCATATGTTTAACTCTGGTACCTTCTGAAAGTAATGATTTCTCATCTTTTCTAAGAAGCTTATCATGAAGTTCAATATAATCCTTGGTCTCTTTTATGAGAGCATCTTTTGGCTCATTAATGTATTCAAGATACTTCTTATCGATATCAAATACGAATCTTGAAGGGAAGCGAGGAGAACCATCGAAGTTACGCCCATTCGCTTCAGTTAAGAATAGC
Organism: Lachnospiraceae bacterium; assembly: GCA_016285575.1. Taxonomy (GTDB): domain Bacteria; phylum Bacillota; class Clostridia; order Lachnospirales; family Lachnospiraceae; genus UBA3766. Next base: position 417 of record JAEEQX010000153.1, read on the forward strand.
GTATCCTTAGCTCTTGTAATAGCAACGAATGCAAGTCTTCTTTCTTCTTCCATGGCAGCAAGCGTTCTTGTTTTCTTGGAAGGGAAGATTCCTTCGTTAAGACCGCAGATGAAAACATTCTTGAATTCAAGTCCCTTGGCAGCATGCACTGTCATAAGCTTAACTCTGTCTTTTGTATCCTCTATATCTGCATTGGTATAGAGTGCTATATGCTTAAGGTAAGAATCAAGATTGGTTTCTTCTCCGCATGATACTTCATATTCGTATACTGACTGCTTGAGTTCTGCGAGATTGTCGAGTCGCTCCTGTGCGCCCTCGGTTCTAAGTGCTTCTTCATAACCGCTTAATTGAAGTACCTGAGTAAGTAACTCAGAGATGCTCTTTTTATCTATATTGGAGCGAAGTTCATCTATGATGGATAAGAATTCTTTTGCTTTTGTTCCCTTGAAAATAGGATCATCAATATTGTCACGAAGAGCCTGGAACAACGTGCATTGATCATTCTCGGCCTTTTCTTCGAGGTATTTCATACGACGTTCGCCCATGTTACGTTTTGGAGTATTAACGACTCTTTTGAACGCCAGGTCGTCTCCGGTTAATAGGATTCTAAGATACGAGAGAGCGACCTTAATCTCTATGCGATCGTAGAATTGCACGCCGGAATAGATTACATACGGAATCTTATTGATGAAAAGAGCATGTTCAAGACTGCGTGTTAAGAAGTGAGATCTGAACAAAATCGTTACGTTTCTGTAATCATCACCATTTTCTTTTAACTTAATTATCTGAGATACGATGTACTGTGCCTCATCATCTGAATTGTCTCCGAAGTAGAGGCTGGCTTTTGCACCCTCACCACGAATTGATATAAGATCCTTTTCTTCTCTGAATCTGTTCTTTGCTATAAGAGAGTTTGCTACATCTATGATTCCCTGTACTGAACGATAATTATCATTCATCATGATGGTTTTGGTGCCCTTGAACTTTTTATGAAAGTCCAAGAGATATTGAATATCAGCACCACGCCAGGTGTAGATAGTTTGATCGGGATCTCCGACAACGAAGAGATTCTTATGATAGTCGGAGAGTACTTTCATCAGGTCGTACTGGGGCTTATCGATATCCTGAAACTCATCAATCATTATGTACATGAGTCGTTTTTGCCACTTAAGACGTGACTCTTCATTAACTTGAAATACATAGAGAGTGAAGATAATAAGGTCGTTATAGTCGAGACCGAAACATTTTTTCTCTTGATAGAGATATCCATAAAAGATAATATCCTTTGCGCTTGTAGCACTTAAATACTTTTCCTTGAGCGTATCAAGCGACATATCGAACATATCTATATAGTAATCAGGACGCTCAAAAAGCTTGAGCATCTCAATCATATCCCTTGCCTTGGAGAATGACATATCACGAAGCGACAATCCACGTTCTTCATATATGACTTGTAGCATTGCATCTATATCTGAATTATCCAGTACGAGAAATGATTTGGGATAGTTGAATACGAAGCTTTCTTCTTTTAACACATTCGCACAGAATCCGTGGAATGTATTGATATATCCTGTATCATTATCACCTGTTAAAAGGTGAATTCGCTGTCTCATTTCATTGGCTGCCTTATTCGTAAATGTAACGCAAAGAATATTACCGGCAGGTATGCCGACTTCATTGACAAGATATGCGAATCTGTGAG
>JAEEQX010000065.1 GCA_016285575.1 Lachnospiraceae bacterium
TTCTTAATATCTTTCTTTTAAAAAGCGCCAAGGTACGTCCGACTTGGGTGATCATGTTAGTCGTTGGTGCGCTCAAGCTGTACGCATCCTACTCTGTTCGCAGAAAACTGGTAACCAATATTTTTTTAGCTCAAAAGATTGTGTGGGCGACCATCGTTACCATTGTATATGGATGGGATTCGGGATTCCAGTTTTTCCTTGTGCTTCTTGTTATGATTTATTCTTTTATAGAAGCAGGTTATAACAGGAAAAAGCTTATATTTGGTTTTATCAATTTTGTAATATTCGTTGCATTCCTTATATTCGTAAAAGGAAAGCCCGGAAGAATATCAATAGAGAATGCTGACAGGATAGTTGAGATTCTCAATGCACTTGTATTTGCAGTCAGTTTAGCGACAGTATCGTTTTCATTCAGTCTTGAGACGCAAAAGATGGAAGACAAGCTAATTGCTTATAACAATCAGTTAAAAGAGCAGGCTTCCGTTGATGCATTGACAGGTCTTTTTAACAGAAGAATGACTTTTGAGTACGTTAAAACAATCGTTGATGAAAAGCGTACGATGAGTCTGTGTATTTGCGATATAGACTTTTTCAAAAAAGTTAATGATACATACGGACATGATTTTGGTGATACCGTTCTTGCTGCAATATCAGAGTTACTTAAAAAGCAGACAGCCGCTTATGGCGGATTCGTAGCAAGATGGGGCGGAGAAGAATTCTTGATTATTTTCCATGATATGAATGGAGATGAGGCTTATGTACATCTTAATGAGATATACGAAGCTATTAAGAAATTAAAACTCAATTACAATGATGATGAAGTAAGGATTACTATGACTTATGGTCTTACCGAATATGACTTAGCATCATCTTTTGAAGACAACGTAAAAGAAGCCGACGAAAAGCTTTATCTAGGAAAGCAGAGCGGCAGGGATAAGATAGTATATTAGATTTATATAACGGAGGGTATTATGGGAGCAAAAGAAATTATCGAAGAGGGCAAAGCATACCTTGGTATAGAGTTTGGTTCTACCAGAATTAAAGGTGTGGTATGCGACGAGGCAGGTACCGTTCTCGCAATGGGCGGATTCGGTTGGGAGAATAGTTTAAAAGACGGTATTTGGACGTACAGCGAAGAAGAGATTTTTGCAGGACTTAAGGCTTGTTATGCTGACACTGCAAAAGACATAGAGAATAAATACGGAATCAAGGTTAAGAGATTTGCAGGAATCGGTATCTCTGCCATGATGCACGGTTACCTTGCATTTGATTCAAATGATAAATTACTTGTTCCTTTTAGAACATGGAGAAATACAATCACCGGCGAGGCAGCAGAAAAACTCACCAAGGAATTTAATTACAATATTCCTCAAAGATGGAGTATCTCTCATTTATATCAGGCAATGCTTAACAAGGAAGATCATATTAAAGATGTTGACTTCTTTACAACACTTGCCGGATTCGTACATTGGAAATTAACAGGTAAGAAAGTACTTGGTGTTGGCGATGCATCAGGTATGTTCCCCATCGATATTAAAACCGGTTCTTATGATGAGGCTATGATTGCCAAGTTTGATGCACTTGCCAAGGATACAGCCCTTAACAAGGGTCTTAAGGATTTACTTCCTGCAGTTCTTAACGCAGGTGAGAATGCCGGTACATTGACAGCAGAGGGTGCAGCACTTCTTGATGAGAGCGGTACATTGGAAGCAGGTATTCCTCTTTGTCCTCCCGAAGGTGATGCAGGAACAGGCATGGTTGCTACCAATTCCGTAAAGGTTAAGACAGGTAATATCTCAGCCGGAACCAGCGTATTTGCAATGGTTGTTCTTGAAAAAGAACTTTCGAAAGTATATCCCGAAATCGACCTTGTTACTACACCCGATGGCGCACTGGTCGGAATGGTTCACTGCAACAACTGTACATCAGAGATTAACAACTGGGTTAAGATTTTCAAGGAATACTCAGAACTCATGGGAATTAATCCCGATATGAATGAATTATTCACTAAGTTATATTCAGTATCACTTAATGGCGATGCTGATTGCGGTGGAGTGCTTTTATATAACTATCTCTCAGGAGAACCCGTAACAGGATTCGAAAAGGGTGCACTTGTTCTTGCTAGAACTGCTGAAGACAACTTCTCATTAGCTAATCTTATGAGATCTAATCTCTATTCAGCTATGGCTACACTTAAGGTTGGTCTTGACCTTATGCTTAAGGAAGAAGGCGTTAAGGTGGACGAGATGTACGGTCACGGCGGATACTTTAAGACCAAGGGTGTTGGTACTAAGATTGCTGCAGCAGCAATCAATGCTCCCGTATCTGTTATGGAGACAGCATCCGAAGGTGGAGCTTGGGGTATCGCTTTACTTGCAGCTTATATGGATAAAAAGAATGGCAAGTCACTCAGTTCATTCTTATCGGATGTAATCTTTAAGGATGCAAAATGTGAGAAATGCGCACCTGATGCCAAGGATGTTGCAGGATTTGATGCATATATTGAAAAATACAAGGCAGGCCTTAAGATAGAGAGAGCCGCAGTTGACGTTTTGTAATTAACACGATAAAAACCGTGGGAGAATAGGATTATTCCATTTTTCTTTCACGGTTTTATTAATCAAGATACAGGTTAGAAAGGAATAGAAAACTATGCTCGAAGAATTAAAGCAGAAAGTATATGAAGCCAATATGCTTCTTCCCAAGTACGGACTTGTTACATTCACTTGGGGCAACGTAAGTGCAATCGATAGAGAAAAAGGTCTCTTCGTAATCAAGCCTTCGGGAGTTGATTATGAAGTAATGAAACCTGAAGATATGGTTGTAGTTGATCTAAATGGTAATGTGGTTGAGGGTAGACTTAATCCATCATCCGATACACCCACACATCTTGAACTCTATAAGGGATTTCCTGAGATTGGAGGAGTTGTACATACACATTCCACATATGCAACAAGCTTTGCACAGTCAGGCAGAGATATTCCTTGCTACGGTACAACACATGCTGATTATTTTTATGGCAGCATTCCCTGTGTAAGAAATCTTACCAAGGAAGAAATAGATGAAGCATACGAACTCAATACAGGTAAGTTAATTGTTAATGAGTTCAAGAGAATGGATAAGGATCCGGAAGCAGTACCCGCAGTACTCTGCAAGAACCATGGCCCTTTTGCATGGGGTAAGGATGCTAACAATGCAGTTCATAATGCAGTAGTTCTCGAGGAAGTTGCCAAGATGGCACTATTCACAGAGCAGATTAATCCTCAGGTTATCAGCGCTCCTCAGGAATTACAGGATAAGCATTATTTCAGAAAGCATGGTGCTAATGCTTATTATGGTCAGAAGCAGTAATAGATAATAGTTTTCAAGGTAATTAGGTGCCCATCACTTATAAGAGTGTTGGGCGCTTTTCTTTTGCCTTTTTGATTCACCTTTTGAGCAATTGGGTGTATCATAGATAAAGAGAAATGAATTGAAAATTATGAAAGAAAAAATATACGAAAGAGGGTGTCAGTAAGATGAAGAAGGTTAAAGATGTCACAAGAGATATTTTTTTAGCCGGAATTGGATCACTTGACGAACAAAATGAAGAGATTAAAGAACTGTTAAAACGTGGCAGCGTGGTGCTTGGTATGAGCGAAGTCGACAACGAGGAGTTGATGTATAACGGCAATCGCGATGAGATAATGGCAAGACGTAAAGCCAAGGAAAAGGAAGACAATACGTATGACCTTGGTCATGGAAGAAGTATCTATGTTGACAAGGTTAAAGACGATAACGGAAAAGTATTAGAGAGAACAATAGAATATAATAAAGCTCCAAAAGCAAAAGAGGAAGACAAACTGTTCGAAGCCAATATTGAAAAAGACGAAGAAAACGGTCTTAAAAGCAGTATCAAGTATTCGAAAAAACCTGTAGAAGAACAAGGTGCTACTGACACCGAGAAAAGAGGTGTCGAAGAATGATTAGAAGAGAGATGAAGTTAAAGAGCATTCCCAAGGAAATGTTTGACGAGACCAAGCGTCTGGAAGAGATTGCAGGTGTCATCAGAAAACACAATATAGTTAAGAATGGATTGACTCCCGAAAACTTAAGGCATATCCTTGAGGATCTCGGACCGACTTTTATTAAAATCGGACAGATAATGAGCAGTCGTACGGATGTACTTCCCAAGGAATACTGCGAAGAACTGGAACTTCTTCGTGCGGAAGTAAAACCGCTTGAGATAGATGTGGTTAAAAAAGAGATTGAGACAGAGCTTGGCAAGCCAATCAACGAACTATTCAAGTCCATTGATGAGAAGCCTCTCGGATGCGCTTCGATAGCGCAGGTTCATGCAGCGATTCTTCCTGACGGCAGAAAAGTGGTTATTAAGGTTCAAAGACCTTACGTAGCAGACATGATGATGAAAGACTTCGGTCTTTTATCCAAAGCTGCCAAGATGGCCAAGATTACTCCCGCTAATCAGACAATAGATTTTGATATGGTTGTACAGGAGTTGAAGGAAGTATCGATTAACGAACTGGATTTCAGAATCGAAGCCGAAGCAACCATGGAGTTTGCCCATAATATGGAGGGAATCAATTACGTTGCATGTCCCATCATAGAAAAAGAATATACGACTCAGCGTGTAATGACCATGAGCTTTGTTGACGGCTTTTCAATCGGTAATCTTGAAAAGATTGATGCCAACGGTTATGACAGAAAAGAGATTGCAACCAAGCTGGTTAATAACTTTTTGAAGCAGGTTCTTGATGACGGTATGTTCCATGCCGATCCTCACCAGGGTAACCTCGAGATATTGAACGGTAAGATTATATGGCTTGATTGGGGCATGGTTGGACGCCTCGGTAAGAAAGAGCAAAATATCCTTAAGACAGCAATAACAGCAGTCGTACAAAAAGATGTTAACCTAATGAAGAACGCAGTTCTCTCACTTGGCAAACCCAAGAAAGAGATTAACCATCCCGAACTCTTCAATGACATCGACAATATTATGGATAGATATTGTTCAATGGATCTCGAGGATCTTAACATTGGTGAGTTATTGGGAGAGGTTGTTGAACTCGCATCCTATCATGGTATATCACTTCCTCAAGGTTTCTCGATGCTTGTAAGAGCACTTGTAACTATCGAGGGTGTTGTAACCAAACTTAACGTTGACGTTAACATGGCAGAGCTTTTCTCGGGCAAAGTAATGAACGATATGCTCGAAGAGTTCGACCTTAAGAAAGAACTTGTCAGTGATACAAGAGCGGTATATGAATCAGCTAAAAAGTCACTCTCTCTTCCCGCACTTTCTTCTGATATGATTAAGTCTGTCATCAAAGGACAGACCAAGATTAATATCGAGCCGGTTGGATTTGAACCGCTTATGAAGAGAGTTGAGAATCTGGTTAGCGATATGATACTTTGTATCATCATGGCGTCACTTATCGTGAGTTCTTCTTTGATATGTACCACCAATATGCAGCCTCAGATTCTTGGTATTCCTGCATTGGGATTTGGCGGATTTGTTGTTGCACTTGGTATGGGAATATATCTCATAATAAAACTAAACAAACGTAACAAGTAAAACTTGAATTAAAATATTCTAAAAGATATAGATAGATTAGAGATTATTTCTAATGAAACAGATCTAGAAAGATTAAAAAAATTAATTTTACTAAATACAAGTATTGCGAGAATAATATGAAAAAAGTAATTGTAGGAATGTCGGGTGGCGTGGACAGCGCCGTTTGTGCATACCTCTTAAAAAAAGAAGGATATGATGTTGTTGGCGTGACTCTCAGAACATGGGAGTCCGCGGACGGTAATGAAAGCAGATGTTGTGAGATAGATGATGCGAGAAGTATAGCTTTCAAGTTAGACATTCCTTTTCATACTCACAATTGTATAAAAGAATTTGATGAGATTGTGGCTAAGCCTTTTGTAGAATCATATATTAATGGCGAGACACCTAATCCCTGTATCGAATGTAATAAGTGCGTTAAGTGGGATAAGATGTTATACGTTGCTGATATTATGCAGGCAGACTTTGTCGCAACCGGACATTATGCCAATATAGTTCGTCTTGATAACGGAAGATATACAGTTATGAGAGCGCTTCATGCCAACAAGGATCAGACATATATGCTCTATCGTCTTACACAGGAGCAACTCTCACGTACGCTTATGCCTCTTGGCAACCTATCAAAAGATGAGGTTAGAGCAATAGCAAGAGAGGCAGGTATTCCTGTTGCAGAAAAGCCTGATTCTCAGGAGATATGTTTTGTCACCAGAGGAACCTATGCGGATTACATTGAAGAAAATGCTGAAGACAGACTTAAAGGTGAAGGTAATTTTGTTGATGAAGAAGGAAATGTTTTAGGACGTCACAAAGGAATAATTCACTATACCGTCGGACAGAGAAAAGGTCTAGGCATTGCATTTGGCCATCCCATATTCGTTAAGGAAATAAGACCTGAAACCAACGAAGTGGTTCTTAGTGAAGAGGATGCTTTGTTTACTAAGGAAGTATATTGCAATACACTCAACTTCTTAAGTATCGATGGAATAAAAGAGGGCGAAAGAATTCGTTGTAAAGCAAAAATACGCTATCGCCATGATGGCGAAAGCGCATTTATATCTATGTATGATAAAGATACCGTTAAGATTGAATTTGATGAACCTGTACGTGCCGCAACAGCCGGACAGTCAGCGGTATTCTATGACGAAAATGGATATGTAATTGGTGGTGGCAAAATCATTCTTATCAAATAACTTTTGTTAGCCAACACATATTATTTTTGATATAGTTTACTTTTTATTTTTATTAGTTTTAGTAGGTTTTTTAGATACAGTTTTATTGTTTTTTGAATTATTGGTATTTGTATTTCTTTTTTTAACAGAGTATCCGAACTTACCAAGGTATTTACCGAGTGCATAATACTCGCCATGAGAATAGGTTATCAATCCTGCTTTTGAAAGATCAAATTTACCTTTCTCATCTAGATACTTATCATCCACTACAGTGTTGACTACTTCGGCGATGAACATATCGTGACTGCCGAGTTCAATTATATCTTTAACTTTACATTCCAGATTGACTGGGCTTTCGGCTATGCCGGGAGCCTTAATTATTTGTGAAGGGGACTTAGTTATCTTAAGGTCTCCCGGAAGGTCGAATTTATCTATATCTTTGCCGGATTTAACACCGACATAATCAGTTACTTTGACCAATTTTTCTGTAGTCAGATTAACAACAAATTCTCCAGTTTCCTTAATGATATGATGTGAAAACCTTTCCTTTCTTATTGAAACGGATAACATCACGGGATCGGAACATATGGTTCCTGCCCAGGCAGCAGTCATTACATTGGCACGACCATTTTTGTCGGCACAACTAATCATAACTGCAGGTACAGGATAGAGCATATTTGAGGGTCTCCAGAATTGCTTGGCCATTTAAAATCTCCTTATTCATCAGGTGTGTATTCGAGTAAATCTCCGGGCTGGCAGTTGAGTGCCTCGCAGATAGCTTCAAGAGTGGAGAATCTGATTGCACTGATTTTGCCGTTTTTCATTTTTGAGAGGTTGACGTTTGATACGCCCACCATTTCTGATAATTCATTTAATGATATTTTTCGATCCGCCATAACGCGGTCGAGTCTTAATATTATACTTCCCATTTTATATTCCTTTCGCTATGATTTCTATCAATAATACTAAAAATATCGCATGAAATAGGAGTTCCATAATTTACCTCATTTCATATCTGACGGATGTGACCAATTACAATGTCTCATCCGATAAAAGCTTGAGTGCACGACCATAATCCATAATGGTGTAGATTACCCATGTAAGGAATCCAAGAAGTACACCAAATCCTAATCCTGCAGTGCTTGCAGCGCATACACTTAGGATAATCATAGCGATAAGAGTTCTTTTTACAACTTTATCTGAAAAGGGATTGCCCTCTTTTAAGATAATATCAAATACTGATGTGATTAATGAAAATGCCACAGCTGCTATAGCAGTTACTGAACCTACAAGAATCAAATAGAAGCCTATTATTAGTGAAGGTGAATCGGAGTTTTCATCAAAAAAGCTTTGAACTGCAGGTACATCGGAAGTTAAAGGAGTGGTTGATTTGAATTCTCCATTTTCAAAAGAACCCATTTTAACAGGACCGAATGATAAATCTACATTTGCACCTGCACCATTTGCTGCAGCTTCTGCAAATGTGTTATCCCATTTACTTCTGCCTGCGATTAACATTATTCCGCCTACGAAAGTGGATACTGTTGCGATTATGAGTGCTATGAGTATAATCTTGGATACGATTTTTGCTCCCTTACAACTGTTTTTTACATTAGCGAGTTTTTTGTTTTCTTCGTTCATTGTTGTTCTCCTTTTATTTGCCTAAATACATTTCTTTCAATATGTTAATTAAACCGGTTTTTGTTAAGCGGAATCGGAAGCGTCTAGAATGTTCTTATCCTGCTTACAAGTGGATAATAACATCCAAAATAATCTTTGTCAACAAAAAATTAACGATAAACGATAAAAAATTTACAAAAAACGAGAAATTTTTAATTTTTCATATATTTTCACAAAAAGGTGTTGACAACTATCCTTGTCATTAATATACTATGTTTGACAAGCAAAGTTGTCAAAAAGACATATTTTGTTGTCAAAGATATGAAATGTTTTATAAAAGGAGATTTAAAATGGATAACGAAGAAATCATGAAAGGAACTGAGACGGTAGAAGAAATCAAGACCGAAACAGAAGTTGCTACCGAAGCAGTTAGTAATGATGATACTAAAAAGATGAAGAAAAACTACGGCTGGTTTGCACTTGCTGTAGCAATATTCGGAGTGGCAGTTACATTACTTCAGCTTTTCAATACAAAATTGTTGCCCCCTATAGGTTATAAGCTTTTTAATTTTGATGTAACTGAAATTCAGGCCTTTTCTTTTCTTAATATTATTATTCCGATGTATGTAATAGGCTTCCCTATTCTTGCACTTTCATTATCCAAGATGGATAAGGTAAAGATAGAAAAGAATAAATGGCATTTCGGACATTACTTGTTGGCAGTACTTTTGATGTATGGAATGGTTGGCGTTGGTATGATTATCGGACTTATATGTCATTTTTTGGTAATCACACCTTTAGGAATTCCTTTTTCGGACAGCAGTGCTTTAGCAGAACTTATATTGAATTCCAATCCAATCTGGAGAATACTTACAGTTGGTATTTTGGCTCCTATAGTTGAGGAGATGATATTTAGAAAACTGCTTATTGATAGAGTAGTTAAGTATGGAGAGTGGACAGCAATTCTCACATCGGGAATTATGTTTGGTCTCTTCCATGGTAATTTCCAGCAGTGCTTTTTTGCAGGATTAATCGGTGGACTTTTCGCATACATATATATAAGAACAGGAAAAATCTGGGCTACGATGCTTTTACATGCAACTCTTAATCTTATGACAAGTGTTGTTACAGTAGGACTTTTAACAAGTCTTGATAGTCAAAAAATTGCTGAATTTTCAGCAATTACCCAAAACCCAGAGTACATGACCAATCCTGCGCTTCAGCAGCAGGCTTTGGATATGTTTGCAGAAGTAGGACCGGGCCTTATCCTTTTACCTCTCTGGATTTTCGTTCTTCTTGCACTTGTTATCGGTGGAATTGTTGCTTGGATAGTAATTCTTATTATGAAGAAGATTAAGATCCAAAAGAGCGAGAACTATGTAAAGGGCGGTATGAAGTATGCATGGGGCAATGTAGGTATGGCAATCTTCATTGTATATATCATTGCAACATTTGTACTGACTTACTTATCGATGGCAATGGCGTTTAAAATGCAATAAATAGGTTGAATACTTATGTCGTTGAATAATCATTTGAAAGAGTATCGCGCGAAGATAGGCGTGAACCAGCAGGAACTTGGTGCAATGGTTCACGTCTCGCGACAGACTATCAGTTTAATAGAAAGAGGAGATTATTCTCCGTCAGTAACCTTGGCTTTAAAATTGGCCAGGGTTTTTGACGTTAAAGTTGAAGATATATTTGATTACACGGATGATGGAAAGGATGAAGCCAATGAATGAAGAAAAGCGTCTTAATGAGATAAAAAAAGAAGACTCCAAGAACAGGCCAATATTTTTTATCGTCCTTGTTTTATTGATGTTTCTTGGCGGTGTGTGTGGATTCCTCGTATCATATAAGGATCAATGGCTTATATCTGTATTTAATTTTCTGGGTACATATTCCCAGATAGGAAGTATTATTTCAACGGTTTGCATATTTCTTGCAAGCGCAATTTCAATTACAGTAGGTTGGATTATCTACGCAGGTGCTAAGAAGATGTGGAAGGATGAAGCATCAAGAGATGATAATTGGGAAAAGATAGAGAGAAAACTATCTATTGCAACCATAGTCAATAGTGCGGGCCTCATAGTATCCTTCTTTTTCTATGGATGTGCAGTATATGATGTTAGAGACAACATATCCACAACAATCCCCGGAGCGGAATTCATTAAAGTAATATATGGAATATCATTTATTTGCGCAATAGTATTGGTAATGATTTTCGCATTTCTCAGTTTTTATCAACTTAAAAAGATTGTTGAACTCGAGAAGATTATGAATCCCGAGAAAAAGGGAAGTTTGTATGATTTTGGATTTAAGAAAAAGTGGTATAAAAGCTTCGATGAAGCTGAGATGCGACAGGCTGGAATAGCTGCTTACAAGGCATTACTGATAGTAAACTTAACCTGCATGATAACTTTTGTCGTATTGATATTTATCGGAATGGTTGTGAAGATTACTGTATTTCCACATCTGGCAGTATCAGTCATATGGGTTACTCAGAACATAGCTTTTGGAGTGGAGAGTATAAAAAGTAATAAGATACAGTAATCGTGAATTATAGGATGTTTTTGATATCCGATATTATCGGCAAATCAGCGTATAACATATCCTTAATCGAATCATCGGCAGGCGCCTGATCGGCTACGAATATTACATTAAGACCTGCGGCATACGCACTCTTTACTCCATTGGGAGCATCCTCGACTGCGAAGCAGTCTGATGGATTGGCATTAAGCTTTGAGCAAGCGTATTCATATATGTCGGGAGCGGGTTTGCCGTGCTCGACCATAGTAGCGCAGATAATGTGCTCGAAGTATTCACGTATTCCGGTCATATTAAGATACTTATCTGTGCGTTCATAATCGGTAGCTGTTGCAATGGCTACCGTTATTTTTTTATCTCTTAGGTATTCGAGAATTTCTTTTACGCCGGGGCGAAGTTCGACGCCGTTCTTTTCAATATATCCTTCGACATATTCTTTGCGTCTTTTTCTGACGAGATTATAATCAAAATCTTCGCCATACCATTCTTTGAACTGAGCAGGTGCGAAAGGACGACCGAGAGAACGAAGCATAAGTGCA
>JAEEQX010000066.1 GCA_016285575.1 Lachnospiraceae bacterium
CTATATCAGTAAACAATTCATATTGATTACTTTCCTTAAGATTATCTGTTAATACGCTATATAATCTATAAAGTGCATTTGCATATCTCGAGTTCTTCTCATTAGTTTCAAGATTGGATGTAATGCCGATTCCAAGATATGCATTAATTATAGAATCCAAAGTATAATCTGAAATAATAGGATTAATAACATATGCTGCAATCTGAACTGAGAATAACTTCTTGGTTAACTCTTTTGCATCGCAAGCAAAAGCTTTTTTATCCAACAATTCATATATGGCATTAACATCTTCTGTGATAATACAAACATCATTTGATACAAGATCATTAATCATTGAAGAAAATGAAAACATCTTGGAGATGTAGAAATTACCGCCTTCAAAAGATACATAATCGCCATCTTCTTTTCCGATGTATGAGAAGACTTTTATGTCTTTAATCTTCTGTGAAAAATCCGAGTAAGAACCAAAATCTTCAATTGATGTATATTCAAAATCCTCTTCTTCGATTACAACATCAGCTGACATATTATCTTCGAATCTCTTGAAATAAGACTTAAGATTAAGTTCTCTGATAATGTCGTATCCTTCTTTTGTAAAACGAAGGTCGTATTTAATCTCATCAAAAGGTAATTCAATAGGCGCATTAGTCTCAATTGTTGCGAGTTTAAGGCAAAGATACGCAAGGTCCTTGTTATCAATTAATGACTGTTTGATAGAAGCCTTGGAAATCTCCTCTACAGAATCATATATTCCATCAAGCGAATGATACTTAACAATAAGCTCTTCTGCTGTCTTGGCGCCTACTTTAGGAACTCCTGGAATATTATCACTGGAATCACCCATGAGTGCCTTGAGATGAATGAACTCGATAGGATTGACCTTATATTTTTCTATAACGTCCTGAGGATAATAATCCTCTACAGTTGTAACTCCTCTAACCGTCTTGGGAATACGAATCTTGATATGCTCATCAGCAATCTGAAGTAAATCCCTGTCTCCTGATAAAAGAGATACTTCCATTCCTTTTGACGCACCTCTTTTAGCCATGGTACCAAGCAAATCGTCTGCTTCATATCCCTCTAATTCCATGGTCTTGATATTCATACATGAAACAAGCTTTTTGATATAAGGAACCTGCTCTCTAAGTTCGTCAGGCATTCCTTTTCTGGTACCCTTATATGCTTCATACATCTTATGTCTGAATGTAGGTGCATGAAGGTCAAATGCGATAGCCAAATAATCAGGCTTTTCCTCATCTATGAACCTAAATATGATATTAAGAAAACCGTATACTGCATTGGTATGAAGTCCTGACGCATTGGTTAAATCAGGAACACCGTAAAACGCACGGTTCATTATGCTGTTACCATCTATTAAAAGAAGTTTTTCCATGTAATCTCCAAATTAATAAGCAAAAAGGGTCGACAAGAAAAATCCGAAAAGGAAGGCAAATATAACTATAAGACTACCAATGATAAACAGGAAATTCTTATAAAACTTAGCCTTGTTATATGACTTGTCAATTTTGTCATGAAGCTCGGTATCAAGATCAAAACTGGTGGCAGTGTCGAGGCGCTTTAGACCCTCACTAACCAAGTACTCTATGGACAATTCTTCCATACAGTCTTCACAGCTTCTGACGTGCTCGATAAAATCAACAGTATGACGATAATTTAACGAGTCATCAAGGAAATCCTTTATGTATTTTTTACATTCGTTACAAGTCATATTTTTCCCTAAACCCAATCTCTAATATTTTACTACAAAATGCTTATTTTTTCCATATTTTACAACTAAATACGTAAGCAAAAAGAATTTATAAAAATATAGGGTTAAAGATGCAGAAAATACAAGGAATATCAAATAAATGTTGATATAAAACCAGATTTATGGTAGTATTTGAAACGTAGTTTACAAGCCGGCGTGTCGGAATGGCAGACGAGGCAGACTCAAAATCTGTTGTTGGCAACAACGTGCGGGTTCAAGTCCCGCCGCCGGCATATAAAAAGAGCCTGGAACCAATCAAATGGTACCAGGCCTTTTATTTGTCTAATTATTTGGATTATATATCTTTCTACTCTAACCCAATCTTAAATGAATCTTTATCGTTATTGACGATAAATAAATCAAGTGTATCGATATCAGTATCATCAGGAATCTCGTAAACAAGATCAAGTTTAACAGAACTTCCTGCAGGAATTGTATCCTTAAACATCGTCATGATTGTGTTAAGAGGTATAAAATCAGGCGTAAACTTCTTCTCACCGTTAATCTTGATTCTGTATTTAGCCTTAATCTTGGATAAATCAAGCTCCACATCTTCCGAAGATGTGTTGCTAACATTAAAGCTAATTACAAGAAGTGAAGAATTCTCATGAGCAGAATATCCGAATCCAAGGTCTTCTATATCCATAGGATATACATTTCCCGTCTCGTATCCTACATATTCAAAAGAAACATTCTCGAGTTCCATTATCGAAGCCATATCTGTCGGTGTATACACCTTTTCAACGACTTCGGTAGGTGTCGAAGATGAAGAAGCCGAATCCTCTTCTGCCTTCTTTTTCTCTTCTTTTAACTTTTGTTCTTCTTCAATCTTTTTAAGTTCTTCCGCTTTTCTAGCTTCTTCAGCAAGAGCAGCTTCTTTTTCTTCCTCGTCAAGAAGTCTCGATTGATAAGATACATCATTTTGGATTACAGCATCCGCCATGTATCTGACAACCATCTTTTCCTCTTCCTCAGTCATCTCTGGAATTGCATTGAAGCATCCTGTAAGAGGAATCAAGAAAGATGCACTTATAAGAATTGTACTAATTACCCTTTTATTCAAAATAGCACCTCATCTAAATCTCTTAGATTATATCATAATGACAATCATCTAACAAATATATCGGATATCTATTACTTTTCCTTAAAGTAATCAAGTTTAAGATTAGTCTTATAAAAGTCCTTGGCACTACATCCGGCTCTGCCACCACCGGCACAAGCACACGCACAGGCGCAAGCACAGGCACATGATGAATGAGCGCATGATGAACGATGTCCTCCACCGCCTCTTGATGAAGAAGATCTCTGAGACTTAATATATGAACCCAATGAAGTCTTATGAGGAACTACAATTGTACTTACATGAACATAAGTATTGGGTCTGCTTGATACCTGGTAACTACCATTATCAGAATGTTTAAAAATCTCATCCTTGATTTCAGAAAACTTCTTAGGTACCTTGGTCTCTTCAACTTTAGTCTTAGACTTAATAAGATTGGTTCCACAATATGCACAAGCTTCTTTACCCTCTTGTCTTGGTGCACCACAGTTAGGACAATTAGTCATGTACTCTACAACTGTTCTGACAACCTTGGTTCCACTTTTGAATCCGGAACTCATTGTCCAACCTAAAAGGTCGCATAAAAATTTAATGCCAAGAGGGAAGCCAAAGCAAAATAATAAAACAAATGTCCCATAACAGCATGATGGCAAGAATGTAAAAATATTATCATCATCGCTTGTAGTTGTTCCACCGCCTTGTGAATCCTCAGCTTCTACTGTTTCAATAAAATTAAAAGCATCGTTTTTATAAGATACAGCTATCGGGAATTTATCACCTTTATTAAGATTGGTCTCCCATACAAGATAATCACCATCTATGGTGTATGCAGGAGACGCAGCTTCAACCTTATCCCTATTCCATCTGATAGTAAGCTTATCTACAACAATGTCATCAAACCAACCGGGAGTAAACTCGTATACAGTCTCTCCGTCTGTAAGCTTGTTCATTGTATACATATAATCTTGAACTAAGTTAAACTCAATGGGAACAATCTCGTCCTTATAATAATCCCTATCAAGATCAATCCTTACTCCGGAGCCCTGAGACGTCGTATATTTGATGTTTTTAACACATGATGCTGATGAATCAATACTTACATAATGCTTATTGGGAGTACCGATAATAACCCATGAAAGAGGACCATCAGATGTGGAATCAAGTACTTTCCAATCAATGTGATAAAGCATGTTTAAAGTACCATCTTCGTTAACATCAATGGTTACTTCGTAATTAACAATCTCATCAAGATCCTTAGCCTTAGCTGACATAGGAATTGATAAAACTGTCGAAAAGAATAATACAAGACTTAAAACCAGACTAAATACTCTAAAGATATTTAATAATCTTATGTTTTTAGATGAACTATAATTTATTCTATTATTCATTATCTTTGCCCTCCTTTGAAGATTTTCTTAGAGGACATTTGCCTTCCATCTTAGCAGAATAATTTCTTCTAACGATACAATTGTCGTTATCCCAGATACTATCCCACTCGTCATTCAACATATCTCCAAGTGCATCGTCTGATAGCCAGCTCTGGCAGGGAACAACTTTTCCAGAAGGTGTAATTGCCATATTGGAAAGACAAGCACCGCATGTAGGAGGATTGAGCCCTATAGAATCACAGAATTCATTCTCAACCCATCCGGGAGAAGTAAAGCTAATCTCCATACCGTTATCAGCACAGTACTTAGTAGCTTTTGTAAGAATATCTTTAATCTCATCAGATGATAACTGAAGCTTCTCTGATGATTCAAGTTCAGCATTACCCGTAGTAATAAGGCCTGAGCATGTAACATATAACACTCCGAGCCCATGTAAGAACTCAAGTGTTGTAAGATAATCTTTGTTAAGGGTACAAAGAGGTGTATTAATACTTACACTAATACCGGCCTCAAGTGCATTCTTGATTCCGTTAACTGTATTATTGTATTGTTCCGCTCCAACCAACTGATTGTGAATCTTTTCATCAGATGAATAAAAAGTAATCTGCATACTATCCAAAGAAACTGCTTTTAATTTATCGCAGTATTCCTTAGTAAGAACAATACCATTGGTGTTTAGTCTTGTAACAAACCAGCTTGCGTATTCAATGAGTTCTGCAAGATCTGCTCTCATAGTAGGTTCGCCACCTGTAAATGTAAGCTGAGGTATTCCTATAGCCTTACATTTATCAATAATCTTCTTCCAAGATTCAGTATCGAGTTCAGTTTCGTTAGCTCTGGCCTGACCTGCAGCATAGCAATGAACACACTGCTGATTACAGTTCCATTTTCCATTCTTTTCCATCGCAGATACCATAAGGTCCATACGATGAGGAGCCTTCATATACTGAGCATATTCGCCAATGCTCATATATCCTATTTCTTCATCTACTTTCTCACGATACGCAACCTGCTTGAAAGTATTCATGATTCTGAATAAATCTTTCTTGATAAAAGACTTAGGAAGTAAAGGATATATCTTCTTAATAGTCTTACAAGTCTTATTAAGAATATCCTTAAAATCTTCTTCTGTAATCTCTCGACCATTATATTCGTTAACCTGTTCAATGAACTCTGTCAAAAGAATACTCCATGAGGTATAAACAGGAATAATATCCTGTCCGTTAATGATAGCAACACTGGGTCCTATTTCATCATCCTCCATCTTAGGCGGAACAAGATGAATACGTACAACGCCCGGTCCTTCAGGATTGAGCGTAGTATGATGAACCTCATTAAAATGTGCTCTCGCATATTCCAATACTTTTTTACTGTTTTTCATCTTTCTCTCTCAAATAATACATATTCCTGGATTTACACAACATAAGTATTATACCATAAACTAAAGAAAAAAACCGTATGAGTGTTAAACAATCATACGGTTATAATCATATATTTTATTAGTCCATTAAGTAGGCAATTCAAAGAAGAATGTTACGCCATTACTCTCGTTTTTAACGCCATACTTCATATCCAGGTTTTCCATAATAGCTTTTACAATGGAAAGACCTATACCGCTTCCGCCATAGTCACGGCTTCTGGCTTTATCAGCCTTATAAAATTTCTCCCAGATATGCTCAATATCGTCTTCAGCGATATTATTACCTGTGTTAAATACATTGACTCTAATCTTTTTATCTTCAACTTCTTCAATGCTGACTATAATAATCTTTTCATTCATACAGTAATGAATTGCATTGGATAAATAATTGGATATAACTTCCTCAATCCTAAATTCATCGGACCATACAAATATAGAATCATCAAACTTGTTAAATTCAACTTTAATTTCATCCTGCTTAAAGAATATTTCGTTGGAAGTAATCTTATTATTAATGAGTTCTACGATATCGAATCTCTCAATATCGCTCATCTTGTTACCAAATTCCAGTTCAGAAAGCGACGTAAGTTCTTTTACCAGAGCATTCATCTTACAAGCTTCATCGATAATAACACTAAGATAATAATCCTGCGATTCTTTATCCTCGGATATGCCTTCTTTTAAACCCTCTGAATAACTCTGTATTAAAGCTATAGGAGTCTTTAATTCATGAGAAACATTGGATAAGAATTCCTTACGCATTATCTCAATTTCTTCTTTTTGCTGGATATCATTTCTTAGTGAATTATTGGCAGATTTTAACTCAGAAATAGTTTTCTCTAGTTTCTCCGATAATGTATTAATGTTATCTCCAAGTTCATCAAGTTCTATGATGCCGTTGTCTTCGTATCTTGCATCAAAATCGAGATTAGCCATACGGGAAGAAATCTCTGTAATCTTGTAAATAGGCTTAGAAATAAAATTGGTAATGATAATAGTAATAAATAATCCAAATGCAAGAACAATGAGTCCCGAATAAAGCATGAATCTATTTGCAATTGCAGTACTTTCCTTGATATTATCAATCGTACACACGATAAAGAACTTCTCGCCGTTTTGTAATTCTCCATAAAGTTCCATTATCTCACGTCCTAAGACAGCTCTTGTCCTTATCGTATGATTATCCTTAGTAAATACATAGGAAGGATCATCCAAATCTTGAAAAATCTTAGATTTTAATTCTCCGAAACTATTGAGTTCATCAGGAACACTGAAAAAAGAACCGTCATTGTTTTTCACAAATACGGATATTTCAGATACATCACATACAGCAGATAATTTGTCCAAGAATTCTTCGTTATTCAAAGAATTGCTAAAAGAAGCATCATCTAAAAGTTTGTATACAGTATTAATATCGTGTTTTTTGCTGACTATATAGAATCTCTTGAAGAACAAAACATTAGCGAGCATACAGATAAACAGTATGCCCGTTAAGAAAAATAAGAAAATCCAAGTAAATTTACTTCTAATCGACCGTTTCAAATTTGTAACCTATTCCCCAGATAGTTTTAATATACTTTCCCTTTTCACCAAGTTTGGATCTGATCTTTTTAACATGAGTATCGATAGTACGATCCTCACCATAATAATCGTAATTCCATACATTATTAAGAATCTTCTCACGGGAAAGCGCTATTCCTTCATTCTCAAGGAAATAAGCAAGCAATTCAAATTCTTTGAAAGAAAATTCAGTTGTCTTACCATCAATAGTAACAACATGTGTAAGCTTATTCATGATGATACCTGCTTTATCGAGAATATCATCACTGCTTACGCCCTGAGTACGTCTAAGAACAGCCTCTACTCTTGCAACCAAAATCTTGGGAGAAAAAGGCTTAGAAATATATTCATCAACGCCAAGTTTAAATCCAAGCAGCTCATCGGATTCATCAGTCTTAGCTGTAAGCATAATAATAGGAACCTTGGAATCCTTTCTAATCTGCTTACATACATCCCATCCATCAAGCTTGGGCATCATAACATCAAGAATAATAAGATCAACATCAGTGTTCTTATAATATACGTCAAGCGCTTCTTCGCCATCAGCAGCCTCTATTACTTCATAACCGCTGTTAACAAGGAAGTCCTTAACGATCTTTCTCATTCTCTGTTCATCATCAACTACAAGAATCTTATTCTTCATATCCACCCCATATACGTTGTTCAAACCATCAATTACAAAACCATTTTAACTGTAAATGATGAAAAAAGTTTGAACAAATCAATCATCATAAGTAATATTTAACTCTGCCTCTTTTTCTTTTACCGCTCTTTCACGTTCTGTAAGTTCTTGATCCCATGAAGAATACTTATCTATAAGTACATTCTCATAATTAATTATATTAGGGTTCTTGGAAGTAGCTGTAATCACAAAGAATACAATGACTATAACCACCAAAACAAGATTGATGAATAAAGACCATCTGAATAATGCTATATTCTTTTTAGCATCTTCTTTGTACTTTTTGATATCATCGTTTTTCTCATCGTTTCTTGCTTTGTTTTCATTAACAATAACAGGAATCGGAGGCAGTTTGTCGAAATACGATGAATCATCTTTAAGTATATTGCGGGTCTTTTTCATGAATTCCATTCCGACAGGAGTTCTGAATGTATTCTTTTCTATACTCTTGTTATAAACTTTGTACAGAATTTCATTATCGGCATTGACAAGCTTCTCGTTAAGTCTGTCAATCTTATCCTTTTCCAAGCGTGCAACATTGGCTTCTTCCATAGAAGAAAATGCGTAATCATCAACAACAAGTTCTTTACTCATATTCCATCCTCAATAATCAATTATAAATTTTCAATACATTATTATAATCGTTGCAATTATCAATGCTTTAATATTTATACAATATACGTGAATTATTCTAACACTATTAAGACTATTTTTCAAAAAAAATGAGCAGGGCAAAAACCCTGCTCATATATATCAAATATGATATTAAAATTATAACTGAGGACCTGCAGCAACAAGTGCCTTACCAGCATCGTTAGTCTCGTACTTCTTGAAGTTCTTGATGAATCTCTCAGCAAGATCTTTTGCCTTAGCATCCCACTCGGAAGCGTCAGCATATGTATCACGAGGATCAAGGATTGCAGGATCAACTCCGGGAAGTTCTGTAGGTACTTCGAAATCGAATACAGGAATCTTCTTTGTAGGAGCCTTGTTAACGTCACCGTTAAGGATTGCATCTATGATACCACGAGTATCCTTAATAGAAATTCTCTTTCCTGTTCCGTTCCAACCTGTATTTACAAGGTAAGCCTTAGCTCCGCTCTTTTCCATCTTCTTAACAAGCTCTTCAGCGTACTTTGTAGGATGAAGCTCTAAGAATGCCTGTCCGAAGCAAGCTGAGAATGTAGGTGTAGGTTCTGTGATTCCACGCTCAGTACCTGCAAGCTTAGCTGTGAAACCAGAGAGGAAGTAGTACTTTGTCTGCTCAGGAGTAAGAATTGATACAGGAGGAAGTACTCCAAATGCATCAGCTGAAAGGAAGATAACATCCTTAGCATCAGGACCTGAAGAAATCTTGTTGACCTTCTGTGCTATATTCTCAATGTGCTCTATAGGATATGAAACACGAGTATTTTCTGTTACGCTCTTATCTGCGAAATCAATCTTTCCATCTGCATCAACTGTAACATTCTCAAGAAGAGCATTACGTGTGATAGCATTGTAGATGTCTGGCTCTGACTCTTTATCAAGGTCGATAACCTTAGCATAGCATCCACCTTCAAAGTTAAATACTCCGTTATCATCCCAACCATGCTCGTCATCACCGATGAGAAGACGCTTAGGATCTGTAGAAAGTGTTGTCTTACCAGTTCCTGAAAGACCGAAGAAGATTGCTGTGTTCTTTCCATCCATATCAGTATTAGCTGAGCAGTGCATGGAAGCCATACCTTGAAGTGGGAGGTAGTAGTTCATCATAGAGAACATACCCTTCTTCATCTCTCCACCATACCATGTATTTAAGATAACCTGTTCACGGCTTGTGATATTAAATACAACTGCTGTCTCTGAGTTAAGGCCTAACTCCTTGAAGTTTTCAACCTTAGCTTTAGAAGCTGTGTATACAGTAAAGTTTGGCTCGAAATCAGCTAACTCTTCCTCAGTTGGGCGGATGAACATGTTCTTAACAAAATGAGCCTGCCAAGCAACTTCCATTATGAAACGAACAGCCATACGAGAATCTTTATTAGCACCACAAAATGCATCAACTACGAAAAGTCTCTTGTTTGAAAGTTCCTTGATGGCAAGATCCTTAACTGCAGCCCATGTTTCCTCTGAAGCTTTGTGATTATCGTTAGGATACTCTTCAGATGTCCACCATACTGTATCCTTTGAGTTCTCATCCTCTACGATAAACTTATCTTTAGGAGAACGACCTGTATAAATACCTGTCATAACATTAACAGCATCTAACTCTGTTAACTGTCCTTTTTCGAATCCCTCAAGACCTTCCTTCATTTCCTCTTCGTAGAGTAACTCATAGGATGGATTGTAAACGATGTCTGTAACACCTGTAATACCGTACTTTTCTAAATTCACATTAGCCATGATACTTTTACCTCTTTTCTTTTTATTTAATGTCTTGTTAAATGTAAACACACGTCATGGAATATAATAATATTGATGTGCGTTAGCATAGATTAACTAGTTCCGGAACAGCACGAATGTGCCTTAAAACCACAACAAAGTCGATTATACAACAGGCTATAAAAAAAATCAATCTTAATTTACTCTAAAGTTTCCTCTTCTGTTGTGATTTCATCATTATTACTGTTTTCGATTGTAGTTGTATTCTCCGCAGGCGCCTGAGTCTGGGCAGGTGCAACGGTCACAGTAGTATCCTGAGCAGGAGTCTGGGTTACCGCCTCTGTCTGAGGAGTCTGAGTTGCATTAGCAGACTCTGTTGACTCAACGTCCGTTTTACCAGGAGACACAGAAGGTGAAGGTGTAGCTGAAGCATAATAATTCGTGCTTGTACTTGTTTCTTCCTCATCCTCGTAGAGCTCAAATTTTGTCTCGGGCATACCTGTATGAAGATTTGTCATAAACTCATACCAGATATTTAAAGGATAACTTCCACCTGTCAGACCTGAGAGTGTCTGAGGCTGATCATAACCAACCCATACAGCTGTTGTATAGTATGGAGTATATCCACAGAACCAGCCATCCTTATAATCACTTGTAGTACCGGTCTTTCCTGCTGCTTCAACATTAGCAAGTGTGTGTCCTGCCGCTGTTCCCCTGACTAGTACACCCTTAAGTATATCAGTCATAATGGAAGCTGTCTTTTCTTCATAGATTCTCTTTGTCTTAGAAAGAGTTTTCTTCGGAACTATTGAGTTATTATTCGCATCATCTATCTTTACTATACATGTTGGATCACAGAATTCTCCGCCATTTGCAAGAGTCGCATAGGCAGAAGCCATCTCTGTTGTGGTGGCGCCATTGGTTAGACCTCCAAGAGAAGCTGCAGGTATGTAATCGTCGCTTGTAATATGAGAAAAGTCCATATTTAGAATATAATCAAGTCCTACCTCAGGAGTAATATCCTCAAATACTCTCCAAGCAACAACATTCTTTGATTTCTCAACTGCAGTTCTAAGCGGAATCTTTCCAAGATACGTACCATCCGCATTTTTAGGTCCTTCACTAAAATATGTATCATCTACAATGGTATCGGCTGAATAATCCTTTTCATTGA
>JAEEQX010000067.1 GCA_016285575.1 Lachnospiraceae bacterium
TGATATAATAATAGTTGATACAGGTGCCGGTATATCCGATGCGGTACTCGAATTCCTTGTAGCAAGTGGCGAAATTATCGTTGTTACAACTCCCGAGCCCACATCCATTACTGACTCGTATTCACTTCTTAAGGCACTTGCTCATCATGAGAGATTCTCTGAAGAAGCAACCAGTATCAAGGTTATTGCTAACAGAGTGTTTTCTGAGAATGAAGGTAGAGCTTTGTTTAACAAGCTTAATACTGTAGTATCAAGATATCTTAAATTACCCTTAGGTTATCTTGGATGTGTTCCTCAGGATGATTCGCTTCAGAGAGCAGTTATGCAGCAGATGCCTGTATCTCTTCAGATGCCCAAGGCTAAGTCGGCTCAGGCTTATGAGAGAATAGCTTCTACATTAATGAACAGAGATTCACATAAAAACTATAAAAATAGGGGTATGGCCGCGTTCTTCTCACACATCGTGACGGCTAAAAAATCTGTATGAAAGAAAACGGTGGATTGTTATTAAGTAAATATATCGCACCCGGCTCCAAGATAGAACTTGAGGCTATTGACAGGGTATTGCAGGAAGACGGCAGTTATCAAAAGAAAAAGTTCGATTCAAAAGTGGTTGATATTATTGATGAGGACAGACTTGAGAAACTAATGCCCATGGACCAGACTAAGTTAGTTCTTTTGCCTGTAAACGGTGAATACGATATTCACTTCTTTACATCCAAGGGATTGTTCCAGTGCTTTGGCAAAGTAACCAACAGATATAAGAATGGCAACCTCTATCTTCTCGAGATTGAACTTATTTCCAATCTTCAAAAGTATCAGAGAAGAGAGTATTACAGATATTCTTGTATGCTTCCCATCTCATTCAGAATTCTTACTGATAATGAGCGTATTGCAGTAGAGTCCAAGAGATATATCTTATTCGACGAACTTCCTATGAATAAGTCAGAAATAGTAGATATATCTGGTGGTGGTCTTAGATTCCTTAGTAAAAAGGCTGTAGAGACCGGAGATCTTATCTATGCACAGTATGGATTATCCGATGGCAAGGAATTTAAGCATGTTGCCAGAGTACTTGGTGTTAAAAAGCTTGAGGGCGGTCAAAATGATGGCCAATTCGAGTTAAGATGCCAGTTTGTTAACATCTTAAATGGCGAAAGAGAGCAGATTATTCGCTATATTTTCGAAGAAGAACGAAAAAAACGTAAAAGAGAGTCATAAATTTACATAAAAAATGTGACTTTACATACATGAGAAATCACGTTGTGATATACTAATAAAAGAGAATTGAATAATTCTCTTTTTTTAGACAAATTTAATAAATATCAATATGAGGAAGACAATATGAAAAAGATAGTGGCGATTGCCTGTTCTACAGGCGGTCCACGTGCTCTTCAAAAGGTTGTCCCGTATTTAAACGAACAGCTTCATTGTCCTGTATTGGTAGTACAGCATATGCCTGTTGGATTCACCAAATCCTTGGCAGACAGACTCAACGATCAATGCCCGATACCTGTTAAAGAAAGTATTAATGGTGAGAGTATAGTTGACAACACTGTATATTTTGCAAAAGCCGGAACTCACTTAAAGGTGCAGCGGCTTGGAAATATGCATAAGGTTGTTCATTCAGATGAGCCTGATCGAGAAGGAGTTAAGCCTTGTGCCAATTATATGTACGAGTCATTGGCTGATTCCGGATATAACGAAATCATATGCGTCGTGCTAACCGGCATGGGTGCTGATGGAAGCGAAGGTATTAAATACCTGCAACAATATAAAAACACTAAAGTTCTGATTCAGGACAAGGAATCATGCGCTGTTTTCGGTATGCCGGGTTCCATTCTGAAGAACAATATAGATTGTAAAATCTGCAAACTTGAAGATATAGGAAAAGAAATTGTTAAATTAGCGGAGGGTTAAAATATGGATGTAAGTCAGTATCTTGATATTTTTATAGACGAGACAAAAGAACATTTACAGAATTTGAATGACCAGATTCTCTCTCTTGAGCAGGATGGAGAGAATATGGATACTATCAATGAGATTTTCCGTGCCGCTCACTCCTTGAAGGGTATGGCAGGTACCATGGGTTACAAGCGTATGCAGAATCTTACCCATGATATGGAAAACGTTTTCTCAGAAGTTAGAAACGGAACCATTAAGGTTGATCCCGATATGATTGACCTTCTCTTTAAGTGCCTTGATGCTCTTGAAGAATATCTTTCCACAATTCAGGAAACTGCAGATGAAGGTACCAACGAGAACGAGCCTCTTATCAAGGGCTTGAACAATATCCTTGATTCCAAGGGTTCAGCAGGTGGTGCAAAAGAAGAAAAGAAAGAAGAAGCCAAGGAAGAGGCAAAAGAAGAAGCTAAGGCAGAGGGCGGTAAGGAAGCTAAATGGCATTCCATTACACTTGATGAATCTGCCAAGAGCGTACTTGATGATGCAAGAAGCAAGGGTTTCAAGACATATGGTATCACAGTATATATCCAAGAAGCTTGTTTACTTAAGGCTGCAAGAGCATTCCTCGTATTCAAAGCTCTTGAAGAACTTGGCGAAGTTATCGTATCAGTTCCTTCAGCACAGGATATTGAAGATGAGAAGTTTGAGAATGATTTCTCAGTTATCTTCTTATCAGAACATAAGCTTGACGATATCGTAAAAGCAATCAAAGAAGTATCTGAGATTGAAGATGCTGTAGCCGCAGAATTTGCTGATGGCGAATTAGCTGCTCAGACAGAAGATAAGGAAGAAGAAGTTCAGGAAGAAGCTAAGACTGAAGAAAAGAAAGAAGAAAAGCCCGGAACACTTCCTTCTACAGATGTTGCTAAGACTGCTCCTGCAAAAGCTGCTCCTTCAAGCAATGCGCCTGAAAAGAAAGCAGCTGCTAAGCCTGTAGTTAACAGAACAGTTCGTGTAGATATTGAAAAGCTCGATTCACTTATGAACCTCGTATCCGAGCTTATCATTTCCAAGAACTCACTTGTATCTGTAGCAGGCAGCGTAGTTGGTTCTTCCAACATAGCATTCAATGAACAGATTGAATATCTTGAGAGTGTAACTACCAACCTTCACGAATCAGTTATGAAGGTTCGAATGGTTCCTATTGAGAATACAGTTAATAAGTTCCCCAGAATGATCAGAGACTTGTCTAAGAAGCTCAACAAAAAGATGGAGCTTTACATGACTGGTGAAGATACAGAACTTGACCGTACAGTTGTTGATGAAATCGGTGATCCTTTGATGCACTTACTTAGAAACTCTGCAGACCATGGTCTTGAGAGTGCAGAAGTCAGAGCAGAGAGAGGTAAGCCCGAAGTAGGATCCATCTTCCTCGATGCTTATCAGGATGGTAACAGCGTTGTTATCGAAGTTAGAGATGATGGTAACGGTATCGATGTTGAAAACGTTAAGAGAAGTGCTGTAGAAAAGGGTAAGATTACTCAGGAACAGGCTGACGTAATGACTGATAAGGAAGTTATCAATCTTTTATTCCAGCCTTCATTCTCAACAGCTAAGGTTGTATCCGATGTATCAGGTAGAGGCGTTGGCCTTGACGTTGTTAAGAGTAAGATTGAAGCTCTTTCCGGTGAGATCGAAGTTAAGACAGTACTTGGTGAGGGATCAACATTTACTATCAGACTTCCTCTTACACTTGCCATTATTCAGGCTCTCATGGTTGTTGTTGGCGGTGAGAAATATGCTATTTCTCTTGGTACCATTCAGACAATCGAGTCCATCAATCCTTCAGATATTAAGAAGGTTCAGGGCAATGACGTAATCAACTTAAGAGGCGCAGTTATTCCTCTTGTTAGACTTAATGAAGTTCTTGATATTGCAACAACAGAAGATTCAGATAAGGATATGATAGTTCTTATCGCTAAGAAGGGTGATAAGCTCGCAGGTCTCGTTGTTGATGAACTTATAGGGCAGATGGAAATCGTTATCAAGCCCATGGGCAAATATGCCGGTAACTGTAAATTTATCTCCGGAGCTACTATTCTTGGCGACGGTGAAGTGGCACTTATTCTTGATGCCAATGCATTGATTTAAGGGGAGGTTGCACCATGGATGAATTAGCTATCAATGTTGAAAAGACACAATATATTAAGATTCGTCTTTCAGACGAGTTCTTCGGTATAGATATCAAGTACGTAGATAATATTGTACGTATGCAGCATATCACCAGAGTTCCTCAGGCTCCTTCATATGTGAAGGGTGTTATTAACCTTCGTGGTGAAGTTATTCCTGTATTCTCATTAAGACTTAAGATGGGTCTTGAGGAAGTAGAAGAGACCAAGAGTTTCCGTATCATTATTCTCAAGATTGATGGAGAGTCTGTTGGTATCATCGTAGATGAAGTTAGAGAAGTTGCTAACCTTGCTCCCGATGAGATTGAAAAGGTTAATCATAAGAATGCAGAAGGAGTTCAGAACTTCTTATCAGGTATCGGAAAGACAGAGTCATCGTTAATATCCTTACTTGATATCAACGAGATTTTCTCAGAAAAGACAGTATGAGGTGAATAATGGCTAAATTTAATCTTACTGAAGATGATAAAGTATATTATGACGTCTTAAAAGAGATAGGTAACATAGGTTCAGGTAATGCTGTTACAGCTTTGGCGCATATGCTTAACTGTAAGGTAGATATGTCTGTTCCTCAGGTTAGACTTCTTGATTTTAAGGATGTAGGTTCTATTCTTGGCGATGAAGAGCAGATTATGGCCGGTGTATATTTGATGGTTGAAGGTGATATTACCGGTTCCATTATGTTCCTTCTAGAAAAAGAATGTTCCAAGAATTTGATTGCTATGCTTATGGGATCCGCTCCTTCGGAGGGTGACTTAAACGAGATAGAACAATCAGCATTAAAAGAGATTGGTAATATTATTACAGCGGCATATCTTAACTCTTTGTCTACATTGACAAATCTTAAGATATATCCTTCAGTTCCTTCTCTTTGTATAGATATGGCGGCAGCAATTCTTTCTGTTCCCGCTATAGAATTCGGACTTATCGGAGATAAGCTTCTTCTTATTGAGAACCAGTTCTCAGAGGGAATCAGTGGGTACTTTATCCTTGTTCCCGATTTGGACAGTTACGATAAGATATTCAGTTCGATAGGTATGTGATAACAGGGGTGTTTTAATTAATTATGGCTGATATAATAAAAGTCGGCATGGCCGACATGAAGATATGCAAGGCTCCTGACGGCGTCACTACTATTGGACTTGGCTCTTGTGTAGGAGTAGCTGTCAGAGATCCTGTTACAAAAATTGGCGGACTCGCACATGTTATGCTTCCTGATTCAACCAGGATTACGAATTCCACCAACGTATACAAGTTTGCTGATACAGGTGTTGATTCTTTGATCAATGAGTTGGTAAAAGCAGGGGCTTCCAAGACAAGACTTGTAGCCAAGATAGCAGGCGGAGCGCAGATGTTCGCATTTCAAAATAAAAATGATCTTATAAGAGTCGGTGATCAAAACGTGGCTGCTGTAAAAGCCAAGTTAAAGGAAAACGGAATCAGGATACTTGCAGAAGATACCGGACTCAACTTTGGTCGTACGGTAATCTTTTATCCTGAGACAGGTGATTATGTAATCAGAGCTGTCGGAAAAGATGAAAGGACGATATAATGAAGCCTAAGAAGATACGATTGCTTCCGGCTTTTATCACATTATCTGCCGGAGCTATTACAAGTATATCGCTATACGTGACCAATCAGGATCTTATAACTACGCTTTTGGTTTTATTTATTGTTTTGTTTGTTTTTTACTTCATTGGCGTACTTGCGATGAAGATAATAATGGACTTCATGAAAAAGAAAGAAAAAGTGGAAGAGGAGCCTGTATCTGATGAAGGACAGGTACTCGAAAAAGATACTAATGAGTAATGATTTGGGGTAAATCGGGATGGATGAGCTAACTAGAAAAAGATTATGGGATGATTACAGACGTTCAAAATCGGATGATTCCAGAGAAAAATTAATACTTGAATATATTCCTCTTGTTAAGGTTGTAGCAGGAAGACTCAGTATGTATTTGGGTTACAATGTGGACTACGAAGATCTCTGCAGTTACGGCATATTCGGTCTTATAGATGCTATCGATAAGTTTGACAAGGAAAAAGATGTTAAGTTCGAAACTTATGCATCACTTCGTATCAGAGGTGCAATCCTTGATCAGATCAGAAAGCTTGACTGGATACCTCGTACGGTTAGACAGCGTCAGCGTCAGCTTGATACAGCTATGAGAGAACTCGAGAATGAGCTTGGCAGACCTGCAACTGATGATGAGTTAGCTAAGCGTGTCGGCATATCAGAGGATGAATTATCTGACTGGCAGAATCAATGTAAAGTCAGCAATGTAGTATCTCTTAATGAATACTTAGAGACGGGTGCTGATATTTCCAATGAGACAGGGGGAGCCAGCAGACATTTCGATTCACCTGAGAGTTCTTTCCTTAAAGATGAATTAAAGGAAAAGCTCATTGAATCACTTGATGTCCTTACGGAGAAGGAAAAGAATGTTGTTGTTCTTTATTATTATGAAGAACTTACATTAAAAGAAATCAGTAATGTATTGGATGTTTCAGAAAGCCGTGTTTCACAGCTTCATACAAAAGCTCTTAATAAGATGAAGGGCGTACTTGGCAAGTACACAATGGTATTTGACTAAATTATTACGGGGGATTACACATGAATGCTTATTTCCAACTTGAGATGACACCCGAAGGCACTAATTTGATGATTCACAAGGAGACCGATGGCGGTCAGCACCTTGATCTCAATGAACTTGCCGATTACCTTACCAAAAAAGGTATTACTTTTGATATCGCTGATCTTAATAAAAAGATTGCTCTAATTACCAGTGTCGGTAGAATTAATCTTGATAAGACAAAAAGATATCCTGAAAGAGAGATGATAATTGTAAAAACTTCCACCGATAAGATGGAAGCTATTTGTCGTTTTTATCCTCCTTCAGTTGGTGGTAATTTACTTAGTCGTGAAGATATTATCTCTGATATGAATTCAGCCGGAGTTATATACGGTTTACTTACTGATGAGATTGATAAATTCATACAAGACAGACAGTATTGTACAGATTATGTTCTTGCTAGAGGCAAGGCTGTTCGTCATGGTACCGATGCTGAAATAGTATATTACTTCAATACTGATTTAAGAGCTAAGCCCACTGTTAATGATGATGGTAGTGTTGACTTCTTTAATCTTAATTCAGTTAACCATATTAAAAAGGATGAACTTTTAGCTAAGCTTATAAAAGAAGATCCCGGCGAAATGGGCGTTGATGTATGTAACGGATTCATAAAGCCCAGAGAAGTTAAGAGACTTATGCTTAAGTTTGGACGTAATGTTCGTCTTAATGAAGATAAGACAATGGCATATTCCGAAGTTTCGGGACATGTTATGCTCGTTGAAGACAAGATATTCGTATCCAATGTATTTGAGGCTGAGAATGTTGATGCTTCAACAGGTGATATAGATTACGACGGATCAGTTAAGATTAATGGTAATGTTAATACTAATTTTACTGTTAAGGCTACAGGTAATATCGAAGTAGCAGGCGTCGTAGAAGGTGCTACTTTGATTGCCGGTGGCAATATTACAATTGCCAGAGGTATTAACGGTATGGGTAAGGGTAATATCCAAGCCGGTGGCAATATCATAGTTAAGTATGTTGAGAATGCAACACTTGTATCTGGTGGTTTTATCCAGTCAGAAGCTATCATGCACTCAACAGTATCTGCCAAGACAGAGATTATCGTTGATGGTAGAAAAGGTAATATCTCAGGAAGCTTTGTATCCGCAAGAGATTCCATTACTGTTAAGACTCTTGGATCACAGATGGGCTCCGATACTGTAGTTCAGCTTGGTATAGATCCTGAGATGAAGCAAAGAATTGATGTTCTTAATACTGAGATTGAAAAAGCCAATAAGACATTGTCTCAGGTTCTTCCTGTTATCGATGCTTTTAAGCAAAAGATTGCCAAGGGCGTAAAAGTTACTCCCGATCAGATTAAGACTATTAAGGATATGTCTGATGTCGCAACCAAGCTTCTTAAGCAGAGAGACGAAAATACTGAAGAACTTGATACACTTAAAGATTCCCTCTTGTCAGAATCCAAGTCGCAGGTTATAGTTAAGGACGTTGCATTTGCCGGAACCAAGATTGGAATCAATGATGCATACATGACATTGAAGAATGATTGTCAGTACTGCAGATTTATCAAGGAAAAAGGCGATATTAAGATGACCGGCATTAATTGATGAGGTAGTTCGTATGGCTCTTAATCCCATTGAGATAACGGGCAGTGTCAATCGTGCAAACGACATGTATCTTATGCGTAATCAAAATGAGAATAAGATGTTTGTCGATAATACCCCCATGCTTCATAATGTTGAAAAACATGTCGACGACAAAAGCAAAAAAGTTGTCGAGAGTGACAATGCCGATATGTTTCAGGAAAAATTTGATGCCAAGGAAAAAGGCAAGAACAGTTACTTTTCCAATAGAAAAGATAATAAAAAAGAAGATGATAAAGATAAAGACGGTGTCGTAATAGTAAAAAACAGAGGTGGATTCGACATCAGTATCTAGGAGTTTACATGATAGGCTTAGAAATAGTTCTTATTCTTTTAGGAGCGGGTTGCATTGCGGCCGGCTTCTTTATACCGAAAAATTCTAAGATTAGTTCGAGTATAGAAGAAAAGAAAGAAGAAAAACACATACAGGAACTTATCGAAAGAGAAATTGATAGGCAAAAAGAATCCTTAAAGAATTCTCTTGATGAAGAAGTTAAGGATTATATGGAAAAGGCTGAGAGAGGACTCGAGCGTATATCCAATGATAAGATAATG
This sequence comes from Lachnospiraceae bacterium, assembly GCA_016285575.1. Lineage (GTDB taxonomy): Bacteria > Bacillota > Clostridia > Lachnospirales > Lachnospiraceae > UBA3766. The sequence goes on from JAEEQX010000067.1 coordinate 8,889, forward strand.
GCTGTTAACGAGTATTCAGATACAGTTCTTAATGATATCAATAAGAATCATGAAGAAGCCGTTTTCCTTTATAATATGCTTAATGATAAGCACGATGAGATAGTTAAGAGCCAGGCTCAGATTGAGAACACTTCCAAGGAAGTTAAGGAAACTCTCAAGGCTATCGAAGCAGCAAGAGAAGAAGCCAATGCTGATTTTGAAAAAGGTAAGAATGATATTCTCAGTAAGCTTGAAGAAAAAGAAAATGCTCTTACCGTAGAAAAGAACAGACTCGATGCATTGGAAGATGAATTTAATAAGAATAAAGCTGAAAATGCTGCTCGCAAGGAGACTACCAAGAAATCAACAGCCAAGAAGACTGTTAAGAGAACTCCCGATAAAGTAGCATTTGGCGATAATCACAATGACGAGATTTTAAGACTTTATAAAGAGGGCAAGAGTAATGTAGCCATTGCCAAGGAATTGGGACTTGGAGTTGGCGAAGTTAAGTTAGTAATCGATCTTGCCAAGATGTAAGTGAGACACGATGGATTTAAAAGCGTATTTAAAAGGCGCCGGAATAGGTATAATCGTTACTGCAGTTATACTTATGATTGTAGGTGCTTGCAATAATAACAATAAAATATCAGATGAAGAAGTAATTAAGCGTGCTAAAGAATTAGGATATGTTGAGAGTTCAACTCTTACTTCACCTTCATCACTTAATGGTCAGGATAAGGATACACAGGTTGCTGATAATAAGAATACAGACGTAAAAGAACCTGATACCAAGGAACCTGATGTAACAGAACCTGAAAAGCAGGTACCTGTTACACAAGAACCGGATGTTCAAGAACCCGATAAGCAGGAACCAAATACGCAAGAACCTGACAAACAGGAACCCGATAATCAAGAACTTGAAAAACAGGAGCCTGATAAAGAGGAACCTAAAGTTTCTGATACCGAAGAATATGTAGTTATTACCATTAGTCCCGGTCAAGGATCAGAAGAAGCTGCAAGAGCGTGTAAAGCTGCAGGTCTTGTTGAAGATTCAGTAGCTTTTAACTCATACATGTGTGCTAATGGATATGACAGAAGACTCAATGTAGGCAATCATGAGATTCCTAAGGGCGCAGACAATGAGACTATATGTAAAAAGCTTTGTGGAATGGAATAGTAAAAACCCCTTGCAATAAGGGGTTTTATTATGTTATAATGCATCTGTTGCGCTAAAACACACGCATGTGGTTATAAGGATTGGTGCCTGAAATCAGGTTATCCTTGATGTTGAAACATGCGGAGGAAAAACCAAGGAGGACAATTAAATGAGCGTTATTTCAATGAAACAGTTACTCGAAGCAGGTGTACACTTCGGACACCAGACTAGAAGATGGAACCCTAAGATGGCTCCTTATATCTATACCGAGAGAAATGGTATTTATATTATCGATCTTCAGAAGTCTGTAGGTAAGGTAGACGAAGCTTACAACGCAATCTCTGAGATTGCACAGGCAGGAGGAACTGTTCTTTTTGTTGGTACTAAGAAGCAGGCTCAGGACGCAGTTAAGTCTGAGGCAGAGCGTTGCGGTATGTACTATGTTAATGAGAGATGGCTTGGTGGTATGCTTACCAACTTCAAGACAATCCGTTCTTCAATCGAGAGACTTAAAGCAATCGAGAAGATGAGCCAGGATGGAACATTCGAAGTTCTTACAAAGAAGGAAGTTGCTAAGTTACAGAAGGAATGGGACAAGCTCGAGAAGAACCTTGGCGGTATCAAGGATATGACAAGAATTCCCGATGCTATCTTCGTAGTAGATCCTAAGAAGGAAAAGATTTGTGTTCAGGAAGCACATTCACTTGGTATTACACTTATCGGTATTGCTGATACTAACTGTGATCCTGAAGATCTTGATTATGTAATTCCCGGTAACGATGATGCTATCCGTGCCGTTAAGCTTATCGTTGGTAAGATGGCTGATGCTATCATCGAAGCTAACCAGGGTACAGTAATGAGCGATGTTGAAGCTGAGTCTGCAGAAGCAGATGCTGAAGCTGAAGCATAATCATTAATCGAAACTATAGTTAATACATAATCACAGGAGGATACAAATATGGCAGCAATTACAGCCGGAATGGTTAAAGAATTAAGAGAAATGACCGGTGCAGGTATGATGGATTGTAAGAAAGCTCTTACCGAAGCCGATGGTAATATGGAAGCAGCTGTTGACATTCTTAAGAAGTCAGGTGCAGCTAAGATGGAAAAGAAAGCTAGCAGAATCGCAGCAGAAGGTATTGCTAAGGTAGCTAGCAAGGACGGTGCAGCAGTAGTAGCAGAAGTTAACTCAGAGACTGACTTCGTTGCTAAGAACGAAGTATTCCAGGAGTT
>JAEEQX010000068.1 GCA_016285575.1 Lachnospiraceae bacterium
CTTATAAGGCTTGATAGGCTTTTTATCCTCTTTCTTGTAAGTATCAAGAACAGGATCAATAGAAATCTTGCCTATATCTTCGCCTGTTTTTTCAAGCATTGCCTTGGAAACATCAGTAAGAGCAGGTTGAGTGGGCTCTGCAGGTTCAATCTTTTCAGGTAATGCAGGTTCCTTTACAACATCTCTTGCTTCGATATCTATTCTGTCAGCAGAATTGATGGGACGAATCTCATCTTCTGTAACACTCTTTTTAATCTTGGAAGGATCGATAGCATGAATATCCTTCGTTTCTTTTGCTTCTCTTTCAGCTTTAAGACGTTCTTTTTCTTCTCTGTCTATATCAAAGATGGTCTTAATCTCACTGGGATTAACATCGATGACATCAGCCTTCTTGGGCTCCTCTTTTTTAGGTTCTTCTTTTACGTCATCGATCTTATAATTAGAAGGTTTCTTATTCTTTCTCTCTTCCTCTTCTTTCATACGACGAATTTCAGCCTTGGAATATTTTTCATCCTCGTCATCATCGTCGTCATCATCGCCACCTTCTCTTTTATCAGGAAGCATAACGAATTTCTCATAAAGATATTTAGAAAGTCTAACAATATATTTTCCAAAAAGAACAGCAATTGAAGCTATGATAATGAGTATAGATATGATATATACAAAAGCCTTACCAAAGCATGCATCTATAAGATATGCAACAGAGCCGAATATCGCTCCGCCACCTTTTTGCTCATGGAAAAAGAGCTTAACCATATCGGTATACTTGGATGCATTGATATCGTCATAACATATGGCATGTGCAATCATACCGATTGATGTAACGCCAAGTATTAAAGATACAAGATTAAATACAGTCTTCTTGGTTGTCTCTGTAAAAAGCATATATATAAGAAGACCGATACCTGCAATAGGAATAACAAAAGCATTAACACCGAGTAATCCTTTATTAAGATGCTTGATAAAATCTCCGAATACTCCGCCAAAAACGCCCGCAGAAAACAGAAACATAAGAATGAACAATGCGAATATTCCGATGATGATAAGGAACTTCACATAATCGAATTCATATGTTTCCTCTTTTTTAGGCTGAGGTCTCTTTCTCTTGGGTGCTGTATTAACTTTATAACCTTTTGAAGAACTCTTCTTGGAAGAAGCGGACTTACTTGAAGTGCTTCTTTTTTTGCCTGAAGAACTCTTGCCTTTACTAGATGTCATAGTAATCCTTACCCTTTAAATCCTTGATATCAAAATCCATATCGGAAGGTTTTAAGTCGTAATCATAGCATAATTCTCTCGATACATGAGGCTTGGGTGTAGGTAATGGATTCTTGATGAAATTAGAATTGTCGTTATTCTTTGATGATTCATCAACCAGACTGATTCCCTGTTCCTGATTCTTTGAAAACATATCGAAATCCCCTTTATCTGCTTCGTAAACTAAATTGTTACTCGTAGCGATATCATCGCCTCTGTATTCAAGTGAAGTAATATCGTTCTTTAATTCACGTTTTTCTATTAATCTGGCTTCACGTTCATTTCTGACTTCTTCAAATTCCTGTTTTCTCTGAAGTCTTCTCTCGTTATATGCAGCATCTTTTTCCAGTCTGATGCTTTCTTTCTTGTTTCTTATTTCTGCCTTTCTCTCGGCTCTCTCCCTTTCTTTTGTCTCAAGGCGAAGTGTCTCTTCTCTCTCTTCTTCGTCAAGTTCTTCATCCTTGGCTGATATAAGAGGTATTGCAAATACGCCGATTGATGCACACATTGCAGCAATATATTCAGCCAAATATGAATAATCCGGAGATTTTAGATCCACAAAAGTAAATATGTTGTACGCAACAAAAAGCAAAGCTGCGAAAAGTCCCTTATCCGTATTTCTTCTTAAGAAAAGAAGAATAAAAGGAACAAACAGCATGTATACAACCAATCCTTCGGGTCTTGTTTTTTCAAAGTACAAAAGCTTAAGTGTAAGACCTCTCGGAGAGAACGAGTTGAAATACACTGTCATTCCATCTTCAAAAGACAGATTGTTGATTCTCATAACCGATAAAAAGATTACGAAGAATAACAGGAACGATGCCAAAAAGACAAGTATCTGAAAATATCTTTTTTGTATCTTTTTCGTTGCTTCTTTGTGATAAATCATAAGCAGCGAAGTTAATGTTATAAGCGGTATTACAACATTGCTCTTATCAAGTCTAAGAATATACGCACAAAAAATGCCAAGTCCGACATAGAACAACACTTTATATGATTCATCTATCTTACCGTTCTTATTCTCGACATTAAGAAATACCAAGTAGAACATGTAAAGTGCGATAAAAAATGCCTGTAAAGAATCAGAATTAATATATACAACATGACTCATGCTTACAGGAGTAAAAGCAAGTAATACATATCCTGCAATTGCATATCTGATTCTAAAAGCTTTTTTAAGCGTATAGTATAAAAGCGCCGCAGTGCCTACCTGTAATATCCCATTAAATACATATATGGGATATTCGCTTGGATGAATCCTTACTAAGAGTCTTAAGATTCTACCATACAAGAATGAGATATACTCATTAGTCGGCAATATATCCGCACGAAGGAATGCGTAATCATAAAATACATTGTTAATGTCTTCGCCTATATGCGCTGTAATTACAAATATTCTTAAGAATAATGCAATCAACGAAAAAGATCCGACGAATACGCCTTCAGTTCTTTTTGTAAATACAGGCATCTTATCAGGTACGAACTTGGCAGGAATATGATCATATATAAGCCTGTAAGCAAATATCGCACCGATAGGTATAACAAAGCATAATACGTATCTTACGATTAAACCGATTACTAAACTTGAACCGGTTTTTTCACCGGATACACTAACGCAATAAAGGCCAATGCAACAAAAGTATGTAAAAGCAAATATCATATAGACTATATAATGATATATGTTCTTTCTTGTAATCATTTGCAAAAGCCCTTAGTTAATAATCTTTTATGAAATAAATTTATCGATATTGTATCTCGGTCTTCTCTTGACTTCGATATATATCTTTCCGATGTATTCACCTATAAGTCCGATTGATATAAGCTGTACACCGCCTAAAAACCATATACTTACGATTAATGATGTCCAACCGGGTTCTACGGTTCCTATGATAAAGGAAACAAGTGCATATACAAAAGCTGCAAAGCTTAAAATCACACTTATAAATCCCAGTGTCATTATGAATCTTATAGGCTTAACCGAGAAGGATGTAATACCTTCAATCGCAAGAGCAATCATCTTTTTAAGAGGATATTTACTCTCGCCGGCTACTCTTACTTTTCTGTCATAGTATGAACATTCTGTTTTGTATCCGATAAGAGGAACTATTCCTCGAAGGAATAAGTTTTCTTCGGAGTAATTGGCGAATTGTTCAAGTGCTCTCTTAGACATCAATCTGAAATCAGCATGATTGTATATTGTCTTGGCGCCACAGAAATTCATTACTTTATAGAACGACTGTGCTGTAAATCTCTTAAAGAATGAATCAGTCTTCCTCTTATTACGAACACCGTATACGATATCGCATCCGTCATGATACTTATCTATCATATCTTCGAATACATCGATATCATCTTGAAGATCGGCATCGATAGAGATAGATATATCGCATATATCTTTAGCCTTGTGTAATCCTGCGGTAAGTGCAAACTGATGTCCTACATTACCTGCTAACTTAAGGCCATAGACATCCTTATGAGTCTCATGTTCTTTTTCAATCAACTCCCATGTCTTATCCTTACTTCCGTCGTCTACGTATAATACAAAAGATTCAGGAGCAATCTTGCCTTTTTCAATTAATTCATTAAGCTTGCCTCTTAAACTCTCGAAAGTTATTGGAAGCATCTCTTCTTCGTTATAACAAGGAACTACTACAGCAAGTATATCCATCTTAACTCCTATGCATTGAATGCCTGCTCAAGGTCTGCAATAATGTCATCTGCGTTTTCGATACCAACAGAAAATCTAATAAGATCAGGCTTAACACCTGCTTCAAGAAGCTGCTCATCAGTCATCTGTCTGTGTGTATGGCTAGCAGGATGAAGTACACATGAACGAGTATCAGCAACATGTGTAACGATTGCAACGAGTTTGAGATTATCCATGAACTTAATAGATGCTTCTCTTCCGCCCTTGATACCGAATGTTAATACGCCACATGTACCGTTAGGCATATATTTCTTAGCTCTCTCGTAGTACTGATCACCTTCAAGGCCGGGATAGTTAACCCATGCAACCTTGTCGTTATTCTTAAGCCACTTAGCAACCTTAAGAGCATTCTCGCAATGTCTTGCCATACGAAGATGTAATGTCTCAAGGCCAAGATTAACATAGAATGCATTCTGAGGAGACTGGATTGAACCTAAGTCTCTCATGAGAGTTGCTGTTGCTTTTACGATGTAAGCAGCCTTACCGAACTGCTCTGTATAATTGGTTCCATGATATGATTCATCAGGATAGCAAAGTCCGGGGAATCTGTCAGGATACTTAGTCCAATCGAAGTTTCCGGAATCAACGATGCAACCACCAACCGATGTTGCATGTCCATCCATGTACTTAGTTGTAGAATGAGTAACGATATCTACTCCATATTCAAAAGGTCTGCAGTTGATAGGTGTAGGGAATGTATTATCAACAATTACAGGTACACCAAAATCATGAGCTGCAGTTACGAACTTATCAAAATCAAGAACAACAAGTGAAGGATTGGAAATCGATTCAGCAAGTACGCACTTGGTGTTGGGCTTAAATTCTTTCTTTAAATCCTCAAGAGAAATCTCAGGATCTACAACTGTTGTTTCAATACCCATCTTAGCAATTGTAGTTGTAAGGAGATTGAATGTACCACCGTATAATGCAGAGCTGATGATGATATGATCACCTGCTTCAGCAAGGTTAAATACAGCATAGAAGTTAGCAGCCTGGCCAGATGATGTAAGCATAGCAGCTGCGCCGCCTTCCATATCGCATATCTTGGCAGCTACATAGTCATTAGTAGGATTCTGAAGTCTTGTATAAAAATATCCTGAAGCCTTAAGATCGAATAAATCACCCATCTGCTCAGATGTGTCATACTTAAATGTTGTTGACTGATAAATGGGAAGAATTCTAGGCTCTCCTTTTGTGGGCTGCCAGCCCGACTGAATACATTTTGTCTCGATATTGTAATTGCTCATTTCTTCACCCTTCTTGTATTTAGTAATATTCTTAGTAATTTTTTTATTGATTAATTATTCTTCATCCCAGTTAGTATATACGTTTTGAACATCATCATCTTCATCAAGAAGATCAAGTGTTCTCTGAAGATTCTTAATTGCTGTCTCGTCATCAAGCTTAACGTATGTCTGAGGAAGCATGGTTACTTCTGCCTGAGCCATGGGAATCTTCTGATTCTCAAGTTCCTTTAATACATCTGTGAATGCTTCGGGAGAAGTGATAATCTCGAATGAATCTTCTTCTTCGCTAAAGTCATCAGCACCTGCATCAAGAGCTATCATCATAAGGTCGTCTGCATCCATATCGCATTCTTCCTTGTCGATAATAATCTGGCCCTTCTCATCGAACATATAAGATACGCAACCCTGGGTACCGATATTACCCTGGCCCTTAGTAAATGCGCTTCTTACATTGCTGGCTGTTCTATTCTTGTTATCTGTAAGGCACTTAACGATAATAGCGATACCGTTAGGTCCATAGCCTTCGTAAGTACACTGCTCGTATACAACGTTGGCACCTTCACCTGCAGCCTTCTTAATACCACGATCGATTGTATCGTTAGGCATGTTGTTGGCCTTAGCCTTGGCAATAACTGCAGCGAGTTTATAGTTATTGGCAGGATCAGGTCCGCCTTCTTTAACCGCTACTGCGATTTCTCTTCCAATAATTGTAAAAATCTTACCTTTTGCCGCATCGTTTTTCTCTTTTTTGTGTTTAATGTTGGCAAATTTTGAATGTCCGGACATAATTTCCTCCTAGATAGTAAAAATCAACACTTTATTGTAGCATTATTGTTGCTTTTTTTCAATATTTTCTGTGTCTTTTGACGAGTTCTCATTGTCTGAATTGTTTGTTATTTCATTAACAATTTTCGTAACCAAAACAGACTTAATAATATGCTTTTCAACACTCAATACTTTAAAGGTATAACCTTCAGCTTCAATCTCACATTCTTCGCCTTCCGCAGGTATGTAACCAAGCTTATTGAGTATATATCCATTAATGGTCTCGATATCGTTATCTTCGCTCTCAAGCTTAATCTTAAGTAAGCTCTCAAGGTCTTCAAGAGGAGTTAGTCCATCGATTTCATAAGACTTACCATCCTTAACCTCTACAAAAGTCTCCTCTTCATCGTACTCATCGAGGATATTACCAACAATCTCTTCAAGTATATCTTCCATTGCTACAAGACCACTGGTCTGACCGTATTCATCAATAACGATAACCATCTGAAGCTTATCATCCTTCATCTTTTTGAAAAGATCGTCAATCTTTCTTGTCTCAAGAACAAATCTCGCTTCTCTTAAAAGCTTGGGATATCTCTTAATAGCGCCATTTCTTTGCTTATTGGCATCCTGATATCTGAGTGCATCCTTAAGATGCAATATACCGATGATATGATCAAGATTATCGATATATACCGGATATCTGGAATTACTACCCTCGAGCATCATCTTAATTGCGTCAGGAAGAGGCGTATTGGCATCAATGGCAACTATATTCTTACGATTGGTCATAATATCCTTGGCTTCTTTGTCATTAAGCTCAAAAATATTGTTAATCATCGCAACTTCATCGTCTTCGATAAGACCCATATCTTTGGATTCCTGAACCATAGACAAGATGTCATCTTCAGTAACTTCTTCTTTTGCATTAAAAGAGTTCTTACCGATAAGCTTGAAGAATCCTCTCAAGAGAATATCCGAAAGGTCAGCAATAGGAGCCATAACTATGGATATCTTAAGTGAAAACAAGGTAAACATAGCCTTGGTGTATTCAGATGAATGTCTGACTACTTTTCTTGGAAGTGCAAAGAATAAAAGATAATTGATGAATAAATATATGCTGAAAAATACGATACTTATTACTGCTAATAATAAAAGATTAATATCCTTGAATATCAGATTAACAAGAAAAGCACTTATCTTGATGAAGGGATAAAACATAAGGATATTAACAGTAATCAATGCGCAATGGAATCTGTTTTCAAACTTGTGTCTGTTACGTAAAAACTTTTCCAAAGCCTCTATATTCTTGAGATTGAGCTTATCTGATATATCCTCAAGATCGGCATCGTTAAAATCTTCCACCACACATAAACTTACCGCGAAAAGAATTTCCGCGGCAAATAAAGCAAAAAGCAATATGAATATACCATATGAGATATCATTAATCGCTACTATATCACTTGCTACCATTCATAACCTCTAAAATTACACAATTGTTGTAATACTTGTCATCCACCTTGAGCGAAGATACAGCCTTGGGAATATTGTTGATGACATCTCTTGCCATACATGAATATTCAGTTACATCCTTACCTGCAATCTCTCCTGCTTTACCATGAAGATATACAGCCGTATTAACAGCTCTGAATGTATACTCATCAGGAATAACAAGTGCTGCAATCATACCGGATAATATATCGCCTGTACCTGCTGTGGAAAGGGATGAGTTACCGGACTGATTGGAATATATTTCCTCACCATCACTTACCTTGGTAACATGATCCTTAATAACTGTGATGATGCCAAACTTCTTAGCTATATTTAAAGCATAATCCTCAATCTTTTCCTTGATAACTTCAGTGTTATCTCCTGTAAGTCTGGAAAGTTCACCGATATGAGGAGTAATTATAATCTTTCTCTCCTTACCCACGTTGTAAAGAGGGTTATCCTGATTAACTACAAAATTATCATTAAGAACGCCAGCCATTCTGTACTTAAGAGCAATACAGTTGATAGCATCTGCATCAACAACGATATTCTTATCAAACTTCTTAAGAACATACTCAACGAGTCTGAGTGAATCATTGGATACACCAAGTCCCGGACCGATAACTACAGAATCAGCCTTAGCCATGAGATAATCAAGACGCTGCATGTAATTAGGCTCATTCTCATCAATAACAGGATGCTTTGCACTGTTAAAGAAATCAAATATAGCTTCAGGAACAAGAATCTTAAGAGATGCTACGTTACTGATATCGGTAAAGATATTAACGATACCGCAGCCTAATCTGTAAGCACCCATTGCTGCAAAGTAAACACAACCCGACATATTCATCGAGCCACTGATAACCAATACTCTACCGTATGTACTCTTGGTTCCTTTTTCGTTTCTCTTAATTAATCTGGGATTATAATTCATGAATCTTTCTTATGCAGCTTATTCTCGTCAGGATTGTACTTCATATCGAATATATTGATAACATCAGCACCGAATATATCATGCATATATGAGTATAAATCCTGAATTCTCTGCTGCTTCTCCTGTTTTCTTATTACTTTTTTCTTAAGTTCAACTCGAATGTCATTAATCCACTCGGTTATCTCGTCAATCTCTTCAGTGCCGTTCTTGATATCATCATAGCATACTTCCATAGTGGCAAGCATCAGTTTTTTGTTAACTTCATTAATTTGTGCGGGCAAATCAAGTATTTCGTCCTGATAAGAATCAAGTTTCTCATTGCATTCTTCTATCAGTTTCTTCTTTTCCTCGATTACCTTGGGATCTTCCTCACCTTCCATACTCGATGAACGAAGTTCCTCCATAAGCTTGCTTTTTAGCTTTTTGATATCTTTTGTTTCAGTATTAACTTTTCCCTGACGTTTAAGTAATTCGTTTAACTCATTTTCAAGCGAAACAATCTCTGAATTGGTATCAATCTGAGTAAATAATCTGTGCCATTTATGATCAAGCGTCAATACGGGAATTTTCTTGCCGGCAATCGCCGGTTTGTAGACTTCTTCACTCCTTGACATAACAACACCCCATATAACATATTAAAGCCTGACTTGCATCAGACTTTAATAGTATTATATAACAAATATCATATTGAGAAAATAGGAAATTTATTCGTTGTGATCGTGTATTTTAAAAGATAATTTCATAAGACTGTCAGTCAAATGAACATTTTCGACAAGTATTGAATCCGGAACATCCAGATCGCAATGAGCAAAATTCCAAATACCGCTAATTTTGCATTCAACTAATGTATCGATAAGTCCTGTAGCGCCTTGCTTAGGAAGTGTAAGAACTGCTATATCAATACTGTTTTCCTTGATAAAGTCTTTTAAGTCTTCGACAGGCATAACTGTCATATCTCTGACTTTAGTACCTATAAGAGATTCTTTGTTATCAAAGATGCCTCTTACGTAAAAGCCTCTTCTTTCGAAGTTCATATAATTGGCTAGTGCCTGGCCAAGATTGCCGGCTCCAATAATTATAAGATTATGTCTCTTATCAAGTCCCAGAATTTTGCCAATTTCATCATAAAGATAATTAACGTTATAACCGTATCCCTGCTGACCGAATCCACCAAAATGGTTAAAATCCTGTCTGATCTGAGATGCAGTAACGTTCATTCTTTTTGATAACTCGCCCGATGAGATTCTCTCTTTGCCTTCGTCTTTTAAATCTCCAAGATATCTGAAATATCTCGGAAGTCGCGAAATAACAACCTGCGAAATATTCTTATCGTGCATTTTGTACCCCTAACCGTACGGCAGAATTAACTGCCGTACGATATTATTATTTTGTTTTAAGTAAATTATTTAACTCTTCTTACTCTGAATACACCGTCGATAGCTTCAAGCTTCTTAGTAATCTCATCAAGATCAGCGCTCTCAGAATCGATCATTGTGTAAGCGAAATCGCCCTTAGACTTGTTAGTCATATCAGAGATATTGATGTTGCTGTCACCAAATAATGCTGTGAACTTAGTAATCATGTTAGCGATATTCTTGTGGAATATAGCAATTCTAGCAGCCTGCGTGCAGATACCCATATCACAGTTAGGATAGTTAACTGAGTTAATGATGTTACCATTTTCAAGGTAATTCTTCATCTCCTTAACTGCCATCTTAGCACAGTTATCTTCAGACTCTTCTGTTGAAGCTCCAAGGTGAGGGATTACGATGCATCCGTCCTGACCTGCTGTTGTAGGGTTAGCAAAGTCAGATACATACTTACGAACCTTACCTGCCTTGATAGCATCAAGAAGGTCTTTCTCATTAACAAGAATATCACGAGCAAAGTTGAGGATGATAACGCCGTCCTTCATCTTGCCAAATGCTTCTGCATTGATCATACCCTTAGTAGAATCCATAGCAGGAACATGAACTGTGATGAAATCAGCTACTTCGTAGATCTCATCAAGTGTATTAACATGCTTAATATCACGGCTTAAGTTCCAAGCAGCGTTGATTGAAAGATAAGGATCATATCCGTATACTTCCATACCAAGGCTCTTAGCTGCGTTAGCAACCTTAACACCGATAGCACCAAGACCGATAACACCGAGTTTCTTGCCTTCGATTTCTGTACCTGCGAAAGCCTTCTTAGCCTTCTCAGCTGTCTTAGCAATGTTCTCGTCAGCCTTATTTTCCTTAACCCATTCGATACCGCCAACGATATCACGGCTTGCAAGAAGCATACCTGCAATAACGAGTTCCTTAACGCCGTTAGCATTGGCACCGGGTGTATTGAATACTACGATACCTTTCTCAGCGCACTTATCAAGAGGAATGTTATTAACACCTGCACCTGCTCTTGCTACGCAAAGAAGCTTGTCAGATAATTCCATGTCATGCATAACGGCACTTCTTACAAGAACACCATCAGCATCTGCGAAATCTTCTGTAGCTACATAATTGTTATCAAAATTATCAAGTCCTACCTGAGCGATAGGATTAAGGCAATTGTATTTAAACATTATGCATTCTCCTTCTCGAACTTCTTCATAAATTCAACGAGCTTTTCAACACCTTCAATAGGCATAGCATTGTAGATAGATGCTCTCATACCACCAACGCTTCTGTGTCCCTTAAGGTTAACGAAACCGGCTTCTGTAGCTTCCTTGATGAACTTAGCTTCCATCTCAGCCTTCTTATCAGCGTCGTCAATCTTGCATACAAAAGGTACATTCATAAGAGATCTGTCTTCCTTAACAACTG
>JAEEQX010000154.1 GCA_016285575.1 Lachnospiraceae bacterium
TAGGATTAAAGTATCTAAGAAGTACTACTTGCCATTCCTTATCAGCCTTAGCCATATCAGAAAGAATAACTTCAAGCATTCTCTTGGTCATACCATACGGATTGGTAATCTCTCCGATGGGACATTCCTCTGTAATGGGAACGAATGCGGGTGCGCCATATACTGTGGCTGATGATGAGAATACTATCTTCTTAACATTAAACTCATTCATAACCTTAAGAAGTGTAAGTGTACCGTGGATATTGTTATCATAATATAACCAAGGTTTCTCTACACTCTCGCCTACAGCCTTGAGTCCTGCAAAGTGAATGCAGGAATCTATCTTTTCGTTAGTGAATATTTTTCTTAATGCGTCTTCGTCTCTTATATCTGCCTCATAGAAACTTACAGTTTTTCCTGTAATCTCTTTTACTCTGTCGAGACATTTCTTACTTGAGTTGCAGAGATTATCTACAACTACTATCTCATATCCGGCATTAAGAAGTTCCACTACTGTGTGGCTTCCTATATATCCTGTTCCGCCTGTTACCAAAATTGACATATTTTTTCCTCTTTATTATTTCCCATAGTTTAAGATGCGGATGTACAAGTTCCTTCTGCGGCACGTTCTCACTCGTTGGCTCAAGTAGCGGATCACTAACCTCGAAGCACGTTATCACGTACTTCTCGCTAAGTGCCGACTTTCGCCAAAGGCCGCTTCAGGAACAGTACAACCGCATCTTTGGATACTTTAAAACTTACTGTTAAAGTATTTATTTATTATCTTACTCCCACAATTTGGCAGGATATACACCCTTGTCCTTGAGCGCCTTGATGGATGCTGTTACGAAGGGCTTATCTTCCTTGTATGTAACTCCAAACCACTTATCCTTGGATGACAATACTGTAACTGTAGCCTTGTCAGCCTTGAGGAGATTGTCTACCTCGATAGGGATGAAGCACTCAGACTTAAGTGGATTGTCAGCAACTTTATTCTTGAAGAAATCATCTAAAGCTAAACCAAGTTCCTTGATAATGCTGGGATAGAATCCCCACATATTCATAGATACAGGAGTATCAGGTGAAATATCTGTATAAGTATTTCCTCCATCTTCTGAATACGCAGCACCTGTTTCTGTCTTGATGATGTTAGTCTTCTCTGCGATGGTAACGAGATGTCCGTCATCACTTGTTACGCATACACCTCTTGCAACACTTCCGTTTTCTGTAAGTGTATTGCCAAGTCTGTAGCCAACCATGCAGTATCTGTACTTGTCATCATCGCTGTGGCTAACAAGATAATCATAGAGAACCTTGAAAGCTTCTACGCCATAATAATCATCCGCATTGATAACACCAAAAGGAGCATCGATAATATCACGGCATGCATAGATTGCATGTGCTGTACCCCAAGGTTTCTGTCTGCCTTCAGGGATTACGAACCCATCAGGAACATCGTTTAAATCCTGGAATACGTAGTTTACTTCCATGTATTTTGATACTTCATCACCGATGACTTCTCTGAACGCCTGCTCATTTTCTTTTTTGATGATGAAGATAGCACGCTCGAAGCCGGCACGCTTAGCATCATATAATGAAAAATCAATAATGATATGGCCTTCTTCATCTACAGGATCAATCTGCTTAAGTCCGCCGTATCTTGATCCCATACCTGCTGCCATAATTACTAAAATCGGTTTACTCATTCTCATTCCTCCACATTTTCTTTTACTGAATACCCAAAAACCGTACCCAATATATACATTGAAAAATACTCAATATATACTATGAAAATACAACTATTTTTTAAACTTCAAAAAGCATATCCGAGTATGAAGGTATAGGCCAGAAGTCCTTGTCTGTAATCTTTTCAAGTTCGTCCGAGTATACTCTGACTTCTTCCATGCATACCTTAACTTTATCTCTGAATGCAAAAGCTTTTTCCTTGTTATCCTTTATCGCTCTTGCTTCCTTTAAGATAACTTCAAGCTTGTCTACAGACTCTGCTAACTTGGTGCAATATCCGTTAACCTTTTCCAAAGGATTGATTGCACTTGAGAT
>JAEEQX010000155.1 GCA_016285575.1 Lachnospiraceae bacterium
AGGATATTTCGTTAATGATATCTATGATGCAATAGAAATATATATTGAGGAGTAGGATATGGATATGCTTTTATATATTGATCCCGGAACGGGCAGCATGCTTTTTGCGATTCTTATAGGAATACTCGGTGCCCTGGGATATGTAATAAGAATAACTTTTGTAAAAATCCGTTTTAAGCTTACCAGCGGTAAGAAGGGTGATATTGCTTCGGAGAAAATTCCGTATGTTATTTTTTCGGAAGGCAAGAGATATTGGAGCGTATATGAACCTCTTTGCAAGGAGTTCGACAAGAGGGGAATAGATGTTGCGTATTATACAGCATCAGAGGATGATCCCGGACTTAATTGTCCCTATGAGCATATTAAGAGCAAGTTTATAGGAGAGGGGAACAAAGCATTTTCTAAACTTAATTTCATCAATGCTCATATTGTGATCTCTACTACTCCCGGCCTTGATGTATATCAGTGGAAGAAATCGAGGGATGCCGCATATTATGTTCATATTCCGCATTCTGCGGCTGATATAACTCTCTATAGAATGTTTGGTATAGATTATTACGATGCTATACTTATCAATGGTGAATTCCAAAAAGATCAGATTAGAAAACTTGAAAAGTTAAGAGGCCTTCCCGAAAAGGATGTTGAGATAGTAGGCATCCCTTATATGGATGCCATGGCCGATCGATTGAAAGAAAGCAAAAGAGAAGCAACCACTGAAACTACGGTTCTCTTAGCTCCCTCTTGGGGACCGAGTGCAGTATTTGCAAAATTTGGTTCCTCCATTATAGATGCTTTGTTGTCAACGGGATATCATGTCATAGTCAGACCTCATCCGCAGTCTTTTATATCTGAAAAAGATATGATGGATGATTTGCTGTCTAAGTATCCTGAATCTGAACATTTAGAGTGGAACAGAGATGCTGACAATTTTGACGTGCTTAACAGATCGGATATTATGATATCTGATTTCTCGGCTGTAGTGCTTGATTTTGCATTGGTATTCGATAAACCTGTGATATATACGGATACTCAGTTTGATAAGGGACCGTACGACGCATGGTGGCTTGATGAAGAAGTATGGACGCTTGATATATTACCGAGAATCGGCGAGAAACTTACAAAAGACAATATATCAGAATTGAAAGATATCATAGATAATTGCCTGACGAAAGCAGAGTACTCTGAAGGCAGAGATTCAGTCAGAAAAGAATGTTGGGAGAATTACGGAGAGGGTGCTTCGAAAGCAGTCGATTATCTGGAGAAAAAACTCAAAGAGATAGAGAATAATGACACTGATTCAAATTCCGTATACGATCATAATAAAGCCGTTAGAACTTCTGTTTGAGTATATTTTTTCCGTTGCTCAAAAGGGTATGCCTAATCCGGCATTGTCGATAGTCATACTCAGCCTGACTGTAAACCTATTGGTTTTACCTCTCTATAAGAGAGCGGATGAAGTTCAGGAAGCTGAGCGTGCAATGGAGGAAAAACTCAGAGGCGGAGTATCACATATAAGAAAAACATTTCGCGGTGACGAAAGAATGATGATTCTGCAAGCCTATTACAAGCAGAATCATTACAGACCTACAGATGTTTTTAAAGGCTCGGTTTCTCTTTTTTTGGAGATTCCTTTTTTCATTGCGGCTTATAGATTTTTATCCGCTCTTTCTTTGCTTAATGGAACGTCATTTGGAATCATTGCCGACTTGGGCACTCCGGATGCTCTGTTGCACTTCGGAACGATCTCAATCAATGTTCTGCCTGTTATCATGACGTCAGTTAATCTGATATCCTGTGTTATATTTACCAAGGGCTATCCGTTAAAGACCAAGATTCAGTTGTACGGAATGGCTCTGTTCTTTCTTGTATTTCTATATCAATCTCCTTCCGGATTGGTATTGTATTGGACATTGAATAATGTCTTTTCTTTGATTAAGACTTTGTACTACAAATACGAATTATCCAAGAAAATATTAAACAAATTATTTGCGGTTACGGGAGTATTAATGATTATAAGTATTCCTGTTTTAAGGTCTAAG
>JAEEQX010000156.1 GCA_016285575.1 Lachnospiraceae bacterium
ATCTGCAACACGATTTTTAAGAGATTCTTTGTCTGCCGATACTGAACTTCTTACGCAAAAGTCAAGAGCAAGCTTATCATCTTCGATTCTCATAACGCCTAAGTTAAGACTTGTCTCAACCATATCGGTATAATCGCACATCTTAATCACGCCATCAGGCACAGCGATAAGTGCATCAATAATTGAATCAGTATTATCTATGCACTCTCTAAACAAGTAATTAGGTGAATCTGATTCTTTGTCCAATCTCTTTTCAAGTTGCTCAAGAGTAACTTTTATACCATCGTCCTTACCTCTGTATTCATTGAGGACTTTACTGTTAAACTTCTTAATACATTCTTCCAATTCAGCATTGTCTGCATTAGTTGAAAAAGTTATATATGCATAGTTGGCAATTGCATTATCTTTTTCGCCACCTTCTATGCTAATGATTTTTATATCTGACAAAGAACGAATCTCATCCAGGAGTCTGCCTGCCAAGATATTGGCATTAGCTCTTCCAAGATGAATCGAAGTACCGGAATGGCCACCTAAAAGACCTGTAATCTTTACTGAATATACATCTCCTTTTACAGGAGCTTTTTTTATCTTAAGATAAGGGCATACTCTAACCCCGCCGGCGCAGGATACAGTTATAACACCCTCTTCTTCGGAATCGATATTGATAAGTTTTCTGCCATCTATCACAGACATATCAATACCAACTGCACCATCCATGCCAACTTCTTCGTTAACTGTGAATATACATTCAAGTGAAGGATGCATGATAGAATCATCATCAAGAATGTGAAGAGCCATAGCAACTGCTATTCCATCATCGCCGCCAAGAGAAGTATTCTTGGCATATAGATAGCCATCTTCTTCGATAAGATCAAGACCTTCTGTTGCTAAGTCTTTTTTACAATCGGCAGTCTTAACTGCAACCATATCCATATGGCCCTGTAAGATAATACCGGGTTCATTCTCGTATCCTTCGGAAGCAGGCTTTTTTATAATCACATTCTTAAGATCGTCTTGAATATAAAATAAGCCCCTATCCTTGGCAAAATCTACCAGGTAATCACTTATCGAATCTATATTGTATGAACCGTGAGGAATCTCACATATTTCTCTAAAAAAATCAAGTGAAGTCTTCATATACTTTATCTATAACAACATCAAACAAAAAATTACACGACACCAAGGTCAAACAATACTATACTTATATACTTTTTCCTAACGAACATATATGTCGTAGTTTTTCATTATCTCATGAGCAGGTAAAAGTGCCCCTTCTTCATCGCTGGCAGCTATAATCATTCCAATCCATCTGCCGTCTTCAGTAAATACTCCTTCACCTGACATACCGGGTCTTACTGTACCGTTAAAAACTCCGGCAATGATTTTAAAATCAACAATGAATGCTCCTCCATCAGACCATATACCTTCAGACAATGAATAATCGTCATCATATATTCCATCTAGGTAGTATACAAGAGTACCGGGAGTAATCGCATTGTATTCATCTTCACCGATATACTCAGCAACTATAGGATGAGGAATAAAAGCATCCGAATCCGTCTTTTGAATTCTTATAACAGCAGAATCGGAATTTTTGAATTCATATACCAATTCTGCAGGGATCTCTTTTTTATCAGATGTTTCAACACTTAGTGTAGCCGCATCTTCAACTAAATGCTTGGCAGTAACAATATCAATGTACTCGTCTGTTTCATTAACTATAATCCCACGTCCGGTCTTAATATCGTTATGAATTACAACCTGAGTTCTATTTCTATATCCTTGTGATATAGGAGTTAGATCATCCGTACTTCCTTTAATGATTGTCAAACCTACAAATGATACTAAAACTAAAACAATCACACATATTATTATTTGTATTATGGTACTTACTTTTTTCATGTCTTTTATTTCAAGAATCCTGATACAATCTCTGCTTCTGCTTCTTCTTCTGTCAAACCAAGAGTCATGAGTTTGGTAATCTGCTCGCCAGCAATCTTACCAATAGCAGCTTCATGAATAAGTAAAGCTTCTA
>JAEEQX010000157.1 GCA_016285575.1 Lachnospiraceae bacterium
AGATATCACTTTAGAGGTAAAGCATGTCGAAAAGCGATACATCCAATAAGAGATTTGCGGTAATTGATACCGAAACCAATATCAGAAATCAAGTTATGTCTATAGGCGTAGTTATAGCTGATTACGAGACATTTATGATTGTTGATGAGCGGTATTATATTCTGGAGCCAGAGCGCTCTGTTGGCGGGATGTATAGCATGGCGCTTATGCTACCTGATTGTTCTGATGCGCCCATGGTATCTCGAAGAGAAGCAATCGACGCGTTGGACACTTGGCTTTGCGAAAATGAGGTAGATTCACTCTTTGCATATAATGCTTCTTTTGACAAAAGTCATCTAGAGGAACTCGAAAACTACAAGTGGTACGATATTATGCGTATTGCAGCCTATAAACAACATAACAGAGCGATTACGAACCGAGACGAATGCTTTGCTAACGGCAAGATGAAGCGTGGTTATGGTGTCGAAGCTATGATAAGACGCCTTTCGCCTATGAAGAATTACTGTGAAAAGCATAATGCATTGCATGATGCAAGGGATGAACTTACATTGATGGTGTTGTTAAAGCACCCTGTAGATTATTATTCTGAATATGCGTATATTGATGGAGGAAATTCAAACAATAAAGGCACGAAGCATAGAACAGAACAAGCAGTTGAGAGCAGGTTACAGGAACCAAGAGAAGAAAAAGAAGACTCTTTGGCCAAGTACTATGGCGTAAACGCCCATAGTTATGCGAAAAGAAGCGTAAACTTTATTTACATGCCTAGTAGAATAACTGGTGCGCTTTATGAAGGCGATATAAAAACGGTTAAAGATTTATTGCTATTATCGTGGGATGATATAGCGAAAATAAAGGGAATTGGCAGTAAGAGTATTTTCGAATTGAAGAAGCAGTTATATCAGTTTTTACAGGTTAACCCCAACGATGATGACCGCGAAGAAATCGAAGAAGCGAAGAATAAAGCTATGGCTGAAGCATATATGAAGAAGGCGGAAAAGCATTCTAGAACGGTGCGGTCATCTTCGAAAGAGGATGAAGGCGGCAATGATATTGAAACAGGTAAGGCTATTTTGATAATTTTCACGATAATCTTTATTCTGGTTATGTATAACATATTGGCGAGGCTTTGGTAAAGGAGAAGGAGCAGAATATAATGGCACTTATAAAATGTCCTGAATGTGGTAAAGAAGTATCAGATACAGCAAAGATTTGTGTTCACTGTGGGTTCAAATTGCCTAAAATACAAAAGGATGGGAATAAAAGCAAAAAGCATTGGATTCTTATTACGCTTATTGTGGTTGTCACCATATTTCTTGTTGTGGGGGGCTTGATTCTTAATGATTTGTCAATTAAAAAAGAAGGAAAGCGAGCATATTACACGGAAGAATACAAAGATTATGTTGAAGACGTTATTGCATTGTTAGATGGATATTCTTCTGATACGGGAGAAAATATGCGTATAGATGTCAAACTTAAGAATCTTGCAGAAAAACTTAAGGAATCGGACACTAGCTCTTTGAAAACTTTGGGCATAAGCATTTCAACTACTCAGACTAAGATAAGCTTGGATAAATATTCGCCATCCACAATTCGAAAAGAAAAGGAAAAGTACGAAGAGAAAATTGAAGAATTGAAAAAACTATACAAATAATTACATTCTCTGATAATAGGAGGTTTGTATTTAGGTGTCTTCTGCATTCATTAGTACAATTGGAATATTGCTACTGATAGTGTTGTCAATAGCAATGTTCATATTACTTATTTACTTTGTCAAGAAAACAAGTTACAGAGTAAATAGGGAGCAACAAGAAGCTGCAGGCCTAGTTGGCGAACATAGGGCTACAAAAATGATTTCATCGGTTCTTCACGAGGAGGATTATCTTTTTACGAATGTTTCGATTAGCTATGACGGAAAAGAGACTGAACTTGATAATGTAGTAGTTAATAAACATGGAGTATTCATCATAGAGGTTAAATCGTATAGTGGATGGCTTACAGGCTCA
>JAEEQX010000158.1 GCA_016285575.1 Lachnospiraceae bacterium
CTTGACAACGTAGTAGAGAATACTACCGCAGCTGAGAGCCGTATCCGTGATACCGATATGGCAACCGAAATGGTTAAGTTCTCTAACCAGAACATTCTTCAGCAGGCAGGTCAGGCGATGCTGGCACAGGCTAATCAGTCCAACCAGGGTGTTCTCAGCCTTCTCGGTTAATAACCGGTACTGCAGAACATTAACCAAGTTAATTAGTTCACGCGCAAAAAGAGGAGACCGAAAGGTCTCCTCTTTATGATGGGAAAATGGTTGGGGAGATGTAATAATTGTGCTAATATGTATAAGTAATATTAAGCCCTAGATTATAAGAAATATAATTAAAGGTGGATAGCATGAGCAGAAAAAAAGAGATTGAAAGGCTGATAAACGATGGAAATATTGAGGAAGCCCGAGCGCTTATCACTGAATATGAAAGTGATTATCCTGCAGATGCTGATCTTTGCTCCTTGAAGACTGCATTTTATTTGGCTTGTGGAGATGTTGATAGCGCGTATGTTTATGCTTCCGAAGGCGTTAGAAGACTTCCGTTAAATGAGGAAACCCAATATAACTATGCTATTGTTTGCGAATTGACCGGAAGGTGGGCGGATGCTTATATTGCATATTGCAGAGCTGCGTATTTAGTGGATATATATCAACGTTCATATGAACTGGCTCCTGTTGAAAAGGCAATCAGTTTGATAAATGCTGTTAACGAAGAACTTCAGGATGCTGATCCGGATGTAGTCAAGAATGCGCTTGATCAGATTCAAACCTTAGGAGAATTGAATAAAAATAGTTTCTCATTAAGCGAAGTGAGGTTTAGATCATTAGATTATCCGGATACGATTGGTGAATATTTTTATGAATCACTAAATCGTAAGAAGTTTGTCGGATACTTTAGGGATCAGTTTTTCGTTCATTTTCAAGATCGTGCTCCCAAAGATGTGATGCGAATGAAAGCTGAGTTTATTGAAGTAAATGAGGGTAAGAATTGCCTTGTGCCCGGAGATGCTCAAGAGTACATTGTTCCTATTGCATCTTCGGAAAGCATGAATACTCTTGGATTTAAAATTAATGGGAAAAATCATTTTGTTCAGCAGTATAGTCCCAATGTATTTTCGTATTACAGGGTGCCTGGTGGCACGCTGATTGGGGCAAGTGAAAAAAGTTATTATGGAAAAGCTATACCGTTGGAGCATAGCAATAAGCGTAAAAAACTTGTTCTAAGTATTTTTGTGGATGGTGTTTCGTCATCTGTTGTAAAAGGAAATGATTTTAAAAAACATATGCCTAATACAGCAAACTTTTTCGAAAAAGGAATGTTCTTTTCTTCTGCATATAATGCGGGCGAATGGACATATCCTAGTATTGCCAATTATGTCAGTGGTTTGAGTACTCCAAAGCATATGTTGTACCATCCGACTTTGGATTATACTCTTCCGGAAGAAATTACTACACTTGCTGAATACTATCAGTCAGCTGGTTACTATACCTCGTATTATGGAGGCGACTGGAGAATTATACCTACTTATGGTCATGCACGAGGTTATGATCGCTTTGTTTATCAGCATCAAAAAGTGGGCTTTAAAGTACATGATGTTATCGCTGATGTTATTAACCAGTTGAATGCTTTTGGCGAAACGGATCAATATATTTGGATGACGATTGGAGATCTTCATGATATAGCAGATGGGGATGAATTAGCCACTGCTGTACAGACCTCTATGGATATTGAAGAAAGAGTTATATCTGAAAGGGGGGTAACGTCTGTAAAGCAAGGATATAATGAATTGTTTAAAAAACAGTATCTCAAAACCATGAAGTATATTGATAATTGGCTACAGTATTTATATGACTACATAGAAGCTAATTATTCGGATGATGAAGTGCTAATATCATTATTTTCAGATCATGGGCAGCGCTATTTAATTGAACGTGAGGGGGCTCACTTCCTGTCTGAAGAACGTTCAAACGTACCAATTATGTTCAGGGGTGGAGAGAGTTCCG
>JAEEQX010000010.1 GCA_016285575.1 Lachnospiraceae bacterium
AATGAGCCATCATGAACCTTGTTTGAGACAGGGTGAGGAATACAAGTACTTAAGGGGTAAGGGCTCGATATACGGCGATGCGTGGAACTTTTTAACCAATGAAAAAGGTATCACGCGTTTCTGGGAAGACGGTCTTAAAAGAAGCGGCAGATTTGAAAATGTCATTACCGTCGGCATGCGAGGCGAAGCCGATACCGCGATAATGGGCAAGGAAGCCACGTTAAAAGACAATATCGATTTGCTTAGAAAAGTATTAAAGACTCAGAACAGACTGATAAAAGAAAACGTCAATGAAAACCTCGATGAAGTTCCGAGGATGCTTGCACTCTACAAGGAAGTAGAGCCGTATTTTTATGGTGACGATAAAACCAAGGGTCTTATGGATGATCCTGAGCTTGAGGGTGTTACATTGATGCTGTGCGATGATAACTTCGGTAATCTTCGTACCGTTCCCACTGCTCATATGCGTTCTCATAAGGGCGGCTACGGTATGTATTATCATTTTGATTATCACGGTCTTCCCATTTCATTCGAGTGGTTTAATACATCACATTTATCCAAGGTATGGGAGCAGATGACCACGGCATATGATTTTGGAATCAGGGATCTGTGGATAGTTAATGTCGGAGATATTTTCTCCAATGAATATCCGCTGTCGTTTTTCCTCGATCTTGCTTACGATTTTGATTATTGGGGAAGCAGCAATTTTAAAGCTGCAAGGGAATATACGGACTCCTTCGTTAAGCGTAATTTCGAAGGAAGAATGACCCAATCCGACATAAAAAAATGCAGCGAACTGCTCGAAGGATATACACGTATTACTTCCGCTCGAAGAACCGAGGCAATGAATGACAGAGTATATGCACCGTTTTCATATAATGAGACATTCGATACGCTTAAGCAGTGCGAGAAGTTAATGGACTCTGCAAAAAAACTCTTGGACAAGTTATCAGGCAATACAAGATTTGCTTTTTATGAACTTGTATGGCTTCCTCTTAGCGCCAATTTGAATGTTCAGCGCATGTGGCTTTTGACCACCCTTAATCACGGTTTTGCAAAAGAAGGAAGTACATATGCGATTGCACTTGGCAAAAAAGTCAACGAGTGCATCGACTATGACAGAGAGATTGTAAAAGAACTTCACACCATCGAGGGCGGAAAATGGTACGGAATGGGACTTTCCGAACATATCGGATTCAATGCATGGTGTGAGGAAGGATGTCAGTATCCGGTTATTCATACATTCGAACCTGCCAACAAGGAAAGACTCATAGTGTCTGTCAAAGGAAGCAACTATTATTCCGAAGGTATGTTTTGGACGGGACATGTTCCTGTTATGGATTCTTTCCTTAATCCCGAAGTTGACGAAGCAGAATTGTTACTAAGTACCGCAGGAAGCGTAGCGGCAAAATATAACATTGAGAATCCCAATTCATTTATCAGTGTATCCGAAGAATCGGGAATTGTTAGACCTTATACATTAAAAACATTAAAGATTAAGATTGACAGAAGTCAGTATCGCAAGGCAAAAAAAGTGCCTGAAATCTGCGTACATTCAGCCGATGGCAATATAGTGGTAAAAATACCCGTTAACACAATATCGGATTTGGGTGTTGAGAAAAAGAAGCGAGGCATATTCTATTGGACGGGAAAAACTGTGGATATGAATGAGAAGGTAATAGATGTTCCTCTTCATCAAAGAACATGGCCCGGCAAGACAGAATGCATGGATTATATATCCATAGATGCTGTCAACTTTACGTCCAAGACGGATTCTTCAAAAGGAGCATTCAGAGTAATCGAAGATTATTCCAGAGGAATGGATGCCGTAAAAGCATATCCGCAGAATGTTATTTTTTCACGTTCGAAAAAAGATGCTCCAAAGCTTACATACACAGTCAGAGTACCTGAAGAAGGAGACTACGAAGTGCTGCTTTACACCAATCCGAGTAATCCTTACTCAAGGGATAATGAGATCTTTTTCGGTATCAGCGTCAATGACGGCAGTATGAGAAAGATTAATATGATTCATCCTTATTTCTCGGTGGGTGACGGTAATCCTTACTGGTCCATGGGTGTGCTTGAGAATACGAGAAAAGTATCAGTCAATTTGAAGCTTAATGAGGGCATCAACGATATCAATATTTATGCACTTGATCCCAATTTTGTGCTTCAAAAAATAGTTATATCCGCGTGGGGTAATCCGCCGGCTGAATCATATCTCGGACCAAAAGAAACCTTTAGATATTAGATTATGGTTGTAATAGAAATTTTATGTATAGATACATAGAAAATGTAGATATGGACAGACAGATATAATGATATATTGAAGTGTTGTTTGCCGTATCGTTTGCTACTCGCAAACCCAATCTATAAAGGCCAGGGTGTTATCGTCGATATAGGCGTTAATGCCGATGCACAGATATACTTTTTCATCATCCGAAAAAGCATGAAAAGAATGTAATACGGCACTGTCGGAGACTTCGATTCCATAGGTTTTCAAACCCAGGGAATCGTCTTCGTCGGTGTCGTTTTTTGTATGATCGTAAGTGATAAGTTTTGATTCGTATTTTTCTTTTATCGAAGTATTATTATCTATGCTTTCCAAAAGCTGCATCTGTGCAAGACGATTATAGGTTTTCTCGTTGCATATAATACAATCGACTTCGCCCGATGCCGCGCTTGCTATGAGCTTGACGGATGATTCGTAATCGCTGTCGCTTAAGAGCATGTCGGAAGAAAAATACATTCTTTCTTTTTTTGTATTCATCGTCTGGTAGAGAGGGAAAGAAGATATGAATTCCTCATCCGTGCACGAGGGAATGGAGGTTCTGTTGACTATATACCCCTTGAATATAACGTCGGGTGCGAATAAAACCTGCTTGATGAATATAAAAGCAATTACCGAAAAAACCAGCGCACCGATAATATAGAACTTAAAAAAATCCCAATAATACACCAATCTTTTTCCAAGCGGAAGAGATGATGCCTTCTTGAGATTTTTCAATTTTTCCCTTCTGACGGGATGGTCGGATTTTTTACTCCCTTCAGTATTTGCTGCTTCGTTGCTTTTTATGGAATTATCCGTTATTTCATTGTTGATAGGAGTCGTATTCATAATCAAAAATTAAAATATGTAACTGCATTATTGTAAGAGATATCCTTAACTATTTTTGAGAGGATGTCGTAATCATCAGGGAATTCTCCGCGTTCAACCATCTCTCCCAACAAGTTGCACAGTATCCTTCTGAAGTACTCATGTCTTGTATATGATACGAAGCTTCGAGAGTCCGTCAGCATTCCGACAAATCCTGCGAGATTACCGTTACTTGCAAGAGATTTCAGATGACTGGTCATGCCAAGCTGATGATCGTTGAACCACCATGCGCTTCCGTGCTGAATCTTATTGACGCATTTGCCGTCCTGAAAACATGCGCATATGGTATCGATAGCTTCATTGGCATTGGGATTAAGAGAGTATACTATTATTTTTCCGAGGGCGTTTTTGGTATTTAAGCAATCCAATAACCCGGCAAGAGAATCCTCACAGGCAATTCTTGAGATTGCATCATAACCTGTATTGGGGCCGATTTTTTCATACATCTTAGTATTGTTATCTCTCTTACAGCCGTAGTGAAGCTGACTCACCCATCCGAGTCTTTTGTACTCTTCATGGAGTTTAACGAGAAATGTCTTTTGGAATATATCGCACTCCACGGGATTGGGCAGCTCGCCCTTTATCCTTTTTTCAAATATTTCATTTGCTTTTTCTTCGTTACAATCCGAAAAAGGTATGTACCATATACCGTGATCCGCGAGCCTGCATCCCATAGAATCAAAGAATGCGATTCTTGATTTTAATGCATCGATAAGCGAATCAAAAGAGTCGATCTTAATTTTGCTTACATTTTCAAGCCTGGTTATGTACTCAAGGTAAGCCTCTTTTTCTATATTCATCGCGTTGTCAGGTCTGAAAGCAGGCAGCACCTTGCATGAAAAAGAAGAGTCCTCTTTTATAATGTCATGATACTCGAGAGAATCAACGGGATCGTCAGTCGTACACAATACTTTTACGTTGGACATGTTGATGATATCCTTGGCTTTAAAATGCCCTGATTGTATAACCTTATTGCATGTATCCCACAGATGTTCGGTGCATTCTTTTGTCACATGGCCTTCGAATCCGAAGTACTTTTTTAACTCCATGTGACTCCAGTGATACAGAGGGTTACCGATTGCATAAGTGAGTGCTTCTATCCACTTGATGAACTTATCCTTGTCGGATGCGTCTCCCGTTATGTAATATTCGTCTATACCTGCGGCACGCATGAATCGCCATTTGTAATGATCGCCGCCGAGCCAGAGTTCAGTGATGTTTTTAAACTCTTTGTTTTCAGCGATCTCTTTGGCATCGATATGACAGTGGTAGTCAATTATCGGCAGATCTTTTGCACATTCGTGAAAGAGACGAATTGCCACATCATTATTCAGTAAGAAATTATCATCCATAAAATTTTTCATACTTTTTCAGCCTCGCTTGTTTCACTGTCGCCTGTTTCGTTCGAATTCCCCTCATTTTTGAGCGCAATCGACTCGTACTTCTTGAGGATTGGTTCTATCAAGAATGTATCAAGCAGGCATTTAAATCCGGGCATTACCAACAAAAGCGGCGCAAATAAAAATGTATTGTAAGACCAGTACAGCACTATGGCGCAGGCAGCCCAAAAGACTATAAGGCCGAGCGAATTGCCAAGATGCATGAGTGTGATTACGATAGGGTAAGTAAGTGCATGGACAGTCGTCATTGTATATCTTGAGAGCCATGAAAACGCGTGAGTTATCGTGCAGAGATATACGAGAATCAGTATGTAAAAGAACCAGCGAAGCCCAAGATTGAATTCTCCCTCTCTGTGATAATAAAACCAGGTTGCCACAGCAAACGCGGCTCCGACAATCAGATACACTACAGTCATTATTGTTGCCTGTACGAAGTTTTGCTTGAACGATTTGAAAAAGTCTCTCGTTGCACGGTCTTCATTCTTTCTGACACTCTTAACCATGCTGTAATACGCCGCGCATGAAGATGCGCCGATAGTGACGATGGGGATGGAGCATACTATCCACAGGACACTAATCCATACCACATTCCAAAACTTTTCGAGAAACTTATATATTTTTCCGTTGTAATTGAATATACCCATAAAACCGCCTGATTACAGTCATTCACAAAAAAAAGTGGACAAAAATTTTAATTGTTAGTAGAATATCTTTGTACTGAAATACAAGTATACTACATATTTTTTGTTTTGAAAAGAGAGTAGACTGTGATGAAACTATCCAATATATACAGTGACAAAATGATTATCCAGCAAAACAGAAAGAACCTTATTGAGGGATATTCATCGGCAAACAATACCATCAATTTATGTTTTGATGAGTGCGTATATGAGAGCGCGTGCGACGCAGAAGGGTTCTTTTCGATAGAGCTTGAACCCATGACACCCGGCGGACCGCATACGATTAAGATATCCGATAATACGGACAGCATAATTATTAATGATGTGTATGTCGGAGATGTATTTTTATTGGCAGGGCAGTCCAATATGGAACTTCCTGTAAACAGAACCCTGGACTTATACAGAAAAGAAGTTGAGGGCATTAATTATCCGCTTATCAGGATGTTTCAGCTTCCCAAGGAACCCAAGTTTGGCGAACCTGACACAATGCTTGAGACAGGTGAATGGGTTGACGCCAACGAGAAAGATGTGATGGGATTCTCGGCGCTCGGTTTTTATTTTGCCCGTATGAAATTCGATAATGACAGTATTCCCGTCGGATTGGTACATGCAGCCGTCGGAGGAACCCATATCGAAGCTTTTATGAGTGAGGAAGGGCTCCTTAAATGTGCGGATTCCCTTGTTGATACCGCAAAAAAAGAGGGCAGGGAAGTTAAGTGTGTATGCTTAGGTAAAAATGATTCCTGTAAAGTCTGCTATAAGGAAACGATAGAGAGAAACAAGAACGAGGCATATGTTCTTGAGACCATAAAAAATGATGCCGATAATGCACAAGCCTGGGGCAGAAAAAATGATGCGGATGATATAGGCTTAAGCGAAAAATGGTACGATTACGAGTGGAGCGATGAAGAAAAGAAGGATGCTTTGAGTATCAGAGTACCCGAATCATGGCTTAACAATTCGCTGAAGGATCGTATCGGTACGGTATGGGTTCAAAGAAGCGTAGATGTACCCGAGAGTTTTTGCAACCGTGAAGTAGAGCTCAGACTCGGAACGATAGTTGATGCGGATACAACTTACGTTAACGGTATCGAAGTCGGAAGAACCGAGTATTTTTACCCTCCGAGAAGATACAAATTAAAAGCAGGGATTTTAAAACCCGGTAAAAACATCATCACTGTGAGAGTGATTATTAACAATAATGTCGGCGAATTCAAAGAAGACATGCCTTATTGCATCAAGGCGGATGAAAAAGAGATTCCTCTTGACGGCATATGGAGTGCGAGACCGACAACAATCGAAAAGCCCATGGGAGATGCAACATTCTTCACATGGCAGCCGACCGCGTTGTACAATAAAATGATTTATCCCATAAGAAACATTGCTTTTGATGCAGTTTTTTACTATCAGGGAGAGTCCAATACGTTTAATCCCGATGATTACGAATATCTGACAATCGATATGGTCAGAGAATGGCGTGAGCTTTTTAAAGACGACGTGATGTTCATGTTTGCAAGACTTCCCTACTTCAGGGGAGAAGCCTGGGAAAAGCCATCGGATGCATGGGACCGCCTTCGTGATGCACAGCTTCGAGCCTGCGAGAAGATCGAGAACTCTGTATTGGTTGAACTCTACGACCTGGGACAGTATAATGAGATACATATGCAGAATAAAAAAGAGGTAGCAAAAAGATTTTACGGGGAATATATAAAAGTCAGAAATACTAGCGAAAGAGGTAAATAACATGATTAAAGTAGAAAAACTTGCAGGCGAGTCCACGAGAGAATACGCTTCAAGATTTCTTACTACCAATATCGTATCGCTCGAGTTAAAACCCGGGCAGTTTCTAAGCGAGACCGAATTGGCCAACGAGATAGGAGTCAGCAGAACCCCGCTTCGTGAGGCTCTGATCGATCTTAACAGATCGAATGTTATCGAGACCTATCCTCAGAGAGGAAGCATGGTTGCGTTAATCGATCCCGACCTTGTCGAAGAGTCGAGATTCATAAGAGAAGTGCTCGATGTGTCGGTGGTCGAGATAGCTTGCGAGATAGCAACTCCCGAAGACATAATGAATCTGGAAGCCAATGTTAAGCTTCAGGAATTCTATCTGGAGAATTACGTAACGGATAAGATATTCGAGCTGGACAACGAATTTCACAAGATGATCTATGTTATCGCGCACAAGGAGAGAACATACACGATGAAAGCCGGAATGATGATTCATTACGACAGAATGCGTGCATTATCTCTTATTACTGTAAAAGATACCAAGATTGT
This sequence comes from Lachnospiraceae bacterium, assembly GCA_016285575.1. Lineage (GTDB taxonomy): Bacteria > Bacillota > Clostridia > Lachnospirales > Lachnospiraceae > UBA3766. The sequence goes on from JAEEQX010000010.1 coordinate 7,518, forward strand.
TAACGATCACAGACTGATATTCGAAGCCATCAAAAATAAGGACAAGGAAGAAGCCAAGAGACTGGTCAAGAAGCATCTTTCGAGATACGACATAGACAAAGAAGAGATAAAAAAGGCATATCCCGAGTATTATAAGAATTAAATATCCAGAACTGATATAAATACATTTGCAGATTACATACACTTTTACTGATTGCAAACACATTGCAGAGTTTAAAGGCATATACAGAATTATAAAAGATCCGGTGCGAGAGCATCGGATCTTTTTTGTCATTGTTTTGTCAACGAAGCCAATTCGGTTTACATAATCCAATATTTTGTTAGTATTACATAAAAAATAAAAGCAAAAATGTTGATTTTGCTAATAGAAATTCACAAAAAAATAACATAATATACTTGTATACAAGAATGTCAGGCTACAAGAATGGTAAAATTCTATGTCGATTTTGGAGGGTAAAATGAGTATCAATTCTTCTGAAAACAACACCGAAGAAAAAGCTAAAGAAGAAAAAGCAACAGAGCAAAAGCCTAAAAAAAATATCAATGCTTCAGCATGGATGAAGGATATGGGAAAACACCTTAGAAAGAATTGGGTTATCTATACATTCCTTATCATCCCGGTTGCTTATTACATAGTATTTCGTTACCTGCCCATGTTTGGTAACATTATCGCTTTTCGTAAGTATGTAGCCGGCGGCAATATCTTCGGAGAACAATGGTCAGGCTTTAAATACTTCAAACAGTTTCTTGGAGATCCCGCTTTTAGAAAGGCCTTCAGAAATACCCTTATATTAAATTTTTCATATTTAGTCGTAAGATTTCCGCTAACACTTATTTTTGCATTACTTTTAAATGAAATCAAGTGGATCCCCTGGAAAAAATTCGTTCAGACGGTTTCCTATCTGCCTCACTTCATATCGATGGTAATTGTTGCAGGTATGATTAAGGAACTCTTATCCACCAGCGGACCGATCAACTCATTGTTGGTTGAATTAGGACAAAAGGCAGTTGAGTTTATAGCACTGCCGCAATGGTTCCCGACCATATTCGTAGCCAGCGGTATATGGCAGGGACTCGGTTGGGGAAGCATCCTATACCTGGCGGCGATAGCAGGTATCAATCCTGAGCTTTACGAGGCGGCCAAGGTTGACGGAGCATCACATTTCCAGCAGGTACTGCATGTTACAATCCCCTGCATCCTGCCTACGATTACTACACTGCTTATTCTTGACATTGGCGGAATGGTCGGATCGGGCGGAGCGTTTGAGAAGGTATTCCTTCTTTACAACCCCATGACATACGAAACATCGGATATCGTATCCACCTATGTATATCGAATGGGTGTTAATTCCGGTAACTACAGTTACGCGACGGCGGTAGGTCTCTTTGAAGGATTGCTTAACTTGATCCTATTGACCGCAGCTAACTTCTCATCCAAGAAAATATCAGGCGAATCGCTTTGGTAAGGAGATAGAAAATGTCAGAGATTGAAGATAATAATGTCGAATTGAAACTGAATATAAAAGGCGAACCCAAGAAGAAGTTCAAGCAGGGCGTAAAAGTCAAAGAGTCCTGGCAGTACAGGGTGTTCCAGGTATTTAATGTACTTTTAATGCTGATTATATGTGCATTGACACTGTATCCGTTCCTTTATCTTGTTGCTCAGTCTTTTTCATCTGAGGCAGCGATTATAAAAGGACAGGTATCCATCATTCCGGTGGGATTCAACTTAACTACTTACAAATCGGTTTTGACTAAGGGCGATTTCCTCGGATATTACAAGAATACTATTTTGTACGCGGTATTCGGAACATTTTTCTCGCTTCTTTTCTCGGCCATGCTTGCGTATCCGCTTTCCAAGCCGAATTTAAGACTTAATAAAATATTTGTTCCGTTCATTATCTTCACAATGTATTTTGGCGGCGGAATGATCCCCAATTACATTTTGATGACTTCACTCGGACTTAGAAATTCGGTTTTCTCATTCATCCTTCCGGGTCTTATCGGAACATATTACGTGCTTTTGATGAAGTCGTTCTTTGCCAGCCTTCCTCATGAACTCGAGGAAGCGGGAGAGATAGACGGTCTGTCGAAATACGGTGTTTTCTTTAGAATCGTACTTCCGATTTCCAAGCCGATTATGGCAACTATGGTCTTATTTTACATGGCGGGATATTGGAGTAACTGGTTTAATGCATTCCTTTATCTGGAAGACAGAAACAAGTGGCCGGTTGCTTACCATCTTCGTCAGATTATCATCGGTGCATCGACCTCAGCCGATCCCGGTGCGGCATCGCAGGAGTCGATGCAGATTGCTGCCAACATCAAGTCATGTTCCATGGTTTTGATGGCAGTACCCATCATATGTGTTTACCCCTTTATCCAAAGGTATTTTGTACAGGGAATGATGCTTGGAGGAGTAAAGGGATAGATATAGGCAACATTAACGGATTGCATCTATAAAAGGAGCAGTCAAAAAACAAAGGAGGAACTCAAATGAAAAAAAGATTATTGAGTGCATTGCTTGCAGTCAGCATGGTTGCTTCAGCTACAGCATGTACTACCGGCGGCAGCGAAGAACCCGCTCCCTCTCAACCGGCTGTTGACAATACAGGTGATACGGCTGCAGAGGAAGAACAACTCGACTATACTTACGGCGAACATTTTTATTCGGAAACACCTGTGACATATTCGATGTCTTTCTCAGATGCTTCATGGTATCCCATGACAGATCAGTGGAAGACCGAAGGCGTATTTGCCAAGATTACGGAAAAAACCAACGTTACACTTGATATTACTTCAATTGATTCCGGTGACTACAACGACAAGATCGGTTTGATGGTTAATGCCGGAGAAGCACCTTTTATCATTCCCAAGACATACGATGAATCCAAGTACGTAGACGGTGGCGCTATCGTTCCCATTTCTAAATGGACACAGTTCATGCCTAACTTTACCAACTTCGTTGAGACATATGATATGCAGGCCGATCTTGATACTATCACTCGTAACGACGGCAACTTCTACAGACTTCCCGGTATGCATGAATCACCTAACCAGGATTATACATTCATCATCAGAAAAGACCTTTTTGACGGTGCGGGCGTAGATGTAACCAAGATCGAGAAAGATTGGACATATGACGATCTTTATGATGCTCTCGTTAAGGTTAAGGCTTACATGGTAAAAGAAGGCATCTGCAAGGAATCAGATTATATATGGTCTGACCTCTGGTGCGGCCAGGAATCCGGTCAGGGCTCGGGCGGTAACCTCTTAAAGATTATGGGTTCTGCTTACGGTGTACCTTCAGGTTGGGCTGTAGGCGATTGTATCCAGTACGATCATGACAAGGATGAGTGGTATCTTGCATCCACAACAGAAAATTACAAGGAATTCGTTACTGTAGCCAACAAGTTCGTTGCAGGCGGAATTCTTGATCCCGAGACATTCACACAGGATGACTCAGTTGCTACCAACAAGTTCTATCGTGGCGAGACAGCAATCATGTCCGTTAACCGTGGTCAGGTAGCTGCATTCAATGCAGGACTTATCGAAGGTATGGGCGGAAAGCCTTATGAGACATATCTTGTTGTATCTCCCAAGGGTAACAACAACTACATGGCAGAGAACTCAAGACTTGAAAACGGTGTTATGATTTCCAAGAATGCATATGATAAACTTGGTGAGGAAGAATTCATTAAGATGCTTCGTTTCGTTGACTGGTTATTCTACTCAGATGAAGCATACGATCTTATCAAGTGGGGTGTTGAAGGAGAGACATACAAGGTAGAGAACGGTCAGAAGGTTCTTTGCGAAGGATGGTACTGCTCAGGTCTTGGATATGCCGATCCTACACCCGAAAATGAAGAAGATAACAAGGATATGAGACTTGAGTACGGTTATGCAGGCGGTAACTTCTGGTACGGACACAGAGTAGACCAGAGAGACGACAACTTGACACCCGAACTTCAGGATCTTTCCAAGAGAATCGCTGATTACAGAGATATCAGACCTCTTACACCTGCTCTTGCAAGTACTCCAGATGAAAACGAGCAGATTAACCTCTGGAAGACTCCTCTTGTAGATAACATCAACACATGGACACTCAACTTCGTAACAGGCAAGAAGGATATCAACAAAGAATGGGATAATTACGTTAAGTCATGCGATGATGCCAATGCTCAGAATCTTGTAAAACTTTACAACGAGATTAACGCAAGATAATTATTCGCACTTCGTATAAAAAGGGGCTTGTCCCCTTTTTATACGAAAAAAGCATCAATCGACGAAAAATGATTTTTGAATATAAGTAAGCGGTGTGATATATTTATGACGGCTTATTTATATACGGAAATCATACAATAATCCGTATGAGATATAAGTGTCTTTCTGTGTTTTTTGCAGGATACAGAACATATGAAATAAGAGGACTATCAATCATGGAAATGACATTCAGGTGGTTCGGATCCAAGTTCGATACCGTTAGTTTGAAATATATCAGACAGATACCGGGAGTAAAAGGCGTAATTACAACTCTCTATGACACGACACCCGGTGAAGCCTGGGACAGGGATGCAATCAAAGCCATAAAAAAAGAGGTTACGGATGCAGGCCTTAAGATATCCGGTATCGAGAGTGTGAATGTCTGCGATTCCATAAAAGTCGGAGATGCAGACAGAGACAGGTACATAGACAATTATATTAAGACATTGACCAATCTCGGCGAAGAAGACATACATACCGTTTGTTATAATTTCATGCCCGTATTTGACTGGACCAGAACAGAGCTTGCTAGAGTAAGAAGCGACGGTTCTACGGTAATGGCATATACGCAGGAAGCAGTGGACAAGATTGATCCGAGCGACATATTCAATTCTCTTTCCAAGCACACCAACGGTCATATATTACCGGGTTGGGAGCCCGAGAGAATGTCTCAGGTACAGGAACTCTTTGAGATGTATAAGGACGTAGACGCCGATAAGTTATTCGACAATCTGGTATATTTTCTCAACGCAATCATGCCTGTATGCGACAAGTACGATATCAACATGGCAATTCATCCCGATGATCCCGCATGGAGTGTATTCGGTCTTGCGAGAATCATCACCAACAAGGAACAGATTGTTAAGCTGTTACAGGCAGTCGACAATGTGCATAACGGAGTTACGCTTTGCACCGGATCGTTTGGAACCAAACTTAATAATGATATTGTTGATACAATCTATGCCATTAAGGGACGTATTCACTTTGCGCATGTCAGAAACTTAAAGTTCATAACGCCGACCAATTTTGAAGAATCAGCCCACTTATCAAGCGACGGTGATTTTGATATGTATGCCATAATGAAAGCACTCTATGACTCCGGATTCGACGGAATCATAAGACCCGATCACGGCAGAATGATATGGGGCGAAGAAGCAATGCCCGGATACGGTCTGTATGACAGAGCACTCGGCGCCGTATATTTACAGGGTCTCTGGGAAGCCATAGACAAGAATTCAAAACAATAAATATCAATTATTGGAAAGACCGGAGTTATATCCGGTTTTTCTTGCGAAAAAGGATATACTTGCGATAAAAGATATACTTGTGAAAAAGGATATATATTTTCAAAAAAGATAATCCAAAAAGCGAAAGAAGGTTAATATGAACACATACGACAGAATAAAAGAATGCAGAATGATACCGGTTATTGCGCTTGATAATGTCTCTGATGCAAAACCTCTTGCCAAGGCTTTATACGAGGGAGGTCTTCCCTGCGCAGAAGTAACATTTAGAAGAGAAGGCGCGGATTTATGCATAAAGGCCATGAAGGAAGAATACCCTGACATGCTGGTCGGTGCAGGTACCGTATTAAGTATAAAGCAGGTTGATGCTGCATTGAATGCTGGAGCGCAGTTTATAGTCAGTCCCGGTCTTGATGAAGATATTGTTTCGTATTGTCTTGAAAAGAATGTATGTGTTATTCCCGGAGTATCCACTGCGAGCGATGTGGCAAAAGCGCATGCGCTTGGCTTAAGAGTGGTTAAGTTTTTTCCGGCAGAGGCAGCAGGCGGAGTTAAGATGTTAAAGGCATTGTCGGCTCCTTACAACATGATGACATTTATGCCCACAGGCGGCATCAGCATGGACAATATGGCATCATATTATGCGCTTAAAAATGTGATTGCCTGCGGCGGAAGTTTTATGATAGATGCAAAGTCCATTAAGGAAGGTGACTTTGATACGATAAAAAATCGCACTGTGGAAGTGGTAGGTGCGATTGACAGGATCATAAACGGCGGTTCTGATAAGAGTAAAACTGTAAGTATTGATACAGATGATAAAAAAATCGACCTGTCCAATTTATCGGACTGCAAGGTTATTACTTTCGGAGAACTCATGTTAAGACTTGCTCCGCATGGATACCTAAGATTCGTTCAGGCAGATACATTTGAAGCGACTTTTGGCGGAGGCGAAGCCAATGTCAGTATATCCTTGGCCAATTACGGAATGAATACTTCGTTTGTAACCAAGCTTCCCAACCATGAGATCGGCCAGATGAGTGTCAATTCATTGAGAAAGTACGGAGTGGATACATCTTTAATCGTAAGGGGAGGCAGCAGAGTAGGTATATACTATCTCGAAAAAGGAGCGTCTCAAAGAGCATCCAAGGTTATATATGATCGTGCGGGATCGGCGATAGCGGAAGCATCCAAGACTGATTTTGACTGGGATAAGATATTTGACAATGCGGGATGGTTTCATTTTACGGGTATTACACCCGCACTGTCTGATGAGCTTGCAGACATAACTCTTGAAGCATGTAAGAAGGCTAAGGAAAAGGGTATTATAGTAAGCTGCGATCTAAATTACAGGAATAAGCTCTGGTCAAAAGAGAAAGCGGGAGAAGTGATGGAGAAGCTCTGCCGATATGTTGATGTATGTATCTCCAATGAAGAGGATGCATATGATGTATTCAAGATAAAAGCACCCGACACCGATGTTACTGCAGGAGAGATTAATTCGGAAGGCTATAAATATGTAGCGGAAGAATTAAAGAAAAGATTCGGTTTTTCATATGTCGCAATCACACTTCGCGAATCCATATCCGCAAGCGACAACCGATGGGGCGCAATGTTATATGACGGTAAGGATTATTACTTCAGCAAAAAATACAATGTGCATATAGTTGACAGAGTGGGCGGAGGAGACTCATTCGGTGCAGGACTTATATATTCACTCACACATAAATATACGAGTGCTGATGCGATAGAATTCGCCGTGGCCGCAAGCTGCTTAAAGCATTCGATAGAAGGAGATTACAACTTCGTATCGGTTGATGAAGTAAATAAACTCGCCAAGGGTGATGCGTCCGGCAGAGTGCAAAGATAAAGCTCGATTCAGACCTTCATTTTACGGCTATGCTATAAGAAAGGAAATCTGCACATGAAATTGACTCTTGAAGGAATAAAGAATAAAGAGATGTGGGATAATGCGGGGATAGCATTACCTGAATATGATATAGACAAGATGAGAAAGAATACCGGAGAGACCCCTCTGTGGATTCATTTTGGTGCAGGCAATATTTTCAGAGGATTTATCGCTGTATTGCAGCAAAAACTGTTGGATGAAGGACTTAGTGACAGAGGTATCATTGCAGCAGATACTTTTGATTATGACATGATAGACAGGATATATGTTCCTTTTGACAACCTGTCGCTTTTTGTCGGACTTAAGTCTGACGGCAATACTGATATGAAGGTAATTGCATCCATAGCGGATGCCGTAAAAGCGGATTATCGTGATGAAGATAATATGCGAAAACTGACAGATGCTGTCAGGAATCCTTCGTTACAGATAATCAGTTATACGATTACGGAAAAGGGATATTCTCTTAGGAATATGGCGGGAGAATTGTTCTCGAATGTTGTATCCGATATGAATGAAGGCCCTGCAAGACCCACCCATGCAATGAGTGTTACGGCTGCTCTTTTATATGAGAGATACTTAGCGTGCAAATATCCGATCGCTCTTTGCAGTATGGATAACTGTTCCCATAACGGAGCCATACTCAAGGCATCGGTTATTGAGATTATAGAAGCATGGGTAAAAAACGGGTTTGTCGACGAGGGATTCCTTGAATATGTGTCTGACGAATCCAAGGTCTCTTTCCCTTGGAGTATGATTGACAAGATAACACCGCGCCCGGCGAAAGTTATCGAAGAGATGCTCGATAAAAAGGGTATCGAAAATATGAGCCCGGTGGTAACGGATAAAAACACATTTATCGCACCGTTTGTTAATGCCGAGATACCAGAATATCTCGTTATCGAGGACAGATTCCCCAACGGAAGGCCTGCGCTTGAAAATGCGGGCGTTTACTTTGCCGACAGGGAAACCGTTAACAATACCGAAAAGATGAAAGTTACAACCTGTCTTAATCCGCTTCATACAGCAATGGCTGTATTCGGATGCCTTTTGGGGTACAATCATATCGCCAAGGAGATGCAGGATGAAGATATCAAAAAACTTGTTGAGAATATAGGATACAAGGAAGGACTGCCCGTTGTCGTCAATCCCGGAATAATAGATCCGAGGGCATTCATAGATGAAGTTTTAACCAAGAGGCTTCCAAATATGTTTATTCCGGATATGCCGCAGCGTATTGCAACGGATACCAGCATGAAGATTCCGATAAGATTCGGAGAGACTATTAAGGCGTATCGCAATGCTGAGGACAGGGATGTTAATGATTTGACATATATTCCTCTTTCGATTGCAGCCTGGTTCAGATATCTCTTGGGTGTCGACGATGCCGGCAACAAGATGCCTGTAAGCTCTGATCCGAGACTTGATGAGCTTCAAGAGAAGTTAAAAGGTATAGTATATAACGATGCTTCTTCGTATACGGGGCAGTTAAAATCCATCCTGTCGAATGAAGTTATATTTGCCTCCGATCTCGTGGAAGCGGGCTTGTCTGAAAAGATAGAGGATATGTTTGTTAAGATGCTTGCAGGCGACGGAAGTGTCAGAAAGACACTTCATGAATATGTTGCAGGATAGGACATACATTTGATAAGAAACCTCAAACCTCCGAATTATTCGGAGGTTTCGTTTTTTAACACGAAACATAGAAGTGAATTCAGAAAATCCATAAGACTCAATGTAACAAATGAAAGCCGCGATGAAAAATAGGTGAGAGTGGAATGGGAGATAAGAGATGCTTCGGCGCGGGTGCTTCGGAGTGAAGCTGCGGATATTTCCGTACCGTCCTTATCAAGTGTATGGCTGGCCAGGGTTGAACTGCCTGATATAGCGATATATGATGAGTATGTAAGTTACAGGGCTGTTATCGAAGGAAAGACAGTATCGGAAGGAACCGTTATCTTCTCATATCCCAAGTATTTCAGATATGAAGATCCAGAATTGAGATATGAGATCGACGGCGATATAATCACGGTATATGCTTCGAAATATGCCAGGGGCGTATAGATCCGGAATGATAATGAAGATCTGATCCTTGATGATAATTATTTCGATCTGAACGGCGATTCGAAAACAGTCAGGATCCTCAGCGGAAATGCGGATAAGCTGAGACTCAGAAGTGTGTTTGATATCAGATAACGATGGGGGTAAAAAAATGGACAGACGATTTGTGATCGACACCGGAGAGAATAAGGAATACATGAAAGCTTTGGGAATGGAACTGCTTGAGTTTGGAAAGCTGTTTCCCTCGCAGAGCGGAGCGTCATATTACCTTGGCGACGACGGGAAGCCATGGACTGACAGGCCCAGGGAGACCTGGATCACCTGCAGGATGGCTCATGTGTACAGTATGGCTGCTATGGCCGGATTTCCGGAAGGAAGAGAGCTGGCGGCTGCTGCGATAAGAGGATTATCCGGTGAGCTTAAGGATAAGAATGCAGGCGGATGGTATGCGGGGATTACAGCTGACGGACAGGCGCTGCCGGATAAGCAGTGTTATGCTCACGCATTTGTGATCCTGGCTTCAAGCTCCGCTGTCCTTGCCGGTATTGAAGGCGCTGAAGAACTGCTGGAAGAGGCGCTTAAAGTATATGATGAAAAGTTCTGGGATGAGAACGAGGGACTGGCTGTCGATACCTGGGATACCGGATTTACCGTGCTTGATGACTACCGCGGATTAAATGCCAATATGCATACGGTAGAAGCTTTCCTTGCTGCAGCAGACTGCCTTTCCGATGAGAAGTACAGACAAAGAGCAGGAAGGATCATAGACAGAGTGATATCCTGGGCGGCTGATAATAAGTGGAGGATCCCGGAGCATTTCACCAAAAACTGGGAAGCGGATCTGGACTATAATAAGGATAAGCCCGATGATCCGTTTAAGCCCTACGGTGCAACACCGGGACACGGAATAGAATGGTCCAGACTGATATCGCAGTGGGCGATGTCGACGGCTTTGACAAAAGAGCGCCGGGCGCATTATACAGATGCGGCGGTGAAGCTTTATGAGCGGGCTGTTGAAGACGCCTGGAATGCAGACGGCGCCTGCGGACTGGTTTATACTACGGACTGGGACGGAAAAGCCGTGGTGCACGACAGAATGCACTGGACGCTTGCGGAAGCGATCAACACTTCGGCGGTGCTGTACAGGATTACAAATGAAAAAAAATATGCAGAGCATTATTCCATGTTTTCAGAGTATCTCGAGGATGTGGTACATGATCATGTTCATGGATCATGGTTCCATCAGCTGGACAGAAATAATAAACTGCTGGGTACGGTATGGCCCGGGAAAAGCGATATCTATCATGCTTTTCAGGCTACACAGATCCCTTATCTGGATGTGGACAGATCCATTGCATATTCTATGAGCAGGAAAGATGTGCTGGCGCTTGGAGAATTATTGATCGATTTTACCTGTAACGGAGAGTCGGAACAGGGAAATATGCTTTTTGAGGCAAACCCCGGCGGAGCGCCGTGCAATGTTCTTGCCATGCTGACCAGGCTTGGAAAAAGAACCGGATTTATAGGTAAAGTCGGCGATGATCAGTTTGGAAGGCTGCTGCGCGCTACCCTGGATGAAGTGGGAATTGACAGCAGATATCTGATGACTGACGAAGACGTACCGACTACGCTTGCTTTTGTGCATAAGCTGGCGGATGGTGACAGGGAGTTTTCCTTCTACAGAAAACCGGGCGCGGATATGATGCTGGGTGTGGACGATATTAAGGAAAGCATGTTTAATACAAAGATATTCCACTTTGGCACATTGTCGATGACACATGAAAATGTTCGCAGTGCGACTATGAAGGCAGTGGAGATCGCAAAGAAAAAGGGATGCCTGATCTCGCTTGATCCCAATCTGCGTGAGCCTCTCTGGGCAGACCTTGAAGAAGCAAAAACACAGATGCTCAAGGCAATCTCCTGCTGTGACATTTTGAAGATCTCGGATAATGAGATTCAGTTTGTCACAGGAATGGAAGACTATGATCAGGGTATACAGAAACTGAGAGATATGTATGAGATCCCTTTGATCTGTCTGACCATGGGAAAGGATGGCAGCAGAGGTTATTATAAGGATCTGCGGGTAGAAGTGCCGGCTGTACGGCAGAGCCGGATAGTGGATGCCACGGGCGCCGGAGATACCTTCTGCGGTTCGGTGCTCGGTTACATCTGTGATAACGGACTGGATGATCTGACAGAGACGGATCTTAAGGAGATGCTCTCACAGGCGAATGCGGCGGCATCACTCGTCACACAGAAAAAAGGCGCGATCAGATCCATGCCGGATATCGAAGATATCAGGAAACTCCGCACCTCATAACCCAAAAGACCACGGGGACGGACCTCGTGGTTTTTTTTAATTCACAGTTTCATGTAAAGCAAAAAGCGCGGAGCTGTGAAAAAGGAGCTTGACAATAAGTTTCTTTTTTGTATAACACTGTTAGCTAATTCTGTTAGCATATGAGAAAGATAAAAGCAGGATGGATGTTCGTATTTCTGAAAAAACGACGCTTTCTATCGAGGAGGCGGCAGCTTTAAGTGGATTGGGTCAAAATTATATTGAATCCCTGCTTAGAATGCCGGATTGTCCGTTTCTGTACCACGTGAACCGGGATGGGTGTGCAGAGAAACGAAGGAAACGAGTGATCCGCGTTCCGTTTGAGCGCTTTATTATAGAGCATCCGGGATGACGAATATATTAAGGAGGCTCACGGACGACGCACCATCAAAGAAAACAGGTTGAAAAAAGGAAGCTCTGGTGATAAAATAGGTCAGTTGCATTGGGGCTCTTTATGAAAGGAGGCCCAAGCATGGGAAAGGACCGTAAAGGGAAAGAACTGGGACAGGGTATGTTCACATTACGGATGACAGCAAGTGGCTGACGATAGCACAGTTCGAAGGCAAGTCGTCCTCTGTAGTGACGGAATCAACTTCAAATGGTGTAGAACCCGAAAACAAAATGGTGTAAAAATGGTGTAAAAGCCAACTTAAGAATATGGAAGACCCTTAAAATAAGCGGGATGGAGGAAGTTATGAAACTAGGAATCGTAGGTTTGCCCAATGTCGGCAAGTCAACACTTTTTAATTCACTTACAAAAGCAGGAGCGGAGTCAGCTAACTATCCGTTCTGTACAATAGATCCCAATGTTGGAGTTGTTGCAGTTCCCGATGAGAGAATTGAAAAACTCGGAGAACTCTACAATACTAAGAAGGTTACCCCCGCAGTTATCGAGTTCGTAGATATCGCAGGACTTGTTAAGGGTGCAAGTAAGGGTGAAGGACTTGGTAACCAGTTCCTTGCTAATATCAGAGAAGTAGATGCTATCGTTCATGTGGTTAGATGTTTCGAGGATGAGAATATCATCCATGTAGAAGGAAACGTTGATCCTGCCAGAGATATAGAAACTATCAATCTTGAACTTATCTTCTCAGACCTTGAGATTCTCGAAAGAAGATATGCCAAGGTTTCCAAGGGCGCAAGAATGGATAAGGCTCTTGCAAAAGAAGAAGAGATGTTAAAGGGCATCAAGGCTCACCTTGAAGAAGGCAAGATGGCTCGTACATTCGAAGTTCCTGATGACGAGGATCTTCAGAAGGCATTCAAGGAATACAATCTTCTTACAGCTAAGAAGACAATATATGCAGCTAATGTAGCCGAAGACGATCTTGCTGATGATGGTGCTAATAACGAACATGTTAAGAAGGTTCGTGAGATTGCAGCTTCCGAAGGCTCGGGTGCACTTGTTATCTGTGCGCAGATAGAGCAGGAACTTGCAGATCTTGATGAAGAAGAAAAGAAGGAGTACCTCGAAGAACTCGGTGTTAAGTCTTCGGGCCTCGATAAGCTTGTTACAGAGAGCTATTCACTTCTTGGCCTTATCAGTTTCCTTACAGCAGGAGAGGATGAGTGCCGTGCATGGACCATCAAGAAGGGTACCAAGGCTCCTCAGGCTGCAGGTAAGATTCATACAGACTTCGAGAGAGGTTTCATCAAGGCTGAAGTAGTTCCTTATGATGTACTTATTAAGGAAGGTTCACTCTCAGCAGCCAAGGAAAAGGGCTTGGTTGGCCTCGAAGGCAAGGAATATGTCGTAAAAGACGGCGATGTAATCCTTTTCAGATTCAACGTATAATCTTCGTTTTGTAAAATTGTGATGGTTTTGCTCTAAATCGGGTGAAAAGCACAAGATATAGAAAATAATGTAATAGCAGGCTTTCGAGCCTGCTTTTTCTTTGCCCATTTTTTGAAAAAACTTAAAAAAATCCTTGAAATTGATTGAAATTTCTCATATACTAAAAACAAGTGGTGACTAAGTGGAGAATAAGTGATGATTAAGTGGTTAACTTTTGGTCACTTATCTCCGATATTTTAATTGTGGGGCGTGGAATCCTCGCTTTAACGAAGTAAAGGACAGAATTTTTAGTCAGGTTAACAATCATGGGATTTATGGCTGAATATCAAAATAATATGGATGCCAAGGGAAGAGTAATCCTCCCTATTAAGTTTCGTGAGACTATCGGCAACAAGTTCATCCTTACCAAGGGATTTGACCACAACCTCTTCATCTATCCGCTTGATGAGTGGAAGAAAGTAGAAGAGAAGTTATCGAACCTCAAGATAACCAATAAGAACTCAAGAATTATCAAGAGATTATTACAGGGTTCTGCGGTGGAAGTTGAGATAGACAATCAGGATCGTATCTCGATACCTCAGAACTTGAGATTATATGCAGAACTTGAAAAAGAACTCCTATTCGTGGGCCAGGGTGAATACATAGAAATCTGGGCTAAGAATAAGTTCGAAGAAGCTAACGAATACGACTTCTCAGAAGTTGCGGAAGATATAGATTTTTAAAGAACCTGACAGCGGTTAACAAAAGTATGGAATTCAAACACGTATCCGTATTACTCAATGAAACGGTGGACGGATTAAATGTAAAAGAAAACGGAATATATGTTGACTGCACATTGGGCGGAGCCGGACATTCATACGAGATATTAAAAAGGCTTAAAGGAACCGGCCGACTAATCGGTATAGATCAGGATGCGGATGCACTTAAGGCTGCAAAAGAGAGACTTAAGGAATTCGATAACGTAACTTACGTACACAGCAATTTTGAAAATATAAAAGAAATCGTCAAGACAGAGTGCGACGGATTGGTTGATGGAATAATAGCGGACCTCGGAGTCAGCTCCTACCAGTTCGATACACCTGAGAGAGGATTCAGCTACAGATTCGATGCACCTCTCGATATGCGAATGAATAAGGAAAACGAACTTAGCGCATATGAGATAGTCAATGAATATGACGAATCGGATCTTTTCAGAGTGATTAGGGATTACGGCGAAGACAAGTTCGCCAAGAACATCGCTAAGCACATTTGCATAAGAAGGAAAGAAGCTCCAATAAAAACTACATTTGAGCTTAACGAGATTATAAAAGCAGCAATACCCGCCAAGATGAGAGAAAAAGGCGGACATCCTTCAAAAAGAACTTTTCAGGCACTGAGAATTGAGTGCAACAGAGAGATAGAAGTTCTTGAGAATACACTGGATGACATGATTGATTGCTTGAAAGATGAGGGAAGACTCTGCATCATAACCTTCCATTCGTTAGAGGATAGAGCAGTAAAGAATAACTTCAAGACTAATGAAAATCCTTGCACCTGTCCTCCGAACTTTCCGGTTTGCGTATGCGGCAAGATACCTAAGGGGAAGGTAATCACCAGAAAGCCGATTATCGCAAGTGACGAGGAAATGGAAGTTAATCCTCGCAGTCAGTCAGCAAAACTAAGAGTATTCGAAAGAAAAGTTTTATAAATCTGTGTAAGGGAAATTCAGAATTACAAAAATATTAAGGGGAATGTGATGGAAACACAAACTTTAGAATTCAAAGGATTGAAAAGAAGAGTGACACCCACTACAACAACTAAGGGTAATACAGCAGTAAAGCTTAATCCCAAGAAGAACAAAAAGAGCATGCTCGAAGTTCTTCCCAAGGAGATCAAAAAATACAATATATCGAGTAGATTGTTACTTACAGTTTTCTATGTTGTATGTATAGGTCTTTTCATAGGTTCGATTTTGGTGTATATTAATCTGCAGGGCGATTTGTCGAACTCGTCCGATAAGATAGCATCATTGAAGACCAGATACGAGCAGGAAAAGAAAGACAATGATGCAGAATTGGCAGCAATTAATAATTCCATAGATAATGAAGAAATCAGACGTGTAGCTATCGAGAAGCTTGGCATGCATTACGCTTCCGATGGACAGGTCGTTGAATACACGGAAGACTATGTTAATGATTACGTAAGAGTGTACTCCGTTATTCATTAGGAACACAATTATGTTTAATGAGATATCTAATAAGCTTTTGGATTTCCTTAAAGAAACTATACAGTACTGTTCAGTTAGTTTCCTTAGGATGATAGGCGCCAGAGAAGCTGATAAATATGGAAACAAGGATAATAAGAGCAATCAACAGGTTGCTCTTATTCGCGTATTGTTTGGCATTCTTATTGTAGCCTTTATCGTCATTATTTTCAGAGTTTCATATCTCGTTGTTTTTAAGGGCGAAGAGTTCAAAAGAACCGTATATTCGCAAAGACAGGCATCCGATACAGTCATAGCGTGTCAGCGTGGCAGTATCTATGATGCAAAAGGAACAGTGCTCGCATCCAACGAAAAGAAATACATCGTAGTTCTTGATGCTAAGCAGGTTACAGATTATTCAAGACAGATGGGCAAATCGGCATACATTGATGCCACAGCCGAAGCTCTTAATCAATACTTAGGATATAATGCCGAAGAGATTAAGAACTTTATCAATAACAATCCCAACGACGCATACGAACGTATATCCAAAGATGAAAATGGAAAAGTTATAGCTCTTGATGCTGAGACAGTTCAGCCTCTCAAGGACGCTATTGCTCATTCCAAGGAAAAAGGTGCCAAGGAATTGGCAATCTACGGAATACAGTTCGAAGATTCATACAGCAGAGTATATCCCAACAATACATTGGCATGCGACCTCATCGGATACGTTAATGATGGTGATGAAGGTATGTATGGCCTTGAGCAGTATTACGAGGATACTCTTAAAGGTGTTAATGGTAGATCGTTCGGATACATTAACGACTATACCAATCTTGAAAAGCAGATTGTTCCTGCACAGAATGGTAATTCACTTATCCTTAATGTGGATGCTTCTATTCAGCGTATAGTTGAAAGAAAGATTGTGGAAGTTAATGATTCTATGGATACAGAAGATCGTCCCGGTTCATATAATACCGGTGTCATCATCATGGAATGCGATACAGGTAATATCCTTTGCATGGCAGGCTATCCTTTTTATGATCTTAATGATCCGAGAGCGGTTACTATCGATAAGTACTATTCTCAAAAACAGGTCAATGAGATTATGTCCAAGTTTGCCAAGGAAGAAGGATATATTAACGGTATCTCAAGTAATATCTTTTTCGAAGAGGGCAGCGACCCTTATCTTAAGGTTTTAAATGAAGAGACGGGAAAAGACGAAGTCGTAATGCTTACAAGAGAACAGCTTGATAAGCTTGATAACGACTTATCAGGATATGTCAGAGACGGTGTATGGAAAAACTTTTGTATATCCGATACATACGAGCCCGGTTCTGTTGCCAAGACAATAACCACTGCAATCGGACTTGATTCGGGTAAGCTTGTCCCTTCAGACAGCTTTTATTGTACAGGTGTTATTGATGTCCTCGACAGACACATTCACTGTTCTCATAAGTGGGGTTGTGAAGGCGGAGATTTAAGAATGTGCCTTGTTAAGTCTTGTAACCCTGCATATACACAGTTTGGTAAAAAGATAGGTAAGAAGACATTCCTTGAATACAGTAAGGACTTTTACGGTGTTAAGACCGGTATCGATCTTACAGGTGAAGTTAGTGCTGAAGGACTTATATTCAACGAGAAGACACTTAATACAGTAGAACTTGCTACTGCATCGTTCGGTCAAGGTTTTAACGCTACCATGATTCAGATGATATGCGGCTTCAACTCTCTCATTAACGGTGGTTCATATTATGAGCCCCATGTTGTTAACAGAATAGTTGATGAGAATGGTTGCGTCGTAAGTAACGTAGAGCCCAAGATTTTAAAGCAGACAGTATCAGAGACAACCAGTGATAAGCTTAGAGATTATTGCATCGGTGTTGTAGAAGAAGAAAGCGGTACAGGTAAAAAAGCTCGTCCCGCAGGTTATAGAATCGGTGGAAAGACAGGTACTGCTCAGATCTCCGGTGTTGGTGGATACCAGGAAGGTCAGTACGTAGTATCATTCATGAGTTTTGCTCCTGCAGATGATCCCAAGATTGTAATGTATGTTGTTATCGACAGACCCAACATTCCCGATCAGTCATCAGGTGCGGTTAATCAGGCTTGTTTACTTACAAGAGAAATCTACACAGAAGTATTGCCTTACCTTAATATTCCTATGACTGAGACAATAAGTGAAAAGGAACAGGAAGAACTCTTAGAGAAGGGTATCTATACATCCAATATCGTGCCTGACGAAGATGAATATACAGGAGATATCATCGAAGGCGGCGACGGAGAAAACAGTAATGCTGAAAACAACAATACAGAAAACACTAATACGGAAAACAAAGATAAAACCAATAAAAAAGAAAACTAAAATAAATATATAAAAAACAAAATAATCAGAGGTGTGTTCCCATGATAGACAACTTAAGTATGATAATAAAAATGAATATTGAATTCTTTTCGGCATTTGTAATTATGCTTATTCTTGCGCCGATTTTTATACCCATACTTCATAAGTTTAAGTTTGGTCAGACCATCAGAAACGAGGGACCTGAATCACATCTTGTTAAGAATGGTACTCCTACTATGGGCGGTATCATGATAATTGCAGCGTTTGCAATACCTACGATTTTATTCTTATTCGGAGAAGGTCAAAAGGAAGTGCTTTCTGCATTTTTGATGACACTTCTTTTCGGCCTCGTTGGATTTCTTGATGACTTCTTAAAAGTAAAAAAGAAAAACTCTACAGGTCTTAGAGCTTGGCAGAAGATGAGTCTTCAGATTGTATTTACTATAGCAGTCCTTGCTTATATGTACTTCTTAACTGATATACCTATGACACTCAAGGTACCTTTTGTTCCGGGACTTGAACTCAATCTTGGTATATTCATTTTGTTATTTGATTTTATTGTTATCCTTGGTACAGATACAGGTGCTAACTTCACAGACGGACTTGATGGATTGGTAAGTAAGGTAACAATCGTAATATTAATCTTCATGTTCTTTGTAGCACTCAAGGAAGGCAATGTAATCATGTATCCCATCATGGCTATGATAGGTGCGCTTTTATCATTCCTTATCTTCAATGCTTATCCTGCCAAGGTATTCATGGGAGATACAGGTGCTCTTGCAATAGGTGGATTCGTAGCAATCTGTGCGATAATATTAAAACTTCCAATCTTTTTAATCATTATCGCATTCGTATATGTTGCAGAGGTTGGCTCTGTTATGATGCAGGTTAGCTACTTCAAGCTTACTCATGGTAAGAGAATATTTAAGATGACTCCGATTCATCATCACTTCGAGAAGTGTGGATGGAAGGAGACCAAGGTCGTAACAGTATTTACAATCGTAACTGTAATACTTTGTATGATTGCGTACTTGGGAGTTTAATAATTTATTGTTTTCCAAAAAAGATTAATTATTTTATTTAGTGATAAAAGATGAGAGAAAGAAACTCTAGAAAAAAACAGAATATGCCTGAAAAAGTTGGCGCCTTTTCGGTAAAAGGTATCGATCTGTCGATAGTTTTTATCTCTATCTTTTTGTCGATTTTCTGCCTTGTATTCGTATACTCGGCATTGGCATTTGAGCCCGGGGAGTCAAAATCTTTCCTTAAGTTTTTCACTCTTGAAAGTTCGGACAGAACATTGATAAAAACTATAGGTTATATCATAGCCGGCCTTTTTGGAATGTTCGTTCTTGCTTGGGTTAACTTCAAGGAAATGAAAGTCAAGATGCCTGCATTATATGGCGTCATTTCTAATCCCGTTATCTACTATGTTATCAGTTGCGGTATGTTTCTATTCATCGAGATTATGAAGCATGTTGGTACAGATGCAGGCGGAGAAGGTGAGAAGGCAGCCATCGTCGGCGCCGGATTCCTCTTAAAAGCAAACGGTGCTTATCGTTGGATTCATATCCCTAAGTTAGGTATTTCATTCCAGCCTTCAGAGGTTTCCAAGTTCTTACTTATTGTTTGCTTTTCAATAATGATATTCAATGCAGGCATGTGTCTAAAGCATAAGCGAGGTATTATTCTATATCTCTTACTTGCTGCAATACCTTCATTTTTGATACTTCATTGTTCATCGGACCTTTCGAGTTCTATAGTCGTATTTGGAATCCTTTTTGTTATGATGCTTGTTGCAGGCCCTGATGTTAAGAATACAGGAGCGATACTTTTAGTTTTGATAGCTCTTGCACTTTTGGCATTCGGCATTTTGGTTCTAATGAATAGAGGCAAAGAAGAGGGTGATATTCATCCTTACCAGGCTAAGAGAATTCTCGCATGGCTCTATCCTGATGAGTATCCTGCATCTGCAGATCAGACGAATCAGGCTATGTATGCTATCGGTTCCGGCGGCTTGTTCGGCGAAGGTATCGGTAACAGTATGCAAAAGATTAAAAAGCTTCCCGAAGCTCAGAACGATATGATCTTCGCACTTATATGTGAGGAGTTGGGACTTTTTGGAGGATTGCTGGTTATAGCACTCTACTTTGTACTGATATTCCGAATGTATATGATTGCGATTAACACCGATAACCTATTCGACAGGATGGTGGTCGTCGGTGTAATAAGTCACGTAGCATTACAGGTTGTTATTAATGTTGGCGTTGTTACGAGAATATTCCCCAATACAGGATTGCCTCTGCCTCTGATATCATCAGGTGGTAGTTCGATTCTATTTATGTATCTGGAATTGGGACTCGTACTTAATGTGGGCAAATCAATAGAGAGAAGACAATGACAGAACCCGTTAAGAAGAAAAAAAGAAAAAAGAAAAAAATAAAGTTCAAGAATCCTTTTCTTAAAAAGTCTTCTAAGAAGAGTGATGTCAAAAAGGCTAAGAATCTCGAGAGCAACGTAACTGACTATAAGCCTAAAAAGACTAAAACTAAGCCTAAGAAGAGTAGTCCTGATGATAATCAGACTGAGAAAAAAGGATTTACCCTTCCTGAGATTAATCTCGATGGAATTACTAAGGTGGTAAAGTATAATCTCACCAAATTCATTATTCCACTGGTAGTGATATTGATTATTGGTATCTTGATTATCGCTTTTATCGAAGGATTCAAAGTTCGTACCATTACAGTTGAAGGTTCATCGCATTATACGAACGATGAGATTATCAATTACGTACTCGATTCCAAATGGTGTCAAAACACTGTATTCGTATATCTTAAGTACAAGAATAAGTCCATAAAAGATGTCCCGTTTATCGAACAGATAGATGTTAAGATTGTGGATAGGAATACAGTTAAGATTAACGTATATGAAAAGTACGTGGCGGGCTGTGTATCAGCGCTTGGTAACTACGTATACTTTGATAATGACGGTAAGATAGTAGAAATCTCTTCCACAAGAACTGCCAATATACCGGTAGTTACAGGCCTTAACTTCGATCATTTTGAGTTGTATGAACCGCTTCCTGTAGAGAATTCCGATGTATTTGATTCGATTCTTACAGTTACCAAGCTTCTTAACAAATACAATCTTAATGCGGATATCATTTATTTTGGCGAAGCAGGAGAGATTACGATCTTCTTTGGAGAAGCGAGAGTAAGCATCGGAGATACTTCCAATCTTGATGAAAAGTTCATGGCGCTTCCCATGATTTTACCTAGCCTTGAAGGCAAAAAAGGCGTGCTCCATATGGAGAAATATACAGCCAAAAATGCGGATGTCGTATTCAATATAGATACTGATTAAAAGACAGTAATAAAATATGACAAAAAACATTGCTTTATTTGGCTAAAAATTGTAAAATAACAATATATGTGTGAAAATTTGTATATATTTCTATAAATTGTATATTACATAATGTGTCGAGGAGGAGTAGAAATGTCCCAGGTTATGTCTATTGAGATTAAACCAAACGAATTTAACGTAGTTGCCCGTATTATAGTTGTCGGTGTCGGCGGTGCTGGTAACAACGCTGTCAACAGAATGATTGACGACAACGTACAGGGTGTCGAATTTATAGGTATTAACACAGATAAGCAGGATTTAGCTTGTTGTAAGGCTCCCAAGCTTATCGGAATAGGCGAAAGACTTACTAAGGGACTTGGTGCAGGCGGTGATCCTACAATCGGTGAAGGCGCTGCCAAGGAAAGCGTAGATGAACTCGAAGCTGCATTAACAGGTGCTGACATGGTATTCGTTACTTGCGGTATGGGTGGTGGTACAGGTACAGGTGCTGCTCCTATCGTAGCTCAGATTGCCAAGGAACTCGGAATCCTTACAGTTGGTATCGTAACCAAGCCTTTCTCTTTTGAAGGTGCTGTTCGTGAGAGATACGCGGAAGAAGGTATTGCTAAGCTTCGTGAAGTAGTTGACTCGATTATCATTATTAAGAATGACAATATATTCAAGGTTGCAGATGATGATATGGATGCTAAGATGGCTATGAAGAAGGCCGATGAGATTCTCGAGCATTCACTTTCAGGTATTACTGATATCATCAACAGACAGGGTGATTTCAACCTCGACTTCGCAGACCTTAAGAAGGCTATGACCAATAAGGGTGATATCTACATCGGTATCGGTCAGGCTTCAGGTGATAACAAGGGTATCGATGCTTGTAACCTTGCTATCGAAAATCAGATTCTTGAGACAGATATCGTCGGTGCATCCGATGTTGTATATTATGTACAGGGTAAGGTTAAGTTCAAAGACTTTACCGGTGTTGGTAAGAGATTACTTGAAAAGTGCGGTTCACAGGCTAACGTATTCGGTGGTTTCCTCTCAGAGGACAATGGTTCCGATTCATGTACAGTTACTGTTATCGCTACAGGACTTCATGCAGAAGAAGGCCTCTCAAGACGTGCACAGATTAAACCCGCTCCTGTTCCCCGTTCAGTTGAGAATGCTGCACAGCCCGGCGCTAGAACAGTTGCACCTCTTAAGCCTCGTGTAAGTGTAGGACAGCCTGTTAGAAAGCCCATGGTTGATGAATCCAGAATCGTAAGAAGAAGTGAAGGCGAAAAGATTACCGTTCCTACTTTCGTCAGAAAAAACAGTAAAGAAGAATAGGAGAACGTTCGAACATGAAATGTCCTTTTTGCAATCACGAGAACACCAGAGTTATTGATTCAAGACCTGTAGAAGACAAGAACTCAATCAGACGTAGAAGAGTATGTGACGAGTGCCAGAAGAGATTCACCACATACGAACAGATAGAGACGATACCTCTTATCGTTAGAAAGAAAGACAATAACAGAGAAGCTTACAATCGTAAGAAGATTGAAGACGGT
Organism: Lachnospiraceae bacterium; assembly: GCA_016285575.1. Classification (GTDB taxonomy): domain Bacteria; phylum Bacillota; class Clostridia; order Lachnospirales; family Lachnospiraceae; genus UBA3766. Next base: position 30,555 of record JAEEQX010000010.1, read on the forward strand.
ATCTTGAGAGCATGTCATAAAAGACCTGTATCCGCCGCTCAGATTAGAGATCTTGTAGATGAGATAGAGACCGAAATCTTCTGCAATGAAGATAAAGAGGTTGGTTCAGATACAATCGGCGAATTAATCATGGACAAGCTCAAAGATCTTGATCCCGTTGCATACGTTCGTTTCGCATCCGTTTACAGAGAATTCAAGGATGTAAACACATTTATGGATGAATTGAAAAAGATGCTCAATTAGTACAAATCGGGACCGTAATACGGTCCCTTTTGTAAATAAAAAATTATAGAAAGGATTTGAGTAATGAAAAGAATCAAATCAATCGTTCTTTTTTGCTTACTCACTTTGACTACTGTACTGTGTGCATGCACAGATGGCAAGAACAAGGCATCCGACTCTATAACTATTGGAATCGCTCAGGACATTGATGACAGTCTTGACCCCCACAAGATGGTGGCGGCAGGAACTAAGGAAATCTTCTTCAATGTATTCGAGGGATTGGTAAAACCTGATAGTGATGGAAATATCGTGCCTGCAGTAGCAGAGAGTGTAGAAGTATCAGAGGACAAACTCACTTACACTTTTAAACTTAGAAAAGGAATCAAGTTCCACGACGGATCGGCAGTCACGATTGAAGACGTAAAATATTCGGTCGATAAATTTGCCGGACGTAACGGAGAGGAACCCAGGACTTCGGCTTTTCTTAATATATCAGAGGTTAATGTCTTAACTGATGATACCATTGAAATTAAGCTTAATAATCCTGATTCGGACTTCCTTTCATACTTGGCAAGTGTTGAGGCTGCTATTATACCTAAAAGCAACGCTAACTTAGATACAGTTGCTATTGGTACAGGACCTTACAAGTATGTATCACGTATACCTCTTCAGAATGTAGTATTCGAGAAATTCGACGATTACTGGGGAGAAAAGGCTGATATCAAGAATGTTACTTTCAAGATATGCACCAATGCTGATACAATCGCAATGGAATTAGAGGGTGGCACAATTGATATGTGCGTTCACCTTACTAATGGACAGAGACTTCAGCTTGATAAGGAGAGATTCGATGTGTACGAAGGTACCATGAATCTCGTTCAGGCTTTATATCTTAACCATGAGTACGAGCCCTTCCAGGATGAGAACGTAAGAAAGGCTATGAATTACGTTACTGATTCCAAGGAAGTTATGGATTATGTATCAAACGGTGCCGGTGAAGCAATCGGTACAAGCGTATATCCTAACTTTGGCAAGTACTTTGATGAGACTTTGGTAGATACATATGCTACTGATGTTGAAAAAGCTAAGGAGTGCATGGCTAAGAGTGCTTATCCTGATGGCTTTGATATGACTATTACAGTTCCCAAGAACTACGATCAGCACGTTGATACAGCACTTGTTCTTAAGAATGAACTCGAGCTTATCGGTATCAATGTAACTATCGAGACAGTAGATTGGGATACATGGCTTTCAGATGTATACATGGGCAGAAAATATCAGTCAACAGTTATCGGTGTAGATGCTGCCAACCTTTCTGCCAATGCATTGCTTGCAAGATTCCGTTCAGATGCGGATAATAACTTTACCAATTACAACAATTCCAAGTATGATGAAGTATTTGATAAAGCCAATGCAGCAAGTACAGATGAAGAAGCAACCAAGTACTTCAAAGAGTGTGCTAAGATACTCAATGAAGATGCTGCTAACGTATATATTCAGGACCTTCCTGATTTTGTAGCTCTTAATAAAAACTATGAAGGATATGTATTCTATCCTTTATATGTAATGGATATAGCGAAGATTAAGGCGGTAAAATAATCAATGGCTAAGTATATAATCAAAAAGCTTATACTTCTGATTATTACGTTGATTATTACAAGTTTTGTTATATTTTTGATATTTGAGCTTGTTCCCGGTGACCCGGTTCTTGATAAACTGGGTACCCGGGCAACACCCGAGAGTGTGGAAGCACTCAGAATACAGTATGGTCTCAACAGACCTTTTATAGTAAGATATTTGTCTTTCATCAAAGGAGTTGTAACACTTGATTTTGGTACATCCTATACATATGGAATCAATGTGTCGACACTTCTTCGTGAAAAACTGGTTATAAACTTTTTTCTGTCTTTAATATCGATTGCATTTGTGATACTCGTATCGATACCGTTAGGTATATATACGGCTAAGCATACGGGTGGATTTCTTGACAGAGTGTTAAGTGTCTTGAATCAATCATCAATGTCAATTCCTTCTTTCGTGCTTGGATTATTCGTGACTTTCTTTTTCGGAATGGTATTGAAATGGTTCAGACCGGGCGGTTACGTATCTTATAAGGCTAACTTTTTAGCTTTTATATTCTTTATGATATTCCCCGCACTTTCACTTGCTCTGCCCAAGATTGCTATGTGCATGCGACTTCTTAAAAGTAATATATTGGAAGAAGCCGGCAAGGACTATGCAATGAGCGCATATGCAAGAGGTAATGATACGACATCACTTCTCTATAGACATGTACTTAAGAATGCCGCAATGCCGACAATTACTTTTATAGGTATGATAGCAGCGGATATGATATGTGCAGGTATAGTTATAGAGCAGGTGTTCTCGATACCGGGACTCGGTCAGATGCTTATTAATTCGATTATGACGAGAGATTATCCTGTTGTTGAGGCAGAAGTTATGATGATTGCAGTATTTATTATGGTCATTAGTTTTATAACTGATATAATTCATGCTTGCTTGGATCCGAGGGTTAGAGTGTTCTGACTGTGAGGTGGATAAAATGATTGTATTCAGGGTAGATGCCAATTCGATGATCGGAAAAGTGCATATGAAGAGATGCATCAATATTGCCAGGGCTGTGAAGATGGCCGGCGAGAGCGTGCTCTTTGTTACCAGAGAAGATTCCGATACGAGTTTGCTTGAGTCCAATTTCATTGATTTCAGACTTGTACCATCAATGAAGCTTGGTAGCGAAAAGGCTATCAGTCTGCTCAAGGATATAATCACAGAAGTGAATTCCAAGACAGTAGTTATAGACAGTTATGACGTATCCAACGTTGCGTTCAAGTCTCTTCGTGAGATATGCAAGGTTGTCCTCATAGAAGATTATTATTACGAGACATATGATGTTGATTGCATCATCAATTACAATCTCTATGCGGATAAGATAGATTATATGAGTAAGTATCCGTCCAATGTGGAATTACTCCTTGGTACGGATTATGCACCATATTTATCAATAGGTGCAGGAGTATCTTCTTTTAAGAGTAGTTATGAGATTAACTCAATTCTCTTATATACAGGAGAACTTGATACACACGAACTTGCTCCCGGTATTGTTGAGTGTCTTTTGGATACCATCGATGATAACGTGAGAATTCGTGTTATGACGACTAAGAATGCCACTACCAGAGATATCCTCTACAAGATGAGTAATTCATCTTCGCAGATTATTATCGAGCAGGATACCTCAGGATTCGATAAGGTGGCTAAGACATGCGATATGGCAGTAACGGTTGCTGATTTACAGTGCTACGATTTACTTAGCTACAATCTGCCTTGTTGCGTATATATGAGTGATTATTCACAGAACTTGCTCTTTAGCGCATTAACCAATGCCAACCTTATGACATTTGGCGGAGATTATATTAAAAAGAGCAACAGATTTTATGGCGAATTATGCGATGGTGTTAATAAGCTTCTTGAGATTGATACCAGAGATACGATTCGCGAGAACATTGCTAAGCTTAACTTGGGAAAAGGCGCAGTGCATATAGCTGAAGCCATTATGAAATATGAAAAATAAAATCAATTTTCAAAAGATTGCGGGTGCTTCGATAGTAGGCCTGATGATATTGTTTATCCTTTTAGGATTTTTAAACCGCAATGCTTTTGATGCCATGGATAAAACCCGAATTCTCTCGGGACCCTCTATTTCCCATCCTTTTGGATGCGATGAGTTTGGCAGGGACTTACTCAAGCGTACTCAGACAGGTATGGGAATATCTGTAGTTATCTCATTTTTTGCAGTTATTATAGGTACCGTTACAGGTACGATTATTGGTGCGCTCTGCGGATATTTTGGCGGAGTGGTGGATGATATTTTAACAGCCATTACGGATGTTTTATTTGCGATTCCGTCTCTCTTGTTAGCGCTTGTATTCGTATCCTTATTCGGTTCAGGTATGGTGCAGGTAACATTGGCACTTGGTGTAGCTATCATTCCAAGTTTTGCCAAGATGATGAGATCGGAATTCAAAAAACAAAAAGAACTCGAGTATGTCAAAATGGCCAAGCTTATGAAAGTGCCGACATACAGAATTCTATTCGTTCATATTCTTCCCAATGTTATGGAGACATTCGTTAACTGTATATTTATCGCATTTAATAACTGCATACTTGCAGAAGCAGGACTTAGTTTTATAGGTATAGGAGTTCAGCCTCCTGTGGCGTCATTAGGTACATTATTATCTGATGCCGGAGGGTATCTTAGAAGCGCTCCTTTCCTTGTATTATTCCCTGCGTTTATGCTTGTATTATTGCTTTTTGGTATAGGATTATTATCGAGCGGAGAATCATTCCACAATGCTTACAGTAAAAGATTTAAAAATTGAATTTTTCGATCACGAACTTCCTGAAGTTGCTGTTGAAGATGTGGATTTTGTGATTAACGACGGCGATATACTTGGTATAGTTGGAGAATCAGGCTCAGGTAAGAGTATGACTGCGATGGCTATTGCGGGACTTCTTAATCGTAAGGATTTAACCAAGTCGGGTGTTATAGATCTCGATGGTACAGATCTTCTTAATTCCAAGAGAAAAGATCTTCGTGAACTTCAGGGCAAGGATATAGGTTTCGTATTTCAGGATCCTCTTAACTCAATGAATCCAGTTCTTAAGGTCGGTTATCAGGTAGAAGAAGCACTTCGTGTCAGAAAGAAGACTCTTAATATCTCAAAAGAAGAGATGAAAAAGAGAGCACTTGAAGTTATGGAGAGTGTTGGACTTACTGATGTTGAGAGAATCTATGATTCATATCCTCATGAGATATCGGGTGGGCAGAGACAGCGTGCTCAGATAGCTGCAGCTTTAATCATGAAGCCCAAACTTTTGATATGTGACGAGCCTACAACAGCACTTGATGTAACAGTGCAAAAAAAGATAATAGATGTGTTAAAAGAATTAAATAAAAAGAATGGAACTTCAATTCTTTTTATTTCACATGACTTATCCGTAGTTAGAGCGCTTTGCGACAGAGTGGTTGTTATGAAGGATGGTCTTGTGATGGAACAGGGAAGTGTTGATGAGATATTCAACAATCCCCAAAATGAGTACACCAAACAACTGGTATACTAAAGCGGGAAGGGATTATCAATGTCCGAGATAATATGTGAACTTAATAATGTCAATTTCACATATCGTGGTACTGATAAAGGTGTAAAAGATATTAACCTTGTAGTCAGTGCCGGCCAATGCGTGGGATTACTTGGAGAGAGCGGATGCGGAAAATCCACTCTTGCTAAGTGTATCTCCGGCCAGCAAAAAGGCGTATTGGGTGATATTAAGTGCGGTAAGATTGGATACATATTCCAGGATGCATATTCATCACTTAATCCATCTAAAAAAGTTGGCTGGCTACTTAAGGAAGTTATCAGATACAATAATAAGAGTGAGTTATCAAGAGCGGATGAACTCATAAAAAAGATCATCGAAGAGACTGAACTTGATATGAGTGTATTGGAACATTATCCCAATGAGCTCTCAGGCGGCCAGAGACAGCGTATAGCAATCGCTTGTGCACTTCTTTCCAATCCTGATATTTTGATTGCTGACGAGCCTGTATCTGCGCTTGATGTAACTGTTCAAAAACAGATTGTTACTTTACTCAAGAAACTCAATCTAAAGAAGAATCTTGCGATACTTTTTATTTCTCATGATATTAAGGTCGTTAAAGAATTATGTGATTATATATACATATTAAAGGATGGAGTGATAGTCGAAGAGGGCGATGCCAAGAGTATATTCGAGAATGCCAAGAGTGAATATACAGCAGCACTTTTAGACAGTTCATATTTGGTAAAGTAATTTTATATTATAAATAATAAATACCAAACTGACTGAAAATAACATATTTGTATATGTAAAATTGATTGAATATTTAAGAAATAATTTAGTAATAAGGAATAAGATGTTAAGTAAGTTTAAGGCAGACATATATGCCAGAACTGCATACGATATCGATTATCAAGCTCTTTATGATGAAGGAATAAGGGGCTTAATATTTGATATTGATAATACATTGGTGCCGCATGATGCTCCCTGTAATGATAAGTCAGATGCACTTGTTAGGAAGCTTATGGATATGGGCTTCAAAGTGTTTTTACTCTCCAATAACAAAGAAGCGAGAGTAGAACTTTTTACTGCCAATATTCCTATGGATTCAATTCATCTTGCTGATAAGCCGAAGAAGGATAATTACTATAAAGCATTTGATATGATGGGACTTGATAAGAGTCAGGTTGTAGCTATAGGCGATCAACTTTTTACTGATTGTCTTGGTGCTAAGAATGCAGGTATTAAGTTCATACTTGTTGGTATCCTCGATAAAAAGGAACCGCCTCACATCAAGCTAAAAAGAATACTTGAGAAACCTATCTACCTGCTAACCGGAGGAAAGAAAAAATGATAGAAGCCCGTAATCTAAAAAAGAGCTTTATCAGAAATATCAATACGACTAACGAAAAGAAAAGCTTTCTTAGTTCTAAAAAGACTAAGGAAGAGTTTTTTGCTGTCAATGATATATCTCTCGCGGCTAAGGGTGGTGAGATACTTGGAATACTTGGACCCAATGGTGCAGGTAAGACCACACTTCTTAGAATGCTTGGCAATCTTATGACTCCTACTTCAGGAGAAGTAATCATTACTGATGAAGCAGGCAATATACTTACCAAAGAAGTGGATAAAAAGAAAAGAATTGGATATCTCTCAGGCAATACCAAGTTGTATAACAGATTTTCTACCAGAGAGATGCTTCTTATGTTTGCCGATATATATGGCATTGAAAAAGAAGAGAGTCTTAAAAAGATAGAAGAGATTGAGACAGTTCTTGATATGAGTACTTTTATAGACAATCGTATCGAGAAGCTTTCAACAGGCCAGACTCAGAGAGCCAACATAGCAAGATGTCTTATTCATTCTCCTGATATCTATATATTTGATGAGCCGACACTCGGACTTGATGTCATTAGTTCTGATGCGATAGTTAAATTCATGAAGAATGAAAAAGAAAAAGGCAAGACAGTTCTTTATTCGACTCATTACATGGAAGAGGCACAGTATCTTTGCGACAATATATTTATGATATATGAAGGTAAAAAACTCGCATTTGATACGCCTAAGAACCTAATGGAAAAGACCAATACTGATAATCTTAGAGATACATTTAAGAGATTAATTGAAACTACAGATAATCAAGAGACTAAAGAGGTTATAGATGAGCAGTAAGATCATATGGACTCTGTTCAAAAAAGAAATAAAAGATATATTTAGAGACACCAAGACAATAGTCATTACACTTATGGTGCCTCTGGTTTTATATCCTCTTGTTTTCCTTGGCTCGATGCTTCTAATGTCTTCGATGATGAAGGAATCAACTGTTAAGACTTATAAGGTTGCTATCATCAGTGATAATCAGGAGACAGTTAATATACTTCGTACTGAACTTAAGGATTCACTTGAATCAAGAAAATATCATTTTGAGATTTCCAATATAGAAGACACAGAGGATAAAGAAAAACTCATCAGAGATGAAAAGTATGATGTTATTCTAAAGCCTGAATCCGAGGCTGATGGATCAATAAAAGATATTACAGTATACGGACTTACATCCATCAACAGATCCTCTACAGCAATATCAATGATTGATAATGTGCTCGATGATTATAAGAGAGATTTAATAGATAATAATCTCAGGGCGATTATTCCTGATTACGATAAGCTTAAGAAGGATCCCTTTAAGACCAATAAGGTTAACTTCTCGACCAAGGAAGAAACAACAGGTATGCTTATTGGATACATTATGCCTTTTATGATGACAGTCAGTGTTATCACGGGTGCATTTGCTGTATCAATAGACTTATCGGTAGGAGAGAAGGAGAGAGGTACATTAGAGACTCTCATTACGCTGCCTATTAAGAATATAGAGTTCATGCTTGCCAAGTTCTTTGCGATAACTGCATTTTCTCTTTTCTCGGTAGCACTTAATATATTCTCGTATGCTCTGATGGGCATATATATCTATAATTCGATGAAGCTGTCCAACATGCTTATGGGAGGACTTAAATTCGTCGAATTCATACCATCATTCTTAATCATGTTCATCGTGATTCCGCTCTTTGCGTGCCTCGTATCAGCTATCAGCTTATGCGTTGACTTCACTGCTAAGAGCGTTAAGGAAGCCAATAACCTCTCGACTGTTATGATGCTTGTTTTCATGATGGGCGGAATCGTAGCGGATATACCCAATGTTAAGCTTAATCATTGGCTTGCTCTTGTTCCCGTAGCCAATGTTACATTGCTTATAAAAGAATTATTCATGCTCAATATCGATGCGTCATTAATCATGACTGTCGTTCTTTCCACGCTTATATATACACTTGTTGTAGTCATTATTATGACCAAGGTGTTCTCGAGCGAAGATGTGCTTTTCTCGGATGGTATGCGCTCCATCAAGATATTTGAGAGAAGAGCCAATATGAAGGAAAAGCAGATTCCCGGAGTTGGCGATATCGTATTCATGTTTGCGATTATGTTTTTGATATCCAACTTCGCAGGAAGTTATTTCATATTAAAATCAGGAGTACTTGGACTAGCGATTACACAGGGCTCCATTCTTTTGGTACCGATTCTTTATTCTTGGTATATGAAAGTGGATTTCAAAAATGTCTACTCCATAAAAATGCCCAGATTCAATGAAATAATAGGTGCTCTTGTATTGATGATTGGAAGTTACATCTTCAATACCGTTCTTGTTACATGGCTTATGGATTTACTTCCTTCGCTTGCAGCCAATAATGATTCTATAGAAGAACTGATAGGTACAGGTGGATTTATTCCTTCTCTATTCATCATAGGTATCATGCCTGCGTTTGCAGAAGAGGCTGCATTCAGAGGATTTTTATACGGTACTCTTAAGAATAAAAAGATACCCATCGCTGCAACAATGGTTATAACAGCAGTTGTATTTGCTGCATATCATATGAATCTTTTACAGTTCATATACGTTACCATAATGGGTCTTATCATGTCTTACATGATATTTAATTCCAAGAGTATATTTGTAACATGCATTTTCCATGCGGTTAACAACTCAATGTCTGTAGTCTTTTCTTATTATCCCAAGGTTGCAGAGAAGATTCCATTTATTACAGATGATGGCTCTGATCCCAAGAGAGAGTTGATAGCGTTGTTTGTAGCTATTGGCATCTTGGCATTAGGATTCTTCATCTCAGATAACAAGATTGGAATATTTAGAGTAAGAAATAAAGAAAAAACAGAAATTGCTTCTAAAGAATCTAATTAATTTTATTTTCCCTAATATATTTGTGTCCATCAGGTGTCTCGGTTTGACGGATAATAGCGAAAATATTATAATTAAAGCACTATTTTCGCATATAAAAGGGGAATTAATATGCAATGGTATAATCAGACGACAGGGATTAATCTGTCGCTTGTATTAATAAACAATATCTTTGGCCTGCTTCTTATGATTATCTTACTCGTAAGCAAGGGATGGTCGGCCAGAAACAAGTATAATGAGACTAAGATTATACCTATTGTTTTAGTGTCTGTTATTGTTGGTTGTATAGTTGAACCTCTTACTTATATTGTCGATGGTGTTCCCGGTGGATTCATTCACTATGCAGCCATTGTTCTTAATACAATCCTTTTTTCACTCAATATAATAATCGGCCCCGGATATGTAACCATTATTACAAGACATATCAATGAGAGATTAATGCCTGTTCAGACCATGATTATCAAGGGTATTTGTTTAGTTGAATTCGGCATGCTTGTTGTTAATCTTTTCTGGCCAATATTATTTGTTATCGATGAAAATAATATTTATGTCAGAAAGAATCTGTTTTGGGTATTCGTCGTAATAGATGCAGCTCTTATGTTTTATGGACTGTTTATATACCTTATTGCCAAGGTACAGGGCAGAGTGCTTAGATTCTTCCCTGCATGGTTATTCTTTATTCCTATGGTTACAGGTATGACTATTCAGGGCCTTATATATGGCGCATCTACAGTGTGGCCCTGCGCAGGTATAGCATTTTGCGGAATTATCCTTTGCATTCAAAATGAAAATATTTATCTTGATAAACTTACAGGTGTATATAACAGATATTATCTGGATGAAGTAAAGCGTACCTTCAAAAGAAGACGCAGGGATTCCATTGGTGCTATGATGCTTGATATGAATGGCTTTAAGGCTATCAACGATGATTTTTCTCATGAAGAGGGAGATAAAGTACTTGTTGAAGTAGCTAATATTCTTTGTGACTGCGTAGCAGGCAATGGTTCTGTTATCAGATTCGCAGGTGATGAATTCGTAGTACTTGTTAATACATCATCTGCAGATGAGTTGGTTCGTTACAGATCAGATATCTTGCAGGCTTTTGAAGATTATAATGAGACTTCGGGTAAGCCTTATAAGTTATCTGCAGCGATTGGTTTTGATATATTTGATTTCAAGAATGAGGGTGTATCTGACTTCCTTAATGACATAGATAATCTAATGTATAAGAACAAGGAAGAATATTATAGAACTCATGACAGACGTTCAAGACGTTTCTCTGACAGAAGAGTTGAGAACAAGGATACAGAGACTTAAATATTAAGATGAAAAATAAAAAACATTTGGTGAGAGATATTATCATATTCTCCATCGCTATAATTGCGTATATTGCTGCGTGGATAATATCTTGGATTCCCGTTAAGGAGAGATTTACACTTGATATTATCGAGGATAATGAAGCCTCGGTTCGTGCTGTTGTAATATCGGATCTTCATTCTTGTTACTATGGTAAGAATCAGAAGACTCTCCTTAATATGATTGATGAAGAAGAACCTGACATCATTTTGATGCCGGGTGATATTTTTGATGATAAGCTTAAGGATGATAATACCAAGATGACATTGGAGTATCTGGTTAAAAAGTATCCTTGCTATTATGTGACAGGTAATCACGAATATTGGAGTGGCAGACCTGATGAGATGAAAGCATATCTCAGAGGCATTGGTGTTCATGTACTTGAGGGAGAGTGCGAGAGTGTAGAGATTAACGGATGCACACTTGATATATGCGGTATTAACGATCCGGATGGTATGCCTATGTCCAAGTGGCGTGAAGAACTTGATAATGCGTATAATTCTTCTGATGCTTCACACCCAAGAATTCTTTTAAGCCATCGTCCTGAATTGGTTAGTGAATATGAGAATTATGATTTTGATTTGATTCTTGTAGGACATGCACATTCAGGCCAATTTAGAATTCCATTCATAAACAGAGGTGTATTTGCACCCAATCAAGGCTTTTTTGCTAAGTATGTTAATGGCGAGTATAAGCTTAATAGCGGCTCTATTATGATAGTAAGTCGTGGGCTTGGAAGAGAGAGCACTCCGCTTCCCAGATATTTTAACAATCCGGAGATATTAGTTTTAGATCTTAAATAGGTGGAAAAATGAGAGCAGTAGTTACAAGAGTTAAAAATGCATCTGTTACGATAGATGGAAAAGTTGTAGGTGCAATTGATAAGGGCTTCTTGGTACTCTTAGGAGTGCATAAGGAAGATACAGAAGATATCGCAAAGAAGATTGCGGATAGAATATGTGGACTTAGAGTATTCGAAGATGGTGATGGCAAGATGAATGTTAATCCTACTGATGCCGGTGCAGATCTTTTGATAGTATCTCAGTTCACGTTATATGCTGATTGTAAGTCCAGACGCCCCAGTTATTCTGACGCAGCCAGACCTGAACTTGCAATTCCTCTATATGAACTTGTCATATCGGAGTGTCGTGCTAAGGGCTTCAAGGTTGAGACTGGAGAATTCGGAGCTGATATGCTTGTCGCTTCCGACAATGACGGCCCTGTAACCATCATTCTTGACAGTAGAGACCTATAATTTATC
>JAEEQX010000069.1 GCA_016285575.1 Lachnospiraceae bacterium
ATCACATCACTGCTACCAGACCCGACGGTATCGGACAGATGTATGCAATCAGAAGAGCACTTGATACGTCAGGTGTTAAGAAAGAAGATCTTGATTACATCAACGCACATGGTACAGGAACTGCTAAGAATGATGAGGCGGAATTCCTTTCAATTCATACAATTTTTGATAACGTTAACGATCACTTAAGCGTATCTTCAACCAAGGCTATGGTTGGTCACTGCTTAGGTGCTGCAGGTGCTATCGAAGCTGTATATGCTATCAAAGCACTTACGGATAACAAGGTTCCTCCGACAATCGGATACACAGCAGAAGACCTTGAAGCACTCAAGGAAAAGGCAGGTAAGATTGACTTCATGCCTAACGACATGAAGGAAAAAGAGATGAACTACGTAATGAGCAACTCATTCGCATTCGGTGGAAGCAACGCAAGTATCATCTTCTCCAAGAATGAATCAAAGATGACTGAAGAAGAGAACAACGAGAGCATCTACGTAACCGGTATGGGTATCGTTCTTCCTTCAGGTAACGGAGTAGAAAACTATATCGATACAGTTAAGAATAAAAAGACAGCAGAGGGCGTAAGCCTTACATCAGAACTTGGTAAGGAAGACTTCGACAAGTTTGATATTAAGCTCGCTTTCTACAGAAAACTCGACAAGCTCTCAACAATGCAGGTTGTTTCAGGTATCGAAGCAATCAACAATGCAGGCTTTGAGTTCAACGAAGACAATGCAGAAGATTTCGGTATGATTATCGGTACAGGAGATGGCCCTCTTACTACTGTATATGAGTTCCAGGATCATATTTCAAAAGAAGGAACACAGAACGGTTCTGCATTCAACTTCCCCAACACTGTATACAATGCAGCAGGCGGATATTTATCAATTAAGACAGGTATGCGTGGTTACAATGTAACAGTAACCAACGGTAGCCAGTCAGGTCTTAGCTCAGTATGCTACGCAGCTAATGAGATTAAGCAGAGCAGAACAAAAGTTATGCTTGCTTCAGGTAGTGATGAAAACAGTGACATTATGAATAAGCTCTACTCACAGCTCAACTTACTTGCCAAGGAGCAGGGCGGTATATATGACAACGAGAAAGGTATGACTCTCTCAGACGGTTCCGTAACAGTTGCTTTAGAGAGCGCTTCACAGGCAGCTAGCCACAACGCTAAGAAGTACGCAGAGGTTGTTGGTTATGCAATGACACATGAAGGTGTTGAGTACGGTGAAGTTAAGGGCTCAGATGCTGGTCTTAAGAATGCTATTGATGAAGCACTTAAGGATGCAGGTATCACAGCAGACAAGATCGATGCAGTATTCGGATTCGGTAACGGTCTTAAGGATGTTGATGACATCGAAAAGAATGTATATGCAAAAGTTTTTGCTAACGAGATTCCTGTAATCAACGTAAAGGATTACGCAGGCGAAGCAAGAGCAGCTGCAGCAACACTTGCATTTGCTCATGCATCACTTACTCTTGCTGGCGAACTTGGTACATTACAGGATGCTTACCTTATGAAAGACGGCAATGCTAAGAAGGGAAGCGTTGATACTACTAACTTCAACTACGTACTCGTTACTTCATATGCAGTCGGCGGTTCATATACAGCAGTAGTTCTTAAAAAGGTTAACTAATATCGTAAAGGGGATAACATGGATAACAACGAAAAGAAAATCGCATTAGTTACAGGTGCAAGCCGAGGTATCGGAAGAGCATGCGCTATAGCACTTGGTAAAAAAGGATACACAGTAATCATTAACTACAATTCCAATGAAGATGCTGCTAACGAAGTTAAAAAGATTATCGAAGATAATGGCAGTGAAGCAGGCATTGTTAAGGCTAACGTTGCTGATCTTAATGAAGTTAAGCAGATGTTTCGTGAGGTTACCAAGACTTACGGAAAGATTGATGTATTAGTTAACAACGCAGGTATCGTTAAGGATGAATATGTTCTTATGATGACACCTGATACCATTGATCAGTGCCTTGATCTTAACATTAAGGGATATATGTACTGCTCACAGCAGGCAGCACTCAAGATGTTCTCTAAGAAGAAAGGTTGCATCATCAATGTATCTTCAGTAAGTTCACTTCTTGCAGTGGCAGGACAGAGCGTATACTCAGCTACCAAGGGTGCTATCAATTCAATGACAGCTACTATGGCTAAGGAACTTGCTCCTTACGGAATCAGAGTTAATGCAGTTGCACCCGGGTTCATCGCAACAGATATGGTTGATAAGCTTCCTGAAGATAAGAAGGCAGAATACCTTCAGACAATCCCTTTTGGAAGATTCGGTGCTCCTGAAGAAGTTGGTAATGTAGTAGCAATGCTTGCCAGCGAAGAAGCGGCATACATCACAGGTCAGGTTCTTGTAATCGACGGTGGACTTAGTTTGTAATTGATAGATAAAACATTTTCGAACAATAGATAAAAGGTAAAAGATATGATGAATATTAATGAAGTTCAAAAGAGAATCAAGCAGCGCCCTCCCTTTCAGATGATTGAAAAGGTTATAGAGATTAGAGGTGGCGAATACGCCAAGGGTATTAAGAATGTATCAATCAATGAGCCCTACTTCATGGGACATTTCCCTGATGCACCTATTATGCCCGGTGTGCTTATTGTAGAAGCTTGTGCACAGCTTTGCTCCGTAACAATTGAGAGTGACGGAACTGATGACAGCAAAATTTACGTGCTTCTTAAGTGCGATGAATTCAAGTTCGTTAAGCCCGTACTTCCCGGAGATACACTTACTATCGAAGTAACCAAGGATGGCGGCGGAGCAGGACTCGTTAAGTTTGATTGTAAGGCAATGGTTGACGGTGAACTTCGTGCCAAGGGCAAGCTTGCATTCTGTGCAGTAGACAGAGCAAATATTTACGGATAAAAAACTTTCCTTCGAGAGTTAATCTCAAGAAGAGATAAGGAGATAAAAATGGGCAAGAGAGTATTTATGTTCCCCGGACAGGGATCTCAGTACATTGGTATGGGTAAGGAGTTCTATGATAACTTCCCCGTTGCCAAGGAAGTATTTGATAAGGCAAGTGAGATTACAGGCCTTGATGTAGCTTCCCTTTGTTTTGAAGAAAACGACAAGATTAATATTACGGAATACACACAGGTGTGTATGCTTACCGTAGAGGCTGCACTTTTTGCAGTATTAAAAGAAAAAGGCATTACATACGATTTAACAGCAGGTTTATCCTTAGGCGAATATGGTGCATTAATCGCATCAGGCGCAATGAGCATGGAAGATGCTTTTGCAGTTGTTAGAAAAAGAGGTATCTATATGCAAAACGCTGTTCCCGAAGGTGGAGCAATGAGCGCTGTTATAGGACTCGATGCATCTGTTATTGAGGATGCATGTGCTGAGGTTATGAACAACAAGGATATGTACGATAAAGGGGACAGCTCATTACCTTTTACAGTATCCGTTGCTAACTACAATAACCCCAAGCAGTCAGTTATTACAGGTAGAATCGATGCTGTTAAGGCAGCAGGAGATATATGTGCTACCAAGGGTGCACTCAAGGTTGTAGAACTTAACGTAAGCGGACCTTTCCATTCATCACTTCTTGAAGGTGCAGGCGAAAAGCTTGGTGAAGCTTTAAAAGATGTTAACTTAAATGACGTTGCAGTTCCTTATATTGCCAACGTTAATGCGGAATATGTTACAGACAAGAACGATATAAAAGAACTTCTTAAAAAGCAGGTTTCTTCATCAGTTAGATGGCAGCAGTCACTCGAACTTATGATTAAGGACGGCGTTGATGAGTTCATCGAGATTGGACCCGGACACACATTAACAGGATTTGTTAAGAAGATTGATCGTTCACTTAAGACAGTAAATATTGATACGCTTGAAGACTTCAATAAGTTTATGGAAACTGTTTAATTCCAAGTTTGATTCCGAATCAAAATAGATTCGCGAAAAGGAGCAAGATATGGGAATATTTGATTTTGCAAAAAAACAGAATAAAAAGACTGATGTGGTGGTATCACCTGAATCAATCATATGTCCTGTATGTAAAAAAGAGATATTCAAGGAAGAAGCTAAGCAGATGAAGTACATCTGCCCTGAATGTAATTATTACTTCAGAGTAAGAGCTAACAACCGTATCCGTATGGTTGTTGACGAAGGTTCTTTTGAAGCTTGGTTTGAAGATATCAGAACAGAGAATCCTCTTAACTTCCCTGATTATGAGAGTAAGATATCCGATACCATGGAAAAGACCAAACTTACCGAGGGTGTAACAATCGGTAAGGCATTACTTAGAGGTACTCCCATTGTGATCGGTGTTATAGATTCAAGATTCCTCATGGGTAGTATGGGACATGTTGTTGGTGAGAGAATCACAGCAGCTGTTGAAAAAGCTACTGAGGAAAAATTACCTGTTATTCTTTTCTGCTGCTCAGGTGGCGCTAGAATGCAGGAAGGTATTGTTTCACTTATGCAGATGGCTAAGACATCCGCAGCACTTAAAAAGCATTCCGATGCAGGTCTTTTATACATTTCAGTATTAACAGACCCTACAACAGGCGGTGTAACAGCATCATTTGCTATGCTTGGCGATATCATCCTTGCTGAGCCCAAGGCACTTATCGGATTCGCAGGACCCAGAGTTATCGAGCAGACAATCGGTGAAAAACTTCCCGAGGGATTCCAGAGAGCAGAGTTCCAGTTAGAGCATGGTTTTGTAGATATGATTGTAGAGAGAAATAATCTTCGTGATACTCTTGCCAAGCTTGTTAAGATGCATTCGATTAAGGGAGGCTTCGCTAACTTCGATCCGGCACTTGATAATGTAAGATATGATGCAACAGAACTTATGAAGGAGAGAGCAGTTAAGAGCAAGCCTCTTCAGGTATGGGATAAAGTATGCGCAGCCAGACAGCTCTTCAGACTTCAGTCAGAAGATTATATTAAGACAATATTCGATGACTTTATCGAACTTCACGGAGACAGATACTTTAGAGACGATCCCGCTATCATGGGTGGTATCGGATATATAGACGGACAGCCTGTTACCGTTATCGGTGTTAATAAGGGTAAGAGCTTGGAAGACTGTAAGAAGCATAATTACGGTATGCCTTCACCCGAAGGATACAGAAAAGCACTTCGTCTTATGAAGCAGGCAGAAAAGTTTGGACGTCCTGTAGTAACATTCGTTAATACATCAGGTGCTTATCCCGGACTTGAGGCAGAACAAAACGGTCAGGGTGAAGCAATCGCGAGAAACCTCTTTGAGATGGCAGGCCTTAAGACTCCCATTCTTACCATTATGATTGGTGAAGGCGGAAGTGGTGGTGCACTTGCACTAGCAGTCGGTAACGAAGTATGGATGGAAGAGAATGCAACATATTCAATTCTTTCACCCGAAGGTTTTGCGTCTATCCTCTGGAAAGATTCAAGCCGTTCAACAGAAGCTGCAGAGGTTATGAGAATAACAGCTGCGGATATGAAGGAACTCAACATTGTCGAAGAGATAATTCCCGAGTACGGTATGGCGGATGAAGATGCATTAACATCGATATCCAATTACTTAAAGGGCCATATGAAAGAGTTCTTAAAGAAGATGAGTGATAAGTCAATCGATGAGATAGTTGAACAAAGATATTCACGATTCAGAAAATTTTGATATAATAAAAAGTGCTTGCGGAAAACAAGCACTTTTTTCTTAACTAATTTTTTCTATATGTGTAATAAGGAGAAAAAGATGAAAAAGAATTTAATGAGGATAATATCAATTATTACCTGCCTCATTTTTTTAACAGGATGTACTATTCCGGGAATTGGCAATAATGATCCTTTCAGCAATTCCGGTGCGGGTATAGACCCTGTTAAGCCTGCAGAGCCCGTCGATCCTGATGAAGGTGATGGTAAAGACGGAGATGTACAGATAGATGTATCAATTATCCCTACAACTATTGAAGTATCATATGAGGTACGTTCCGATGTAGCAGGCGTAGATATTACAGTTGATGCCAAGGATGAAAATGCTAAGACTCTTTGGAAGAAAACTTTTGAAAAAGTAATGGTCGGTCAGTACGATACACATACTGTAATCGGCCCGAAGAACACCAATTACTATATTGTAGTTAGCGGAACTCTTTATTGCCTTAACATCTGCACAGGCGATGAATTATGGACAGTGGATACAGTTGGTGCTTCATGCGCATGGGATTTTGATGATAAGGATAATTTATATATAGCCGGATATGAAGGCCCCGCACTTGTTGTAATAGACAAAAACGGTAAAGAATTACACAGATACGATCAGATAAAAAATAAAGGTGAATACCAAGACTTTTATTGGGTAAGCGGATTGTATTATGAAGATGGAAAAGTAAGATGCACATATGATTCCTCTCCCTTATGCTTAATTATCGATCCTGAAACAGGAGAAGGAAGTGGGGAAGAATTTGGCGAGATTAAGATAGAGAGAATTGACAGAAAGTGGAAGATGCTTAAATATTCTTCCAATACAGACAAAGATACTCATTTTGCTGCCGAGCTTGATGGAGAATGTACTATAAGCATAACAGATGATTATTATTTCACCTTCTCATATTCCAATGGAAATGATAAGTATGATTGCAGTTACGTATCATGCTGCTTAAGACCTTTTGATTTATTTGAAGGAATAAGCGATTACTATTATGGTGTATGGACTCTCGAATGTAAGGCTGATGAATGTAATTCATTTGCTTATCAGATGTCGGATCCTGATACACTTAACCTCTTATGGTTTAGAAAAGATGCAGATGGTAATGATTTAGGTTATATGTCATTTGAGTTCATGGATGAGGAACTTCTTCAGTATTATCAGGACAAGCTCAACCTTAACAATCAGAATAAATAATTAATCCTAATTAATTATTAGTGTTAATAGAGAATACATAAAAGAAAGGAATAAACACATGGCACAAAACCCCATTGTAACAATCACTATGGAAAACGGAGATGTTATTGAGGCAGAACTTTATCCCGAGATTGCTCCCGAATCAGTTAACAATTTCATCTCACTTATCAAAAAAGGATACTATGACGGACTTATTTTCCACAGAGTAATCAACGGCTTCATGATTCAGGGCGGATGTCCTGACGGAACAGGTATGGGTGGCCCCGGATACTGCATCAAGGGCGAATTCTCACTCAACGGATTCGAGAATAACTTAAAGCATGAGCCCGGTGTACTCTCAATGGCCAGAACCGCAGTTCCTGATTCAGCAGGAAGCCAGTTCTTCATTATGCATAAGACTTCACCTCATCTTGACGGATCTTATGCAGCATTCGGTAAGGTAACCAAGGGCCTTGAAGTTGTTAACAAGATTGCAGAATGCGATACCAATCCTTTTAATGACAGACCTTTAACACCTCAGGTTATGAAGACTGTAACAGTTGAAACATTCGGGGTAGATTATCCCGAACCCAATAAGATCTAAAAAGTGGCATAAATAGGCGATTTCGTGCATAAAAATCGTTTTGTTCATAATTTGTTCATATTTTAATTACAATTTGTTAATCTCATTAACATTGTTTGTTAATCTTGATTAAATATAATAAGTATCGTAGAAAGCAGATAAACATGCATGAAATACACTAAATAATACTTATGTCACAGTTTTTCAGATCTAATGCCCGACTACAAAAGTAGTCGGGCATCCTCCTTTTTAGGGGGATTTTTTTACGTGATAAATATGTGAATAGTTTTAAGATACATTGATATAAGGGCGTGCGTATGATATAATTCGACTGTTTTAAGGCAACAGATAGATTGCGTAACAATATTAATATACATTTGGAGGTTCAAGATAATGGCAGATTTTACAAAAGATATGACAATAGGCGAAATCATCTCTACAGATCCTAACGCTGTTCCCATCCTTATGAGTGCAGGTATGCACTGCGTAGGTTGTCCTTCAGCTCAGGCAGAGACACTTGAGGAAGCATGCATGGTACACGGCATTGATGTAGATGCACTTGTATTCGCGCTTAATAAAAAAGAAGCATAAGAAACATATGCAGGCAAAAATAAAAGCCGACTCGTAAGAGTCGGCTTTTTGAATATATCAAATTGATTAGTTGTTAAAAGATGATACTGCGTTATCTGCTGCAAGAAGTTTAGCATGTTCTTTTAAGTAACTCTCAAAGAACTTCTCATTGTTGACATTCTTACCATACTCGAGAAGAGTTACGCAGTTCTGTCTGAAGTTATCATCGGGAGCCTCGTTGGTATACATCTTAAGATAATATACGTTCTTGGACTCATCGTAGTAAAGAGAACTCATATGGTTATATGTATGAGCTACTGCCTTACATGCGTCTATCATGTTACCAACCTTATCAAATGAGAAAATGATAGGATTGGATGTCTCGAATGATACTTCCTTAATCTCGTCCTTGCCTTCAACTGTATCCGTAGGGAAGAGAGCGCTTATCAGGTTCTTGAAGCTCTCTGATAAGTCTGACGTATCTTCTTTTTCCGGATTCTTCATCTTTTCATATACTGCAGGTGAGAAGTGCGAGTAGGAAGGATTGAGCTCCTCAGGCTCTTCAACCTTGGTGATGAAAAGAACTGCTGAAGTTCTAAGCGGAATAACATCTATCTTAAGAGGTACGTTATTGGCATCAAAACCAAAGTTATTGTACGCGAGACGGATTACTTCAGCAAAAAGCTTACGAATCTCAACTGAGTTGTACGATAATTCCTTAAGGTTAAGGTGACGATCCTCCAGGTCCTGCTGGGTCAGTATGCACTTTATCTGATTGTCGTTGATTTTGTTAATTCTCATAAGCAACCTCTGTGCAATACGTGCTTTCTTTTTCTTTATTTTATCATATATCGACATAAATGGCAAAATAATTTATATGTGCTCTTTGTGAAATATTACTAACGAAATTAAAAATCTCTTGACATATTGCACAATAAGAGATATATTAGTCTTACGTTAGGTGCTTCGAAGAAACCGTACCGGGAAGGAGGCACCGAGAGTTTACTTTTATTTTGCCTATATATTAGGCATCTTGCAGGCAGCGTGCACTTCGCACGCAATTCCCCTATTTTTTTATTTTTAGCAATACAATACATTTATTCTTTGGTACTCTTCGCATCTGGCGGGTAGTGTTACCTTTTCGCATTATTTCATCACGGATTCCTTTTGGTTATGTTGATTAATTCTCTAAGTCCCTCGAGCCGATTTAAACGCTAACCAAACGAATGCCAAAACGCGAAAAGGTAATGACTACATTCTTTTTTTTTGTTATAATATATTGATTAAGTTTTTGGAGGCTTGAATGAGAGGCGAACAACGTAATACGAGAGGAAGCAAGGCTTCAGCCCGCAGAAGAAAAAAGAAAATCAATGAGGCACTTGGTAAAATAATACCCGTATTTGTGGCATTAGTTTTAATAGTCGTACTCGTCGGAGTATTTTACGGAAACAAGTTAATTAACAAATATAAATATTCTGGTAAATATGCAGACCTTGGTGAGTATTTCGACATAGTCTATGATTACCAGGTCGCTATGATAGTCAATAATGTAAAACTGGACGAAAAGGCAGTTTATTATAAGGACACATATTATCTTTCTCAAAAGGAAGTTACAGAACTCTTTACAGATAGATTCTATGTAGATACAGATGAACAGATAGCTTTATTTACTACTCAGGATACCGTTATAAAAGCGGATCTCAATCAGAGTGAAAACTTCTGTTATTATTATGGTGATGAGGCAAGAAGTCTCGAAAGCGCTCCCGTTGTTACCAACGACGGACAGACTTATTTCTCAATGGAATACCTTCAGCTTTTTGCTGATTTTGATATGCAGATTTTTGATAATCCCAAGCGTATGGTTATCTATACCGAGGATACATCATTAACAACTGCAACAATTAAGAAGGACACCAAGGTCAGATACAGAGGTGGCGTTAAGAGTGACATCCTTGAAGATATGACCGAAGGAGATACGGTATACGTTCTCGAAGAGATGGAAGACTGGGCCAAGGTTCAGACCAAGGACGGTATCATCGGGTACGTTGAGATGAAGAGATACGACAAGGGTTCGGGAGAATCAATAAGTATCCATAGAGCTGAGATTAAGCCCGAGTTCAATTCGATTGCGTTTGACGGAAAGATTAACATGGCATTCCATCAGGTATTTGCCAAGAGTGCCAGCGATTTCTCAAGTGATGTTCCTACAGACAAGGGCATCAATGTAGTTGCTCCCACATGGTTTAGAATAACCAATACAGAGGGAGACATCTCAGATTTTGCCAGCGAAAAGTATGTATCCAACGCACACAATGCAGGCGTAAAAGTATGGGCTGTATGGACTGATGTAGATAATACTGATGTTGATATGTCCGATATGTTCGCAACTACAGAAAAGCGACATAGACTTATAAGCACTATGATTAATACAACAACCCAGTACGGAATTGATGGTATTAATCTTGATATGGAAAGAATCCCTTCATCAGCAGGTGATGATTGGGCACAGTTCCTCAAGGAACTTTCAATAGAGACA
>JAEEQX010000070.1 GCA_016285575.1 Lachnospiraceae bacterium
CCGACCAATCTTTATCCATAAGCTTATTCCGATTTCTTCTCCGATTCTTTGATTCTATAGTAATCCTCCGCATCAATTCCAATTTGAATATAATCTTTCGGCTTCGAAAAATTTTTGTTCAAGCAAACCACAGTCTCACAATGAACAGTGCGGCAAAATTGATCATAGCACTGCCATGCTTTTAGTTCATACTTCTCAGCACAGAGGATTTTTAAATCTCTGGCGAGTGTTGCCGAATCACAGCTTACATATACGATTCTCTCGGGCTCCATCTGAAGCATTGTTTCAAGGCACTTTTCATCGCATCCTTTTCTGGGAGGATCGACTACGATTACATCGGGATGAAGCATGTTTTCCGAATCCGGATTATTATAGAACTCAGGTAATACTTCTTCTGCTTTTCCAACGAAAAACTCAGCGTTTTTAATGCCATTAAGATTAGCATTTTCTTTTGCATCTGCTATTGCTTCCGGAATTATTTCAACACCGTAAACCTTGCCTGCCTTTCTTGCAAGGAATAAAGAAATCGTTCCTATTCCGCAATACAAATCCCATACGGATTCTTTTCCTGTAAGTGAAGCATAATCCAACGCCTTCTTATAAAGTCTCTCTGTCTGAACCGGATTAATCTGATAAAATGATCGAGCGGAAATTTTAAATCTAACTCCGTCAAGTTCATCTTCGATGGTTTCCTTGCCCCACAATACACGGGTCTCATCACCCATGATTACATTTGTATCTTTTAGATTCGAATTAAGACAAATGCTCTTAATCGCGGGTATTTCCTTGGTTAGTATTGAGCATAGTTCTTGTTCTTTTTCCAAGGACTTTGCATTAACAATAAGGCATACCATTATCTCTCCGGTTGAAAATCCTTCGCGAATTAATACATGACGTAACAGCCCTTTTCCTGTCTTTTCATCGTATGCACTAATCTTTTCTTTTTTCATAAAAGATAAGATACATTCAAGTATTTCTTTGTTAATCTCTCTTCCGAGGAAACAATCTGTGTTGGGAATAATGTCATGTGTTCTGCCGGCGTAAAAACCTGCTACAAGATTTCCTTCTTTATCATATCCGATTGGATACTGTGCCTTATTTCTATATCTGAATGGCTGCTCCATTCCGACAATCGGCTCTTTTATACTCTCTATGTATTCTTCAGAGAAACCGCCAAGTCGAATCAGATTGTTTTTTACCTTATTCTCTTTGAATTCAAGTTCAGCTTCATAACTCATCGCCTGAAGCTGACAACCACCGCATGCTTTTGCAAATTTGCAATTAGGCGTAATACGAAAAGAGGAGGGAACAATAACCTCCTCAAGATGTGCGAAGGCATAGTTTTTCTTAGCCTTCATTATCTTAACTTTGCACTTATCGCCAACCACTGTATCCTTGACAAACAAGGCATATCCATCGTGCTTGCCGATACCAAGTCCTTCGTCACTCATGTCATTAATTGTGACCTCAAGGACGTCACCTTTTTTGTATTCTTTTTCCATTAGACTTTCCCGTTATATTATCAAAATCTATTGGTTATTATACTTTATTTTTTATTCACCTTTTGTCATACGTATGCTTCCGTCAAATGCCTTGCAGAAGTTCCAATCATAAGTATCAGCATCATCTAAATACTGGATAAAAGACTGCATCTTGGCATCTGTATCATCCGCATAACTAAGTGCTACCGCTTCTATAATGCTGGGCTTCTTGGGTGAACCAAATTCGAGTTTGCCATGATGTGCAGCGATGCAATGCTTTAACTCATTCGCAAGATTCTTGGGGAAATCAGGAATGTTATCAATCTTCTTTGATATCATCTCGATACCCATCACGATATGTCCTAAAAGGTTACCCTCATCCGTATAATCATTCTCGGGGAAAGGAGAGTACTCATATATCTTACCTATGTCATGACAAAGAGCTGCAGTCAAAAGTAAGTCCTTATTAAGAACCGTATACTGCTTGCAATAATATGAGCAGAGTCTTGCAACGCCGAGTGTATGTTCTACCAATCCGCCTGCAAAATTGTGATGGATGCTTTTTGCTGCTGAAGATCTCTTGAATCTAGCAATGAAGTCTTGATCGTTAACAAAGAACTCTTCCAACAATGCATGAAGATAATTATTCTCAACCATGGAGATACACTTAAGAATCGAATCATACATTACTTCAACATCCTGCTTACTTGTTGGAATGAAATCTTCAAGATTGTATTCCGATTCATCCGCCTTTCTAATCTGACGAATATCTATCTGAAGATTACCGTTAAAAGTCTTGGCTTCGCCATTAACAAAAACGTAATCCATCGGCTCAAAATCACTGATTCCGGCACTGTCAGCATTCCATATTTTACAATCAACATTGCCTGTCTTGTCGCCAAGAATTACGTTGAGGTATTCCTTGCCATTCTTGGTTGTGGCACTGTTTTTTGTTTTGCACAAATATACATCCTGGATGGCATAACCATCCTTGATATCCTTAATATATCTCATTCTTTTACTATCCTTTTTTGATTCTATCCAAGTAATATTATTTCTTATAAAATTTTTTGTTTCTGAATCAATAATTCTTGGAAAACTTTTTCTTTTATTCTAACTTGTTTTTTTACACTGTGGTAAATTTATATCCTACGCCCCATACAGTCTCAAGACGCCATTTTTCATGATCGCTAATCTTCTCTCTGATACGCTTGATATGCACGTCAACTGTTCTTGTATCGCCGGGATAATCGTAGCCCCAGATACGATCAAGAAGCTGTTCTCTGGTAAATACCTGATTGGGTGAACTTGCCAAAAAGAATATAAGCTCGAGTTCCTTGGGAGGCATGTTAACGCTCTCTCCCTTGTAAACTACAGAGTAGTCAGTAAGAGAAACTCTAAGATCAGGATACTCGATTGTCTGTGTGGACTTGGGTGCTTCAACAGGCTTTTCTTCTTTTACTGCCTTGTATCTACGAAGTACTGCCTTGACTCTGGCTACAAGTTCCTTGGAATCAAAAGGCTTTTCCATATAGTCATCCGCACCAAGTTCAAGACCAAGTACCTTGTCGAATACTTCGCCCTTAGCTGACAGCATGATGATAGGAATTTTACTCTCTGCTCTAACTTCACGACATACCTGATATCCATCGATACCGGGAAGCATAAGGTCAAGCAAAATAAGATTCGGTTCAAAAGAATCAAGCGCGCCCTTAACTGATTCGCCGTCATTAACAATCATCGTCTCAAAACATTCCTTGGTAAGATACAAGGATATGAGTTCTGCGATATTGTTGTCATCATCTACAATCAAAATTTTCTGTTTTGAAATCATTTCATTCCCCTTATTATATGTATCAACTTAGTCCCAATTATCTTGCTATTCCCCGATTATTAATTCTCTCTTGGTGGTGGGATGACGAAATACCAACTTGTATGAAGTAAGTTGCAATCTATCGATTCCCTTGTTTTTTGTCTCTTCCTTGGATTCATCAGTACCGTACTTGAGATCTCCAAGTATCGGATGTCCTACGGAAGCCAACTGCACACGTATCTGATGATGGCGTCCGGTAATAAGCTTGATATCAAGTTCTCCGGGTGATACTTCTCGGTAATTAAGTATCGCTTTTTTGCCATCCTTAAAGTGAGCGTCGCCTTCTTTTACAACCATTGAAATGTTTTGCTTCGCATCCTTGTAAAGTACGTCTGTAAGAGTTCCTTCTTTTTCTTTGAACTCTCCATATACTTTTGCGTGGTAGTACTTATCTATCCTACCGTTTTGCAAATCGTCTGAAAGCTTGGCGGCTGCTTTTTGATTAAGTGCGAATAACACGAGTCCGCTTACAGGTTGATCAAGTCTATTGATAACTGCCACGTAAGGATTTTTGACTCCTTTTTTTGAAAGGTAATTCTTAATCTCACTTATGCAATCCTTACTCGTGATGCTCGCAGTCTGCACAGGAACACCTGCAGGTTTATCTATGATGAGAATGTCTGAATCCTCGTATATTTTTTTTTCCATCTCACACCTTCCAACTAAAATCGAAAATACCTCATTAAGTTTCCAGGTGTAACACGCACTAAGCTCGCGGAATACCTCGCTAAGTGCTACTGTCACATTTTAAATCTGTAACCAACACCCCAGAGCGTCTCGATATATAGGGGGTGACTCGAATCTTTTTCTATCTTTTCACGAATCTTTTTGATATGAACGGTAACGGTCGCAATGTCGGTACCTGCGGGCTCGGCCTTCCATATCTCTCTGAATAAATCTTCCTTGCCGAATACTCTGTTAGGATTCTCTGCAAGGTATAAAAGAAGGTCGTACTCTTTTCCTGTAAAAGGCTTCTCTTCGCCATCCAAGAATACTCGTCTTGCAAGCTTGTCGATCTTGAGTCCGTTCACTTCGATTGTATCATTGCCTACAGGCTTATGCGTCATTGAGGATACGAGTCTATTGTATCTCGCAAGATGAGCCTTAACTCTCGCTACGAGTTCACTGGGAGAGAAAGGCTTGGTCATATAATCATCCGCACCGATTCCGAGTAACTGGACCTTGTCCCACTCTTCCTTTTTGGCGGACACGATAATGATGGGAATATCTTTTTCTTTTCTTACTTCTCTGCAGATGGTTGCACCGTCAACCTCCGGAATCATCAGGTCGAGAATTAAAAGATCAAAGTCCTCGCTGAGCGCTTTTTTCAAACCATCTTTTCCGTTGGTTGCGACTTCAACGATGTAGTTGTTCATCTCGAGATAGTCTTTCTCAAGTTCGGCAATTGCGATTTCATCCTCAATAATTAATAATCTCATATCCGTGTCCTCGTGATTATAATCTACCTTCTGTAAACCTATATCTATAACGTATCAGTTACTGTTTGTTCTCTAACTGTTATGAATCGAATTCATCAAGCATACTGATCATCTCATCATACTTCTTACTAATAGACTGCTCGTCCATATCATCGTCATCATCGAGTTCGCCGTCATCTCTTAACTTGCCGGCTTCCTCGTCCGCTTCTTCTCCTAACTCTGAAGAGTTAACAGTTGTTTCCGATATGTTCTTCTTTTCTTCTTCGGATAATGTATCCTCGATATCTTCGTAGTTGGCGTTCTCTATGTCGATATTAATCTGCTTGGGTTCCTTGGTGTAGTCGGCCTTAATCTCTTCGGTGTATTTTCTAAGTGTGAAATGAATCGTAAGTCCAACCGAACCATCAACTGTAGCCCAGATACGACCACCATGGTCTTCGATAATCTTTTTCGCAATGGAAAGACCTATACCATTACCACCCTTGTCCGAGTTACGAGATGCATCGGAACGATAGAATCTGTCGAAGATTTTTTCGGTGTCGGTTTTGGGAATACCCATACCATTGTCTCTGACATCGACTTGTATATAATCGCCGATTTCCTTGATACGCATACGTATTACGGATCTCTCGGGGCTCTTGTACTTCACACTGTTGGAAATAATATTGTGAATAACCTTGGAGAGCTGCTCGGGATCTGCAAGGACTGCGATATTCTTTTTTACCTTGTTATCATATACGAATTTTACGCCCTGCTCCTGAAGATCGAAAACCATCTCGGATGCACAGTCACCAAAATATTCGTCGACCGAGATTCGTCTAAAGTTGTAAGCAATCTCTCTGGCATCAATCTTGGAATAACCTGTTAGCTCGTTGATAAGTGCATTAAGAGCGTTGGCTTTGTTGTAGATGGTCTTAATATAACGATCCATCTTTTCATCCGTATCTGCAACGCCGTCCATGATTCCTTCGACATATCCTCTGATTGATGTGATAGGTGTCTTAAGGTCATGTGTAATGTTGGCAATCAACTCTCGGTTTTGTTTCTCTGCAAGGTTACGTCTGTCTCGGTTTTCCTTGAGCTTAATTCTCATGGACTCAAAATCTTTGAAAAGACCTTCGAATTCGAACTGCTTGGAACCGATAAGAGATGTATCGTAATCACCAATCTCGATATTGTGAAGAGCTTTTTTAAGCTGATTGATAGGTTTAACGAATCCAACCATCAGCCAGTTAACAAGCAAGATACCTGTAAGGATTTCGACGCATGTTATGACGATGATTGCGGAGAGCAATGACTCCTTGGACATAACAAGGCTTAGTTGTCCGTTAACTTCCGCCTGCTCGATAATCATAAATCCGAAGAAGTGATTAAGAATCATATAGCAGCCGAAAACCAACATAATCGGAACTATAAAAAACAATATGAATGTGATAATTAACTTGGTATTAAGTTTCATTCTTAAGACGCTTTCTTAGTCCCTTGAAAAAATCCGTCAGCATGAAGGAACACTCTTCCTCCAAAACTCCCTCTATCGTATCAACTTGATGGTTGAACTTGTCTACTTTAAAAAGATTGAGTATCGATCCGGCGCAACCTGCCTTTTCGTTTTTACAACCGATAACCACGAGAGGAATTCTTGCCTGTACTATCGCTCCGGCACACATCTGACAGGGCTCTAACGTTACGTATAATACGCAATCTTCAAGTCTCCAATCGCCCGTCTTTTTACATGCCTTGTTGATGGCTATTAGTTCCGCGTGAGAGAGGGTATTTTTATCCTTTTTTCTCTTGTTATATCCTCTGGCAATTATCTTGCCATCTCTTACTATGACACATCCAATCGGAACTTCACCTATCTCGGCTCCTTTTTTTGCCTGAGCCATCGCGGCTTTCATGAACTTTTCGTGGTTGTAATTACATTCCATATGTCAATCAGGAAATCTTTTCTCTCTTGAATACCAAGAATACCCTGTTTCCTTTCGGCTCGTTCTGAATCTTGTCGAGTTCCCATCCTTCGGCTGCTCTCTTATTGAGTGTCTCTTCGAATGATTCAAACTCTTCTGCTCCAAGATGACCCTGCTTAGGTCTCTCTGATTCAAGCTTCAATGAATCAACGTAATCAACCTTGTATTCGTACTGCTTGTTAGTGAGACGATCAATCTTGGTGTGGATTGAATAGATGGTATTAACGAGACATACCTCAAGTGCATCTCTAAGTTCTGCAACTGTAGCCTTTTCAAAAATATTGGTCTCAACGATACGATTCTTCTTAACAATGATTGTGTCGTATCCTTCTGAAGTCTCGAGAATCTTGGACTTGGCAATCTCGAGGTTATCCACTCTACGTCTGTAGCCCTTCTCATCAAGATATGCACATGCAACTGCTGTTAAGTTGTCATCTGTTTTCTCAAGTCCTGTGTCGATGAGTTCTTCAGTCTCGTCGATGTATGACGACTGAATTCTAGTG
This sequence comes from Lachnospiraceae bacterium, assembly GCA_016285575.1. Taxonomy (GTDB): domain Bacteria; phylum Bacillota; class Clostridia; order Lachnospirales; family Lachnospiraceae; genus UBA3766. The sequence goes on from JAEEQX010000070.1 coordinate 7,264, forward strand.
TTCTTTCTGATCTCATCGAGCATCAATTTTTTCAAATCTGCCATTTTTTGTTACCCCTTTTATAACATTTTATTTTAATTGTGATATAATAAGTGATGCACAAAATATTGTGCTTCGCATTCAAATATTTACTATATATCGTCATCGGAGGCGCATATTATGAAAATACACGGACTCAATAAAACCACACTTCTTGACTATCCTGAGCATCTGGCTTGCACCGTATTCACTGGGCACTGTAACTTCAGATGCCCATTCTGTCATAATGGCGAATTGGTTTTATGTCCTGATTCTCAAGGTACCATATCCGAAGACGAATTCTTCACCTTTTTGGACTCACGTCTTAAAAGACTCGACGGTGTCGCAATCACAGGAGGCGAACCTACTGTTAACGCCGACCTTAAGGACTTCATCAAAAAGATTAAGGAGCGTGGTCTTTTAGTCAAGCTTGATACCAACGGCTCAGCTCCTAACGTTGTAAAAGATCTTATCGATAATTCGCTGATCGACTATGTGGCTATGGATATAAAAACTTCACTTAGCGATTACGCCAGAGTCTGCGGTCTTAAGTCCATGGATGTTGATGCTATATCCGAGAGCATCAAACTCATTATGAACTCCGGTATCGACTATGAATTCCGTACTACCATATGTAAGGAACTTCATAACAAAGATACTTTCCGCGAAATCGCTGATATGATAAAAGGCTGCTCCAACTATTATCTGCAGTCCTATCGTTCATCCGATGCACTCTTGGTACATATGATGGATGATGAATTCAAAAGCATCTATCCTTCAACATTCTCCGCTTATAAAAATGAGGAAATGAAGGAACTTAAGGATTATCTCTGCTCTCTGGGAGTTAATACTCATGTTAGAGGAATCGAAGAATAATTACCGGTTATTCTCTTCCATAAACTTAACGTAGTTGGATACCATAAGAGCTATCTTGTATGTAAGCGCGTCGTTGAACTCTCTTACATCAAGTCCCGTCGCCTGCTTGAGTTTTTCTATTCTGTATCCAAGTGTGTTTCTATGAATGTATAACTGTCTTGCAGTTTCCGATACATTAAAGTTGTTATCAAGGAAAGCGTTAATAGTATTGATAACTTCTTCGTCTATCTCCTCGGGCAATTCATCGCCAAATACTTCCTCAGTAAAAAACTTACACAGATTAACCGGAAGCTGATATATGAGTCTGCCGATGCCGAGTGCATTGTAGGCCATTACTGTCTTTTGTGAATAAAAGATTGCTCCTACATCAAGTGCCATCTTGGCTTCCTTGTATGACTGTGATATCTGCCTAAGATCATCTGCGACAGTACCGTATGCGATTCTTGTCTTAACCATTACCTCGGTGTTAAGAATCTCTTCGATACATCTTGCGAGTTCTTCGATGGTATCAAAATCCTCATCCTCGCCCATCGTATGAATAAGAATTACATTCTTGTCATCAATGCTGACTGTAAAATCTCCATCCTTTGAAAAAGCGCTCTTGAGTGCAAGTACTGCTTCGTTGGTCTTGTCTCTAAGAACCTCTGCCACGTAGACAATGCGCTTTTTATTAGGCTCGATTGAAAGCTTTCTAGCTCTATTGTAAATATCAACTGTTAAGAGGTTATCGAGCAAAAGATTTTGAAAATAAATCGTGTTATCAAACTGCTCTCTATATGCAACAAGCAAGTGTCTTAACTCGTTGACGCATATACGTCCGTATGTGTAACTGTCGGACTGATTGCCCTTAACCGCAAGTACGAATACCGGCTCTTCGTCATCTTTTATCTTAAAAAGAGTCGTGTCAGCGATAATCTGACTGTCGGCCTTGGAGTCAAAAAACTCAAGCACCTGATCCGTACTCGGTAAGTCGTTGCAGGTGGATGCCATTAATAAGCCCTGCCCGTCGATGACGGAAAACTCCACCTTAGCAACTTCTTTTAATTCTTCAATGGTTGTTTTGATAACCTGTTTTGTAATCATTAATGTTACCCTTATCTCTTACTTAAAGAACGGAAACCAGCCCTTCTTGTTATCCTCGGGCTTGCCCCACTTCTCTTCAGCCTTCTCCCAAGCGGTCTTGGAATCGTTGGCTGCCATTTCTCTTACTCTGTTGAGTTCTCTCTCGATATCCTCGGCAGTAGTAGTCTTCTTGGTCGTCTCTTTCTTTTCATCCGACTTCTTATCCTCAGACTTCTTGTCCTCTGATTTCTTGTCTTCAGTCTTCTTTTCTTCGACCTTCTTATCGTCAGTCTTTTTCTCTTCTGACTTCTTGTCGTCGACCTTCTTGTCTTCGGTCTTCTTTTCTTCAGACTTCTTGCTATCTGACTTAACTGTCTCTGTATCCTTAGTAGGTTCTTCCTTAGCCTTGGCTTTCTTTCTGTCCTTGCTTCTTGAAATCTTGTATTCCTTAACGTCAGTCTCTTTTTCGCCAACGTCTTCAGACTTCTTGTCAGCCTTGTTCTTTTGAGCCTCTGCTGCTTCGGCAGCCCTAATCTTGGCTACCTCTGCCTCAACTGCTGCCCTTGCCTTAGCTTCTGCTGCTTCCTCCGCCTTCTTAGCTTCATCAACAAGAGAAACTCTTCTTCTGTCAGAATCCGAAAGCACTGCCTTGAATACGCATGCTGACTCGGGCGAAAGTTTAACCTTAATCTTACCGTTTTCGGCATTGATTATTGTTGTTGTAAAAGAGAAGCCGTCCTGGCCTGTGTAAGCAATACGCTGAAGTCTCGCTCTGAGAGGAACTCCGATTCGCCATACGTCGATCTCTTTTTCTATCTCGTGATTATTGTTATTAACACATACAACTATCTGCTCTTCGGAATCGAATCTGCCGTATGCAACGTAGTTATAATCCTGTCCGAGATTCATGAGTGAACCTGTAAGAAGAACATTGTTAAGCTTATGAATCTTAATCATCTGCTTATGGAACTCGATAAGTTCCTTGTCTTCCTTGCCCCAAGGGTATGTACGTCTGTTATCGGGATCCGTGAATCCGCAAAGTCCTGCTTCGTCGCCATAGTAGATGGTAGGTGCACCTGGCCATGTCATCTGCATAACTACAGCTTCGCGGAATACGTTCTTGTTAACTCCTTCATTGGCTGCCTGTGAACCAAGAGTGTGGAGTCTTCCGACTTTTCTGTTGGTACGTGTTAAGAATCT
>JAEEQX010000071.1 GCA_016285575.1 Lachnospiraceae bacterium
AGATTGTTAAGAATAAGATTGCTCCTCCTTTCAAGGAAGCTGAGTTCGATATTATGTTTGGTGAGGGTATCTCATTTGTAGGAGATTTACTTGATCTTGCTACTAATATAGATGTTATCAATAAGTCCGGTGCTTGGTTCGCATATAAGGGCGACAAGATTGGACAGGGTAGAGAGAATGCCAAGTTATTCTTACAAAACAATCCTGAGGTTATGGCTGAAGTAGAAGAAGCTGTAAGAAGTCATTATAATCTTCAGGGAGTTCCTTCGGAGACTGATAAATAATGAATCTAGTCAGTATTGATAATTATAAGTCTAATAAAGTAAAGATAACTACTGATAATGGAATCGCCTTTGTATTATACAAAGGCGATTTAGTTAAATACGGCCTTTCAGTAGATAAGGATAACTCCAAGGAATTGGAATTTATAATTGATGAACTTCTTCCTAAGAGGGCTCTTTCGCGTGCTCTTAAGATTGTATCCGAACGAGATATGACGGAAAGAATGCTTTCTGAGAAACTAAATGCGGATTGTTATCCTGAAGATATAATCAATTCAGTTATTGATAAGCTTAAGAAGGAAAGGCTTATTAATGATGAGAGATTTATTAGAGGCTTCATAGAATCCAAGAGTACCAAGAAGAGTAAACGCGATATTATGATTGCTCTTTCTTCCAAGGTATGGGATATGAATCTATGTGAAAGACTTTACGATGAACTTAAAGCGGATGATTGTCTTAAGGATGAGAGTGAGTTAATAAAAGAACTTCTTAGAAAGCGTCACTATGATTTTGAAAACAGTGACTATGAAGCAAAGCAAAAAGAGATTAGATATTTGTCTTCCAAGGGCTTTTCTTATGATTCTATTCATAGTACTCTTAGAGATGAATAATACATTATTTTGTGTTTTTTAAGCCATTTTGGTTTACAATAATTCTTGACATAATTTCCTAAACATAATAATATATAAATGTTGTAATTTGCTATATAGGGATAGTATACCCTGTAACATATTGTACAATGAAAACTTAATAAGGAGGTAAGACTGTAGATGTTAGGACAAGTTAGCGTTATCTTTCTTGTTATCGCCGTACTTGTGGCCGTTCTCATTGCAGCTTGCGTTTCTTGCTTGATAACATATTCCGTTTACAAGAAGAAAATCTCTGACAAAATCGGTAATGCCGAGGATAAAGCACGTGAAATACTTGACGAAGCTTTAAAGACCGCTGAGGCTAAAAAGCGTGAAGGTCTTTTAGAGATTAAGGAAGAGTCGATCAGATATAAGAACGAGATCGAAAAGGAAAACAAGGAACGAAGAGCCGAGTTACAGAGAAGCGAACGCAGAGTTCAGCAGAAAGAGGAGAGCGTTGATAAGAAGCTCGAACAGATCGAACGTAAAGAGCAGTCAATCGCTAGCAAAGAAGCAGAACTCGCTAAAGAGAAAGAAAATGTTTCTAAGTTGAACGAGCAGAGATTACAGGAACTTGAACGTATTTCAGGTTATACCTCTGAAGAAGCAAAAGAGTATTTGTTAAGAATTGTTGAAGATGATTTAAGACACGAGAAAGCCGTCAGAATCAAAGAGATGGAATCTCAGATTAAGGATGAAAGTGCTCAGAAGGCTAAGGAATATGTGGTTAATGCAATCCAGAGATGTGCTGCAGATCATGTATCCGATGTTGCCATATCGGTAGTTAACCTTCCCAATGATGATATGAAGGGAAGAATTATCGGTAGAGAGGGTAGAAATATCAGAACTCTTGAGCAGATGACAGGAGTTGAATTCATTATTGATGATACTCCCGAGGCAGTTGTTCTCTCAGGCTTTGATGCTGTAAGAAGAGAAGTTGCCCGTATCGCACTTGAAAAACTCATTCTTGATGGCAGAATTCATCCGGCTAAGATTGAAGAGTCTGTAGAAAAGGCTCAGAAGGAAGTCGAGAACATCATGAAAGAGGAAGGTGAAAACGCAGCACTTGAAGCAGGTGTTCATGGCGTTAATCCTGAACTTATCAAGATTCTCGGTAAGTTACATTTCCGTACAAGTTTTGGCCAGAATGCACTTAAGCATTCCATTGAAGTTGCTCATATTGCAGGACTTTTAGCTGAGGAAATCGGCGTAGATCCTAAGATGGCAAGAAGAGCCGGATTATTACATGACGTTGGTAAGGCTGTCGATCATGATCAGGAAGGTACACATGTTACACTTGGTACCGAGTTATGTCGTAAGTATCATGAGCCTGCTATTGTTATCAATGCAGTTGAAGCTCACCATGGTGATGTAGAACCTACTTCACTTATTGCACGTATCGTGCAGGCTGCAGATGCTATATCTGCTGCAAGACCCGGTGCTCGTAGAGAGACACTTGGTGCTTATACAACTAGACTTACAGAACTTGAAGAATTATCCAACAATTTTGACGGTGTTGAAAAATCTTTTGCTATTCATGCAGGTAGAGAAATACGAGTAATGGTAATACCTGATAAGATTACAGATGATGATATGGTATTACTTGCTCATGACATTTCCAAGAAGATTGAGGATGAACTTAAATATCCAGGTCAGGTTAAGGTTAATGTCATTAGAGAAACAAGAGTAATTGATTATGCTAAGTAAAACAAAACCTCTCGCACAATGTGCGGGAGGTTTTTTGATGGATATATAGTTTTTTAGAGTTTGTAATTAATTAGTTTTTTAATTGTTTTCTTTATAATTATATATTGAAGAAATCGGCTCCACGTATTAAAATATTAAAGATATTTTAAGTAATCTAAGAAGGAGAGAACTCGCCTCTATAGAGTTCATAATCTTATGAAAGAGTATTCCTCATTAAGTAAAGAAGAATTAATTGAACTTCAAAAGAAGTTAAATGCAGAGTATGAAGATGCTAAGGGCAAGGGGCTTAAGCTTAATATGGCAAGAGGTCTTCCCGGTGCAGAGCAGCTTGATATGGAAGCTGATTTCTTCAATACTCTTAATCCTAATTCCAACTTCAAGTCGGATGCAGGTATAGATTGTCGTAACTATGGTGAATTACTTGGTATTCAGGAAGCAAGAAAGCTCATGGCTGATATGATGAGCATTTCCCCTGATAATGTAATCGTATTCGGCAATTCATCACTTAATATAATGTACGATACTGTATGTCGTTCCATGATCTTGGGTGTATGCGGTTCTACTCCTTGGTGTAAGCTTGATAAGGTTAAGTTCTTATGCCCTGTGCCCGGTTATGACAGACATTTTGCCATTACAGAGCAGTTCGGTATTGAGATGATCAATATTCCCATGAAGGCTGATGGCCCTGATATGGATATGGTTGAAGAATTCGTTAATAATGATCCTGCAGTCAAGGGCATCTGGTGCGTACCTAAGTATGCTAACCCTACAGGTATTACTTATTCAGATGAAGTTGTTAAGAGATTCGCCAAGCTTAAGCCAGCTGCTAAGGACTTTAGAATCTACTGGGACAACGCATACAACGTGCATCATTTATATGATAACAATCAGGATGATCTTCTTGAGATTTTTGCTGAGTGTCAGAAGAATGGTAATGAGGATATGGTATATAAGTTCTGCTCTACATCCAAGATTACATTCCCCGGCAGTGGTATAGCAGCTCTTGGTACATCAAAGAAGAATCTTGATTTCATTAAATCAGTAATTACAATTCAGACAATTGGACATGATAAGCTCAATCAGCTTAGACATGTAAGATACTTCAAGAACTTCGATGGTATTAAGGCTCATATGAAAAAGCATGCTGCAATCCTTAGACCTAAGTTTGAATTGGTTCATGAGAAACTTGAAAAGGAACTTGGCGGATTAGGCATTGGCTCATGGAGCAATCCTCACGGAGGATACTTCGTATCATTCAATAGTATGGATGGATGCGCTAAGACAATAGTTGGTATGTGCAAGGAAGCTGGAGTTAATATGACAGGAGCCGGAGCAACATATCCTTATAAGAAGGATCCATTCGATTCCAATATCAGAATTGCTCCTACATTCCCTCCGATAGAAGAGTTATCACAGGCATTGGATATCTTCGTAATATGTGTAAAACTTGCGAGTGTCAACAAACTTCTTGAAGACATGTAATGTTAATACTTTTCCCACTTGAATGAGAAGTAAGTTTATTACATTATTTATTAAACATAATATATGCCCGGCGCAACGCGCCGGGCTATCTTTTTCTATGACTGACTCAGTCAATATATCCACTTTACATAATGAGTAGAAATAATCACAATTAAGGTCTTATTTAATTAACATAATTAACATGTTAAACAGGAAAAACTACATTTTGTTATCGGATGAAAAATGTCGTCAAGATATGGATTGATGTTTCACGAATGGCTTAAAATAGGCTTTTTTTCTTACTTTTTTCTCTTTTTTTCGTTGCTTTTTTGACCTCTTTTAAGTATAATAACTTATGCAGTCAACGATTAACATAATGTGTTGACATCTAACAGCTTAGTTATTCCGGAAGGGTTACCATGGAACAGCAAATATTGCTCTTTATAGAATACATCCACAACAAGAAAAAAACATCCGAAAATACTGAGATGTCATATAAAAGAGATTTGCGTAAATTAATCACTTATCTTAATGACCATGGAATTAACAATTGGAATCAAGTTAAAATATCCGATTTAAATGATTATATAAATTCAATGTTCGAGAACAATTTCGCCAATGCTTCTATTTCAAGAAGTATTGCCTCTATTAAAGCGCTGTTTGCATTCTTACAGTACTCCAATGTTCTTGAAGATGATATTGCTAAGGATCTCAAGGCTCCCAAGATTGAAAAGAAGGCTCCCAATATCTTATCCAAGAATGAGGTTACACTTCTTTTAGAGCAGCCTTCAGGCAAGACTCCCAAGCAGATCAGAGATAAGGCTATGCTTGAACTCTTATATGCTACAGGTATCAGAGTTAGCGAACTTATTTCTCTTGAGAATTCGGATATCAATCTCAGTATGGATTTCATTAAGATTAGAGATCTTAAAAAAGAGAGACTTATTCCGTTTGGTACAAAGGCACATAATGCACTTACCGAATATATCCTTAATTCCAGAGATGTATTGCTTGAAAATAATGAATCCGATTATTTCTTTGTTAACTGCTCAGGCTCTCAGATGAGTAGACAGGGATTTTGGAAATTGATCAAGACATATACCAAGATGGCAGGTATCGAGGCAGATATTACACCTCATACATTGAGACATTCATTTGCAGCTCATCTTGTTGAGAATGGTGCAGAACTTAAGGCGGTTCAGGAGATGCTTGGACACTCCGATATATCTACAACTCAGATATATCTTAGCAATGCACAGAACCACTTAAGAGATGTGTATGATAAGACTCATCCCAGAAGCTAATCCATAAGTTAATCTTAAAAGCATATTTAAAAAGATAAAGCCCGGCGACGCCGGGCTATTTTATTGCTTGGTTATATAAATAATATTTATTAATTAGAGTTTAGTGAAATTAATCTTTCTTTCCTTGAAATCAGCTATATATTCGAAACCGATTCCCTTCAAAATATCATAGGCTTCCTTTATGCCATATGCTACATCTTCGGGTGTATGAGCATCGCTTCCGAAAGTGATGATTTCTCCGCCACATTCCTTATAGAATCTAAGAATTTCTTCGCTTGGATTGAACATATTATAGCCTTTTCTTCTCAAGCCTCCCGAATTGATTTCAATTCCTTTGCCGTCATTAACCAAGCTTTTGAAGATTTCTTCGAAGATTTCTTTATAGTTATTGATGTTTCTTTCTTCTTTTGTAGTGGTAGTGTATCTTAAGCAGTAATCGAGATGGCCGTATACATCGAAATCCTTGAAGTTCTTAACATTTTTGAGGATCTCTTCGTAATACATTGTTATACCATCTACGGGATTTTCGAATTCATCCCAGTATTTCTTAAGATATGGATCGAGTCCGTCTGCAGTATGAGATGAGAGAATGATAAAGTCGTAAGGATATTCTTTTACAATATCTTTGCACATATCGTAAATCTTAGGATAAATACCCAGTTCCATTCCTACTCTTACTTTTATTCTTGATTGGATGGATTCATCATTCCTTATCTTAATAGCTGTTTCGTTATAACTTTTGGTATCGAGATCGAATATTGCATCCTCACCTTCCTGATAGCAGGGGAACAAAGGATCATAATGGTCTGTAAGGCATATAATATCAAGGCCTTTAGATATGGCCGAATCAATTATATCCGGTATTTTAGCCTGGCTGTCTCCTGAAAAAGAGGAGTGCATGTGCTGGTCAGATTTAATCATAGATTTCTCCTTATATAATATGTTTTATATACGAATAAAATCATGTGTGCGTTTCACTGAAACACATGTAATTATATTATAATTTTCGAATTTTTTAAATTATTTGTGTATTTTATGGTATAATAAATGTCGATTTTTTATATTAACGAAAGGAATAATCCTTATTTTAGGATTCTAAATCAAAAATGACTAAAATCAGAACGAGATTTGCTCCTTCACCCACAGGTAGAATGCATGTAGGTAACTTACGTACAGCACTTTATGCTTATCTTATAACAAAGCATGAGGATGGAGACTTCATATTAAGAATAGAAGATACTGACCAGGAGAGATATGTAGAGGGTGCGGTAGATATCATCTACAGAACTCTTGAAAAGACAGGACTTATACATGATGAAGGCCCTGATAAAGACAAGGGTTTTGGACCCTACGTACAGTCTGACAGACAAAAGAGCGGTATATATCTTGAGTATGCCAAGAAGCTTATAGAAAAAGGTGAAGCGTATTATTGTTTCTGCGATAAGGAGAGACTTGCTACTTTAAATAGAAAAGAAGGCGATAAGGAGATTACCGTCTATGATAAGCACTGTCTTTCGTTATCCAAGGAAGAGGTAGAGGCTAATCTTGCAGCTGGTAAGCCCTATGTTATCAGACAGAATAACCCTAACACAGGCACAACTACATTCCATGATGAAATTTATGGAGATATTACAGTAGATAACTCCGAACTTGATGATATGATACTTATCAAGTCCGACGGATTCCCTACATATAACTTTGCAAATGTTGTAGATGACCATCTTATGGGAATTACTCATGTTGTAAGAGGTAATGAGTATCTTTCATCATCACCCAAGTACAATAGACTTTATGAAGCATTTGGCTGGGAAGTTCCCGTATATGTTCATTGTCCTCTTATTACTGATGAAAGCCATCAGAAGTTATCAAAGAGATGCGGACATTCTTCATATGAAGATTTAATAGAGCAGGGATTTTTGTCGGATGCTATCGTTAACTTCGTAGCACTTCTTGGATGGAGCCCTGATGACAATCAGGAGATTATGTCTCTTGATGAACTAATCAAAAAATTCGATTACAGACATATTAATAAGTCCCCTGCGGTATTCGACTATACCAAGTTAAAATGGATGAATGGTGAATACATCAAGGCTATGGATTTTGATGCTTTCTATGAGAAGGCTTTACCATATATTAAGGAAGTTATCACAAAAGACCTTGATCTTAAGAAGATAGCAGAGATGGTTAAGACTCGTATCGAGATATTCCCCGATATCAAGGACCATATCGATTTCTTTGAAGCAGTACCTGAGTATGATTCAGAGATGTATGTTCATAAGAAGATGAAGACAGACAAGGAAATCTCACTTAAGGTATTAAATGATATCCTTCCTGTACTCAATGATCTTCCTACAGATAAGTATAATAACGATGATCTCTATCAGTTACTTGTAGACTTTGCGGCTGAAAAAGAACTTAAGAATGGCACAGTTTTATGGCCTATCAGAACAGCTCTTTCAGGTAAGCAGATGACACCTTGTGGAGCAACTGAGATACTCGAAGTACTTGGTAAAGAAGAGTCGATTAAGAGAATCGAAGCAGCTATTACAAAGTTGTCTTCCGGAAATTAAAATAAACATCGGGAAGAGGTAGAAGATTTACTAGGTCTATCTTGAAGACGAACTTAAATGAATGTATAATTATCGAGTTGGCAGATATATTTTTTATAACTAATGTCAATAAGATAATATGTATATAGTAATGTATATAAATATAAAAAGGAGATAAAAAAATGGCATTCGTAGACAGAATCAAAGAAAAAGCAAAATTGCAGAAAAAGACGATTCTTCTTCCGGAAACTATGGACGATCGTACATATTTTGCCGCTGAGGGAGCAATCAAGGAAGGCATCGCAGATATCGTTCTTATCGGTAGCCAGGCTGAGATTGATGAGCATGTTAAGAGCACAGGAGTAGATATCTCCAAGGCATCTATCATTGATCCCGCTACATGCGATAAGCTTGATGCTTACGTTAATCTTTTATATGAGACAAGAAAAGCTAAGGGTATGACTCCCGAGGAAGCTAGAGAGATTCTCCTTAAAGATACAATTACATTCGGTATCGTAGCTTTAAAGGCTGGAGATGCAGACGGACTTGTTGCAGGTGCTTGCCATTCCACAGCAGATACACTTCGTCCTTCGCTTCAGATTCTTAAGACCAAGGCTGGATGCAAGCTTGTATCAGCATTCTTCATCATGGACGTTCCTAACTGTGAGTACGGTGCAAACGGAACATTCATCTTTGCAGATTCCGGACTTAACCAGGATCCTAATCCCGAAGAACTTGCAGCTATCGCAGCTTCTTCAGCAGAGAGCTTCGAGAGCTTGGTAGGAGAGAAGGCTGTATGTGCTATGCTTTCACACTCAACAGTTGGTTCTGCAAGACATCCGCTTGTAGACAAGATGGTTGAGGCTACTAAGATTGCTAAGGAACAGTATCCTGACCTCGTTGTTGACGGTGAGTTCCAGCTTGACGCAGCTATCGTTCCCGCTGTAGCTAAGTCCAAGGCTCCTAACTCAGATGTTGCAGGTAAGGCTAACGTTCTTATCTTCCCTAACCTTGATGCAGGTAACATCTCATACAAGATTGTACAGAGACTTGCTAAGGCTGATGCTTACGGACCTATTCTTCAGGGTATCGCTAAGCCTGTTAACGACTTATCAAGAGGATGCTCATGGCAGGATATCGTTGGTGTTATCGCCATCACAGTTTGCCAGGCAGCTAACAACTAATCAATAAATTTATAAACAAAAGCCCGTCACTAATAGAGTGGCGGGCTTTTTCTTTTCAGATTATCATATCTAGGTATACTGAATATGTTATATCAGTGCAGAGCAAATAAAAAACCTCTCCGAATATCGGAAAGGTTGTAGTATCATTATTAATCGAAAGTGAATTATTCCTCGTCTAATTTAATGATCTCTTTCTTGTTGTAGCAACCGCAAGCCTTACAAACTCTGTGGGGTACTGTTAAAGCGCCACACTTAGAACACTTAACTAAAGTAATAGCTCCCATCTTCCAGTTTGCTCTTCTTTTATCTCTATGGCTTTTGGATGATTTGTTCTTAGGACAAATAGACATATCTTTACACCTCCAATTCCCTAAATCTTCAATATACGTACGTTAAAGAGTATACAGTTTGATTTTCACTTTGTCAACAAAAAGTTTATCTTTAAGGAATAACTTGATTTTTCCTACTTATTTTAGTATATTTAAAGTTGTATTTTTGTGTGCTTATGTGAATAACGAGAGGCTGAAAAATGGGTGAAATGGTTAAGGTTGCACTTGATGCTCACGGCGGAGATAATGCTCCCGATGTGGTTATTCAGGGTGCGATAGATGCACTGAATGAATCTGACAATTTGAAAATATATCTCGTGGGTGTAAAGGATATGATTATGCCCAAGCTTGAGAGTATGACTTATGATAAGGAAAGACTTGAGATAGTCGAAGCGTCCGAGATTATATCCATGGCAGAGCCCCCTGTGGCTGCTATTAGAAAAAAGAAGAAATCATCCATTGTGCTTGGCATGCAAATGGTTAGAGATAAAGAAGCGGATGCTTTTGTAAGCTGCGGATCAACCGGAGCGGTATTGGTAGGCGGACAGGTTATAGTAGGTCGTATCAAAGGCGTTGACAGACCTCCTCTTGCTCCACTTATTCCTACCAGCAAGGGCTTTTCCTTATTAATAGACTGTGGAGCCAATGTAGATTCCAAGCCTTCGAACCTTGTTCAGTTCGCCAAGATGGGTAGCGTCTATATGGAAAAGATGCTTGGCATCGAAAATCCTACTGTCGGTATCGTTAATATAGGTGCCGAAGAGGAGAAGGGTAAC
>JAEEQX010000072.1 GCA_016285575.1 Lachnospiraceae bacterium
TGGATGAAATGATTTCTTCCATCTCTGTTTTCTACTCTTACATATCCGCCGAACTTAACGTCACATGCATACTCTGCACGCTTTACTTCAAAAGGATATCCATTCTTTAACCAGTCATCCGGTTCCTCTACCTGAGCGCCATCAACGATAGCCTGCTTGAACATACCGTAACGATAACGGATACCGCAGCCATAAGCAGGATATCCAAGTGTTGAAAGAGAATCAAGGAAGCATGCAGCAAGACGACCGAGACCACCATTACCAAGAGCAGGGTCTCTCTCCTGATCCGCGATAAAGTTTATATCGAGTCCCATTTCCTCAAGCGCCTTCTTAATCTCATTATAGTAACCGAGGTTGATCAGATTATTACCCAACTGACGTCCCATAAGAAACTCCATTGAAAGGTAATAAACCTTCTTAACGTTCTGTTTCTTATAAACCTTGTGAGTAGCTATCCATCTATCAATGATATCATCCTTGATAGCATAGCTGACAGCCTGATAAATCTGCTGTGGTGTAGCTTCATCAAGAGTCTTACGGTAAAGCATCTTGACGTTCGCAGCAACCTCTTTTTTGAACTGTTCCTTGTTTACACTTGCAACCTTAACCATAGGATATCCCTCCCTCGCGTCATGTTTATGGAATATACGACTTATTTTGCTACACCGATGATGACGTCTTCGCCATTAATATCCCATTCTTTTGTAAATCCAGCCATCTGGCCAAGAACGATATGCTCTGCAAGAACTGCTGTCTTGATCTTATCATCGTTGGCAGCAACTATACCTGCAAGTTTATCGTTATTATCCATGTAAAGTGTTATGCGGTCCATAACCTCGAAGCCAGCTTCCTTACGCATTGTCTGAACCTTAGAAATGATCTCTCTAACGAAACCTTCCTCAATAAGTTCAGGTGTAAGCTTTGTATCGATAACTACTGTAACTGTATTATCACCCTCTGTTACGAAGTCATCGCTCTGAGCTACCTCGATAAGAAGATCTTCCTCTGTGAGGCTTACCTCTTCTCCGTTAACATCAAACTTCAGTGCTCCATCAGCCTTAAGAGTATTCATAGCTTCTGTTCCGTTGACATTTGCAAGATACTCCTTGATGCCTCCGAGAAGCTTACCATACTTAGGACCAACAGTTCTGAGCTGTGGCTTAAAGATGTATGTTGAGAATTCAGATACATCATCCTTAAACTCTACATTTTTAATATTAAGCTCATCTCTTACTATATCAAGATACTCTCCGTCAAGAACCTTAGAAGCCTTGATGTACATGTTTGCGATAGGCTGTCTGTTCTTGATAGCGGAAGCATTTCTGCAGGCACGTCCCATAACAACGGTCTTAAGAACGGCATCCATGTTCTTTTCAAGCTCTGTATCGATCATCTTCTCGTTTACTTCGGGGAAGTCACAGAGGTGAACCGAAATGGGAGCATTCTTGTCGATCGAGCATACAAGGTTTCTGTAGATCTGCTCACTCATGAAAGGAATCATGGGAGCTGCTGTCTTGGCGATTGTAACAAGTGCTGTGTAAAGAGTCATATATGCATTAATCTTATCCTGCTCCATACCCTTAGCCCAGAAACGCTCTCTGCCACGACGAACGTACCAGTTACTCATCTCATCCACGAAGTCATCAAGCGCACGGCCTGCTTCAGGGATTCTATAGTTTTCAAGGTTGTTGTCAACTTCACGGATAGTAGTATTAAGTCTTGATAATAACCACTTATCCATTACAGGAAGTTTATCGTAATCAAGTGTGTACTTGGTTGCATCGAACTCATCGATATTAGCATAGAGTACAAAGAACGCATATGTGTTCCAAAGTGTTCCCATGAACTTTCTCTGACCTTCTACAACTGTTGCATCAGAGAACTTGTTGGGAAGCCAAGGAGCTGAGTTGGTGTAGAAATACCATCTGATGGCATCTGCACCGTGCTTCTTAAGTGCTTCGAAAGGATCAACCGCGTTACCCTTACTCTTACTCATCTTCTGTCCGTTCTCATCAAGAACAAGACCGAGAACGATTACGTTCTCATAAGGGGACTTGTTGAACAAAAGTGTGGACTCAGCCATAAGTGAGTGGAACCAACCTCTTGTCTGGTCAACAGCCTCTGAGATGAACTGTGCAGGGAACTGTGATTCGAAAAGTTCCTTGTTTTCGAAAGGATAGTGATGCTGTGCAAAAGGCATCGCACCTGAATCAAACCAACAGTCAATAACTTCGGGTACTCTATGCATATCCTTACCACAGTCAGGACACTTAATAGTAACGGTATCGATATAAGGACGGTGAAGTTCGATCTTGTCAGCGTCCGCAATACCGCTCTTTTCTTTTAACTCTTCTCTGCTTCCGATACATTCAAACTTACCGCACTCGCACTCCCAGATATTAAGAGGAGTACCCCAGTAACGGTTTCTGGAGATTGCCCAGTCCTGAATGTTCTCAAGCCAGTTACCGAATCTTCCCTTACCGATTGATTCAGGAATCCAGTTAACTGTGTTGTTATTCTTGATAAGGTCATCTCTTACTGCTGTCTCTTTGATGTACCATGACTCTCTAGCATAGTAGATAAGAGGAGTATCACATCTCCAACAGTGAGGATATTCATGCTCGAACTTAGGAGCATCGTATAAAAGCTTTCTTGAAGAAAGTTCTTTGATTACTTCAGGGTCAGCGCTTATGGCACCTCTGTCCATCTCGGCCTGTGTGGGCTTACAACGCATACCGCCAAAAGGTGTGGCATCAAGCATAACACCCTTGTCATCAACCATCTGTACGAAAGGAAGGTCATAGTTTCTGCCGACATTGGCATCGTCTTCACCGAATGCAGGAGCGATATGTACGATACCTGTACCATCTGACATAGTAACGTAATCGTCGCATGTAACGAAGAATCCCTTCTTGTTCTGCTTATCAGCTACTGCCTTAGCGCAATCATATAAGGGTTCATATTCTTTATGCTCAAGATCTTTACCAACATACTCTTCAAGGATCTCGTATGCCTTCTCACCTTCTTTTGCAAGAGGAGAAAGAACGCTGTCAAGAAGAGCCTTAGCCATGTAATATGTATAACCGTCAGCCGCCTTAACCTTGCAGTATGTATCCGAAGGATTCACACAAAGCGCAACGTTGGAAGGAAGTGTCCAAGGAGTTGTTGTCCATGCAAGGAAGTAAGCATCCTCACCCTTTACCTTGAAACGAACGATAGCTGAACGCTCTTTTACTGTCTTATAGCCCTGTGAAACCTCTGCGGTCGAAAGAGGGGTTCCGCAACGAGGACAATAAGGTACAATCTTAAAGCCCTTGTAAAGAAGGCCCTTATTCCAGATTTCCTTAAGTGCCCACCACTCAGACTCAATATAATTATCATGATATGTTACATAAGGATCGTCCATGTCTGCCCAGAATCCGACAGTACCGGAGAAATCCTCCCACATACCCTTATATTTCCATACTGATTCCTTACATTTATCGATAAAGGGCTCCATACCGTATTCTTCGATCTGCTCTTTACCGTTAAGTCCAAGGAGTTTTTCAACTTCAAGTTCTACGGGAAGTCCGTGAGTATCCCATCCGGCCTTTCTGGGAACCATGTATCCCTTCATGGTACGGTATCTGGGAATCATATCCTTAATAACTCTTGTAAGAACGTGTCCTATATGAGGCTTTCCGTTAGCCGTAGGCGGCCCGTCATAGAATGTATATGTCGGTCCCTCCTTTCTGTTTTCCATACTTTTTCTGAAAATGTCATTGTCTTTCCAGAACTGTTCTACTTCTTTTTCTCTTCCGACGAAATTCAAGTCGGTTTCGACCTTGTTGTACATATCAAAACTCCTTTATTTATAATGCAAAAACAACTATTAATTATAGCATTCAAGCCCATGTATGTAAAGAAAAGAGATATATTATTCTAACACCTTGAAATTTGGACAGAATTATAATAAACTATGTTTACGAATATGTACGGCTAACATATTGTTATTTGATGATTTAAGGAGGAAAAATACCATGGCTTATGTTATCAGTGATTCTTGCGTAATGTGTGGCGCTTGTGCAGCTCAGTGTCCCGCTGAAGCTATCGCAGAAGGCGACGGCAAGTACGTTATCGATGCAGATAAGTGTCTTGATTGCGGAAGTTGTGCAGACGGATGTCCCGCTGGCGCTATCGCTCAGGCATAATTAGAAGATAATTCTAAAAGTAAAAATAAAAGCAATCCGGAATATTCCGAATTGCTTTTTTATTGTTCTGATTCAAATCTTTATTGTTCGCTCTCTTCCTTGAGCATACTTCTATCCATATCCTTGAACTGAGTAAACTTAGGAAGCCACATGAGGTTGACGTCGCCGATAGGGCCGTTTCTCTGCTTAGCGATAATAATCGTAGCCTTGTTAACCTCATCCACCTCATAACGCTCTCTGTCTATGAACATTACAACATCGGCATCCTGCTCGATGGCACCTGATTCACGAAGGTCTGAAAGCTGAGGTCTGTGATCAGCTCTATCCTCAACCTTACGGGATAACTGTGATAACGCTATGATGGGAACCGATAACTCTCTGGCTATAGCCTTTAGCGATCTTGATATCTCAGATACTTCGTTCTGTCTGGACTCTGCTTTGCCTGAACCTGTCATCAACTGAAGGTAGTCGATGATAATCATATCAAGCTTTCCTTCCGCTGCCTGCTTACGACATTTGGATCTAAGTTCCGGAATCGAAATACCGGGAGTATCATCTATATAGAGATTGGATCTGCCTACAATCTCGGCACCCTCGATAAGAGCTGCCCAATCCTTATCTGCAAGGTTACCTGTTCTAATGCCCTGTGAATCTACGTGGGACTCCTGAGCAAGAAGACGGTTAACGAGCTGTTCCTTACTCATTTCCAGCGAGAATACAGCTACGTGCTTCTTTTCAACTGCTGCCACATGAATTGCTATATTAAGAGCAAGCGCTGTCTTACCCATTGAAGGACGTGCAGCCAAAAGAATAAGGTCTGAAGGCTGAAATCCTGTGGTCTTATAATCAAGATCCGTAAATCCGGATGCAATACCTGTAACGGTACCGTCGGTATTATGCGCTTTCTCTATGTTCTTGAGAGCCTTCATAACGACTTCGTTGATGGGAACGAAATCCTCTGTGTTTCTCTTTTGAACTATCTTGAAAATCTGCTTTTCGGTATCATCAAGAATCGAATCCAAATCACCGTCCTTGCTTGAATAGCATCTGTTGGTGATATTGGCACATTCTTTGATGAGTCTTCTTTTTACAGACTTACTGTAGACTATATTGCAATGGCCTTCCACTCCTGCCGATGTAGTAACATCATTAAGGAACTGGTTTAAAACATCATCTGAAAATGCTTCTTCAGGAAGGCCTGTCTCTCTTAACTTGTCCTGCAAAGTAACCGGGTCGATGGGAATCTTCTCATTGTACATCTTGACCAATGTCTCGAATATCACTCCGTATTCCCTGGAATAAAAGTCCTCCGAACTTATGATATCCGTTGCCTTCATGACATCGTCAGGATTCATAAGTATGGCGCCGATTATACTTCGCTCAGCCTTAAGGTCCTGGGGCTGTTTTTGTGTAACAACTGCCTCTTCCATTACGTACTCTCCGTCTATATCCACTGCATACTAATATGCGGATAAAAATCAATTATTGTGCATCAACGCTAACGCTAAGTGTAGCACTAACCTTGGTGTGAAGCTTGATAACAACACTGAATTCACCAATGTTCTTAATGGCATCTCTCATGGAAATCTTCTTCTTATCGATGTCAATTCCGTGCTGAGCCTTTAAAGCTTCTGCGATTTCCTTGGCAGTAATTGAACCGAATGTTCTGCCACCCTCGCCTGTCTTAATAGTCATCTTAACTTTAAGTTTTTCAATCTTCTCAGCAAGTGCTTTTGCTTCTGCAAGCTGCTCTGCTGCAACCTTTTCCTGATTAGCTTTCTGGAGTTTTAAGTCATTCATGTTAGCTGAATTAGCTTCAACTCCGAGTTTTTTAGGAAGGATAAAATTCCTTGCGTATCCATCATTTATTTCAACCAAATCGCCTTTTTTGCCATGTGGTTTTACGTCCTGTAAAAGTATTACTTTCATGTCGTCCTCCGTTGTCTAATGAATGTAGTCTTAGATTAAATTTCTTTTTCGTCTATCATGGAATCAAGAACTTCCTTGAGCTTATCGATAGCTTCTTCCATGGTTACGCCCTCTAACTGAGCGCCTGCTATATTCATATGTCCGCCACCGCCAAGCTTCTCGGTAACAACCTGAACATTAAGTTCGTCGATTGAACGTGCACTAAGATGAATCTTATTCTGATACTCGGTAAATACAAAACTTGCCTTAATGCCGTTAATGTTAAGAAGTTCGTTAGCTGTCTGAGCTGCAACTATTGTAGGGCTCTGACACTCTGCTGATTCACATACCGATATAGCATAGTCATTCCTATAGATGAATGAATCTCTGATGCTCTTAGCCTTGGCAAGATACTCTGATGCATCTTCTCTAAATAGCTTACGAACTCTTGTAATATCCGCACCGCTTCTTCTTAAGTATGCTGCAGCTTCGAAAGTACGTACACCCGTCTTAGTCATGAAGTTACTTGTATCAATCATGATACCTGAATACAAAGCATCTGCTTCGATACCTGTTAACTTAACGTCTTCATCTATGTACTGCAAAACTTCTGCAACCATTTCGCTCGCCGATGATGCATAGGGCTCAACGTATGAAAGAGTCGCATTATCGATAATTTCTTCACCCTGTCTGTGATGATCGAGTACTATGATAGCCTTACAATACTTAAGCATATCCGCACACTCTGAAATAGAAGGCTTATTGGTATCAACTACAACGAGTGCTGCATTGTTACCAACCGATGAAAGCGCTGTCTCGGAGTTAACTATCATTCCGCGATACTGCTCGTTGCCATCAAATAAATCAACAAGGGGCTTAAGTGAAGGAGTAACATCATTAAGAATAATGGTAGCCTTCTTATCAAGTGCCTTGGCGATACAATAAACACCAACTGCAGAACCGAAGCTGTCCACGTCTGCAAGACGATGTCCCATGATAAATATCTGATCCTTGTTAATAAGGATTTCTCTAAGAGCCTGGGCCTTAACTCTCGCCTTAACTCGTGTATTCTTTTCTGATGACTGGCTCTTACCGCCGTAGTATTGTACATTACCGGGTGACTTGATAACTGCCTGGTCTCCGCCTCGACCAAGTGCAAGGTCGATAGCTGCTCTGGCAAATTCTGAGTTCTGGCTGTATGATAAGCCGTCAAGACCGATACCGATACTAAGTGTAATAGGTCTTTCGTTACCGATGGATACAGTCTTAATCTCCTCGAGAATATCAAACTTCTTTTCCTTTAATTCGCTAAGCGATTTCTTTCTGAGGATAAGAAGATACTTATCTTTTTCAGTCTTTCTTACGATACCGTCGAGTGAAGATATACACTGGGTAATCTTTCTGTCTACGAGAGCAAGGAGAAGTGAACGTCTAACGTCATCGACATTCTCGAGTGCTTCTTCGTAGTTATCAATATATATCATACCAACGACAACACTCTGGTCGTCGATTTCTTTTAATGCAATCTTAAGTGCAGTCTCATCGAAGAGATACAATCCATAAAGAAAGTCCTCGTTATCGGATTCCTCGATGAAATGGCTGTTTTGCACCATATTCTCAATGCTGATCTTTTTGATATTGGCTCTGAATTCTCTCGCCTCAAAAGATACATTGACTTCATTTTCGAATTCTTCTACAGGGAATACGTCATCGGACAAGTCTTCAAAATAAGTTGAGATAGCTTTTCCGAAGCTCTTCTCATTGCCAATGACTTTTTGGAATTCCGAGTTGGTCCATACAATCTTGCCCTTATGATCAAGTAACGCATGAGGGAGATTGAGTTCCTTCAAAATCTGCTTCTGAATCTGACCGTATTCAGTAGCAAAGTTGACCATCTCGTCAATCAGATATTGTCTGAAATATATCCACATGAATACAATTCCGACAAAGTATATAATAAGGAATCCCGCAATAACGATTCCGGAAATAATATTCAAAAAGAAAATCGGAATATCAATTAAAGTAAGAACGATTCCAAAAGCAAGAAGAAGCCAGAAATAAATCTTAAGCTTTCCTTTTACTTTAACCTTCTTAGCCATATCTATACCCTTTCGATATTTACGCTCACAATTAGAGTAATTATACCACTTTTTTATCTCTAATGTCATTACTACATGTTGTGCTTACGGTATCTATATATGCATATATAATCGGTATTTTTTTAACAATTATTATATGATTTCCGTATGCACTCGTTGCAAAAAAAGAAGTGTCGAACCGTCCGAAGACGTTCGACACTCCATTAATTCATTTTAAACACTAATTAGTCTGCTGTGTAAGGCATTAAAGCAACGTGACGAGCTCTCTTGATAGCTACTGTTAAAGCTCTCTGATGCTTAGCGCAAGTACCAGTGATTCTTCTGGGAAGAATCTTACCGCTCTCTGATACGTATCTTTTGAGCTTAGCTGTATCCTTGTAATCAATCTCGTTATCCTTACCGCAAAATACGCATACTTTCTTTCTTCTGCGCATTCCGCCTTTCCTCTTCATTGCAGGATCGGCTGTTTTATTTTCTTTAACGAATGCCATGATTAATCCTCCTAAAAACTAAAACGGCATATCATCCTTAACTCCGTCGGGCATGTTCATGAAATCTCCATCATCCGCAACGGGACTGTCTGATGACTGCATACCTGTCTGTCCCCCGTTGGAAGCTGCAGCGTTCTTACTCTCTGCAAACTCCTGGTCTTCAGCCACAACATCTGTTGTGTAAACCTTCTGACCATCCTTGTTGGTGTAACTACCGGTCTGAATACGTCCGGTAACCAATACCTTAGTTCCCTTCTTAAGATACTTCTCAGCAAACTCAGCACCCTTTCCGAAAACAACGATGTTGATGAAATCCGTATTGTTCTCTTCATTTCTGGAAAATCTTCTGTCTACTGCAAGTGAGTATCTGGCAACAAGGCCTGTGCCTTCGCCTCTCATATCGGGATCTCTGGTCAAACGACCCATAAGAATTACTTTATTCATATATACCTACTTTCTATTGCTCATCAAGTCTAACAACTAAGAATCTGAGCACGTTGTCCATAATACGAACACGGTTTTCGATCTCAACAGGAGCTGTAGCTTCTGCATCGAAACGAATGAAGTAGTAGAAAGCTTCGTTCATATGCTGGATATCGTAAGCTAACTTCTTCTTTCCAGCATCCTCAACTTCTGCGATTGTACCGCCGAATCTCTCGATGTAAGCCTTGCACTTATCTACTACTGCTGCTCTGGCATCATCCTCGATCTTAGCGTTGACAACAACACATAACTCATACTTATTCATGCTGATTACCTCCTTTTGGTCTCTGGCCCCTACTCTAAATAGGAGCAAGGAATTATTTCATCACGGACTTAAATGATAACACAACCAAAATCAATACGCAAGAATTATTTTACGTATTGGGCAAATTCTTGATATTCTTCTCGAGTTTGCTTCTGGTTATCTCTATCTGGTGCCCACAGGTCTCGCACTGCAGCCTGCAATCGGACCCTACGCGAAGCACCTTCCATGTATTTCCGCCGCATGGGTGCTTTTTCTTAAATTCAAGTATACTTCCTTCATTAAATACGGCCATTATCAGATTCTCTTTTTCTATCAAATATTACAACTAAATAACTTTTCGTTTTCTAACACTGTGAGAGCACTTCGCCGACCTTCCCGCAGATACAGAGGTTAGCATACTTGTCTCTGGGTGTGGGCTGAAGATTGATTACGACGAGTTTCTTTCCT
>JAEEQX010000011.1 GCA_016285575.1 Lachnospiraceae bacterium
CGTCCGTTAACAACAAGCTTGACATCATCAATCATCTGTCCCTTGTTCATCTCAACGCAAAGGAAGTTCTTAGCTTTCGCAACATTCTTCTCTATAGTCTTGTCAGGGAAAGGCCAGAGAGTGATAGGACGGATAAGACCTGCCTTGATTCCCTCTGCTCTTGCCTGCATAACAGCACTTCTTGATACACGTGAGCTAGCGCCGAATGCTACTACGAAAATCTCAGCATCGTCACACATGAACTCTTCAGCTCTCTGCTCGTTAGCCTTAATCTTCTCGTATCTCTCATATCTCTCATTGATGAGATTCTCGAGTTCTTCAGGCTGAATGTATAATGAGTTGATAATATTTTTCTTTCTCTTATTCTGATGTCCGTTGGTAGCCCAAGGCTTATCAGCTACGGGTTCGTCCTTCTTGGTAGGGAACTCAACGGGCTCCATCATCTGACCAAGCATACCATCGGAAAGAATCATAGCAGGAACTCTGTACTTCTCGCCTACTTCATATGCAAGTGATACGAAGTCAACCATCTCCTGGATTGTTGAAGGAGCAAGTACAAAAAGCTGGAAATCACCATGGCCAAGTGCCTTGGTTGCCTGCCAGTAATCTGACTGTGAAGGCTGAATACCACCGAGTCCGGGGCCGCCTCTTTGTACATTTATAATAAGTGCGGGAAGATCAGAACCACCGATGTAGGATACACCTTCTGACTTAAGTGAAATTCCCGGTGAAGATGAAGATGTCATTGCTCTGACACCGGCACTTGTTGCACCAAGAACCATGTTAATAGCTGCGATTTCTGATTCTGCCTGTAAAAAGCATCCGCCCTCTTTAGGAAGTCTCTTAGACATGTAAGCCGCAACTTCTGTCTGAGGAGTGATGGGATAACCGAAGTAATGTCTACAGCCACACTGGATAGCTGCTTCGGCAAGAGCTTCGTTACCTTTCATTAAAACTTTCTCTGCCATTTATATATCCTCCTATCTTTCTACCGTAATTGCCACATCAGGACACATAATTGCACAAGATGCACATCCTACGCACTGAGATTCGTCAGTCATTGTTGAGGGATGATAACCTTTTGCATTAATATGGTCTGTTGCAAGTACCAATAAATTCTTAGGACAAGCTTCAACACATAGACCGCAACCTTTACATAAGGTTTCGTTAATAGTAACTTTTGCCATAGTATTTTCCTCTCTTTCCCTTTGCCGTATTTACATATAATATGCCTTATTTACCTGTATGTAAACATAAAAAATAAACGAAAATAATGATTGATATCACTCCCAAGGAGCTTTTACATATATATCTATAGGAAAGAACACCTCTCTCGAGGCTTCAATTTCCTTCTTAACGTCTTCGTTCTCAAGTAAGAACTTGGGGATTGTACTGCCTGAAAAAGGAAGACCCAAATCTGCTGCCACCTGCTTGGCATAATCTATGGAATCCTTAATCGTATCGAAAGTCGTCTCCCACTTAAGATGTGAATTGTTGACTACATTGGTGGCCTTGCATCTTGATGCCGCCTCGATCTCTTTTATAATCTCTTCCGTATCTTCGGCGTTGGATGTAAGATTCCTGTACTTATTAACAATGTAAGTCATCTCATATTTTATATTGGAAAGGATGGATGCATATCTGCCAAGAACCACTGCTCCGGCATCGTCACCGCCAAGGTCCATAACAACATCTCTGTCCGTCTCGAATACGAGGTTAAGATCCGCAGGTAATGCAGGAGTCTCGACATTGGTGTTGGCAAAAAGCGGAGCGATAACTTTTATCCCATTTTCCTCAAGCAAGTCCTTATAAGCGGATGAAAGGAAATAAGGATTAACAAGGTCCAGATCGACAAGCATAACCTTGCGTCCCATCGCTGCCATCTCAAGCGCAAGATTGACAGAATAGTTGCTCTTGCCACATCCGTAATGACCACATATGATATTGAAAACTCTCTCGCTCATATGTCTTCCTCTCACAGTTAGATGCGCCTTCCTCTAACGTATTCTATCCTATTATCTATGCAATACTTGAAAAAAGGGCACCGCGTTTATGATATCACAGCAATTTTTATAAATCAAGACGCCCATTCCTTGCTATTTTGAATTATTTTTGTTAGAATTAGAGAGCAATTTTTTACGGAGGTTTAAACGATGCCAAATCTTTTACTTATAAATACTTTCTCCATCGTAATGCTCTCCATTACCGGAGTAATGCTCATCGCTGTAATAGTTCTTTTCTTCGTTGGTAAGAAATTGGACAAAAAGCAGAAAGAACAGCAGGATATGCTCGACTCCAATCGTCAGACAATATCCATGCTTGTAATAGATAAGAAAAAAGTTCGTTTCAAAGATGCGGGATTTCCTCAGTCAGTTGTTGACCAGGCTCCCAAGCTTTCTCGTTTTATGAAGGTTCCCGTAGTTAAGGCCAAGGTTGGTCCTCAGCTTGTAACCATGATTGCTGATGAAAAGATCTTTGATTCGATTCCCGTTAAGAAGGAAGTTAAGGCAGTAGTAAGCGGTATGTACATTACATCCGTTAAGGTTGCTCATGGTAAGAACGAACTTCCTCCTCAAAAGAAGAAAAGCGCCTTCAAGCGTACAGTTGAGAAACTGCAGGAAAAAGCAGGCGCTACTCCTATTGATAAGAAAAAAGGTAAACGTTAAATATTGTAATCTATTTCGATTCTCATGTCGCAATAACTCATCTTGTTGTTGCCTGACATAAGATCGTATTCAAGTTCCACCACTATTCTGTCAGCGATTTCGTTGAGTACGAATTCATGGCAGATGATATCAATATCGATATCTCCGTGGGGAGTTGAGTAAACTTGGCTTGTGGCTTCATCCGGTGTGATAATCATCTCAGTGTTTATCGCGCCGGTTTTTTTGTACACAAGTTTTCTGTCGCTTATAGTAATGGTAGTGATGATATCGGACTTGCTCTCAGGATCCTTCTCATAGTAGGATGCACTGATGACACCTCTTTTTTCAACAGCTACGCAGTCATGTACTTCATTGACATTGTCCGTATCATCCATTGCGGACTTGATGGTAATGCGGGCTTTTTTTCTGACTTCGTCACTGCTTAAATCTTCAAAGCAGGTAACTACCACATCGCCAACATCTTCCATCTCCCTTATTGTAACTGCTGCTCTCTCTGCGTTGGCCTTGCTGTCAAAGAGACCGAACACTGTAGGGCCTGAGCCACTCATAAGTGAGTTCATGGCACCGAACTCTATCATCTTTTTCTTGATCTCATCGATGATGGGATATTCTTTTACGGTTACATTCTCTAGGATATTCTCGAGATGGAATGCTACACCGCCTAAGTCTTTTCTGTTAACACAATCGATGATTGTATCCATATCAGGATGCTTCTCTATGGTCTCAACATGAAGATTCTCGTAAACATGCTTTGTCGATACATCGAACTTGGGCTTAACTACAAGTACGACACATGAAGGCATATCGGGAAGCTTGGTTAACTTCTCACCAATACCTTCTGCGAGGTATGTACCACCATACACACAGAAAGGAACATCCGCTCCTACCTTAACAGCCATCTTGCATAACTCTTCTTCAGTAAGTCCAAGTCCGAATAATCTGTTGATACCTCTGAATGTTGCAGCTGCGTCAGAGCTTCCGCCTGCCATACCTGCTGCCATCGGGATATTTTTTACAAGGTCGATTTTAACACCCTGCTTGATATTGTATTTTTCTGTGATAAGCTTAGCTGCCTTAACAATCAAATTGGAATCGTCGCAGGGAAGATTATCTATATCCGTAACAAGTTTTATGCCTTCGATATCTGCATCTGTTGAGAATGTCAATTCATCGCAGATTCCGATACTCTGCATAACCATCTTAACTTCATGATATCCGTCCTCGCGTCTTCTTAAAACATCGAGTCCGAGATTGATTTTTGCAAATGCTTTTTCTTTTATAGTCTTATTTATCGCCATTAATTTCTCCAGTTATTGAACACATCCGATTATTTCGTTGATGTCTTCTATGTTGTGTTTATTAAGGTAGGTCTCAATTCCATCTATAACATCTATCATCGCTGTAGGATTGATGAAGTTGGCAGCGCCCACACTTACAGCTGTAGCACCTGCCATCATGAATTCTATAGCATCTTCGGCTGTCATTATACCGCCCATTCCTATGATGGGAATCTTAACTGCCTGTGCGCACTGGTATACCATTCTAACAGCAACGGGCTTAATCGCAGGACCTGACATACCGCCTGTCTTATTGGCAAGCACGAACTTTCTACGCTCGATATCTATCTTCATACCTGTGATGGTATTGATTAAAGATATTGCATCACTGCCTGCTGCCTCTGCTGCCTTAGCCATCTCTGTGATATCAGTTACATTGGGGCTAAGCTTCATAATGATTGGCTTCTTGGAAGCCTTTTTAATCTTCTCTGTAATATTGAAAAGTGCATCTGCTTTCTGACCGAATGCGATAGCACCTTCCTTGACGTTGGGACATGATACGTTAATCTCATACATATCCGCATTGGTATCGTTGAGCTTTTCTACTGCATCGATATAATCTTCAACAGTCTTACCGCAGACATTAACGATAACTTTGGTGTCGTACTTGGATAAGAATGCAAGATCTCTTTCCTTGAACACTTCCACGCCGGGATTCTGAAGTCCGATTGCATTGAGCATACCACCATATACTTCTGCAACTCTGGGTGTGGGATTTCCGGGCCAAGGTACATTGCTGACACCCTTGGTTACTACTGCACCGAGTCTGTTAAGATCAACGAAGTTCACATACTCCATTCCCGAACCGAATGTACCTGATGCACTCATAACGGGATTCTTGAATTCTACGCCTGCTATACTAACTCTTGTATTCATCAGATATCTACCTCCGTAGCATCAAATACCGGTCCTTCGGTACATATTCTTGTATTGTTAACATGTGAATGCTCGTCCTTGTGAACGGTCTTGCATACGCATCCAAGACACGCGCCTACACCACATGCCATTCTCTCTTCGAGTGAGATGTATGCTTTGATATTATTCTCTTCAGCATACTTCTTTATGCCGCGAAGCATGGGCATGGGACCACATGCCATAATGACATCGGGCTTAAGGTTAGTACATGCTTTTATAGCATCGATTACATTGCCCTTAACTCCGACACTTCCGTCTTCACTTGCTATATAAACCTTCGAATACTTGAGGAACTCATCCGATAAAAATGTATCTGAATTTCTGTATCCGAGAACTGTATGCACATCTTCTCCTGCCAATGCTTTTGCAGTGCCGAGCATGGGAGGAATTCCGATACCACCGCCCATTAATACTATGCACTTGCCCTTAACTTCATCCACAGGAAATCCATTGCCAAGGTTAGCAAGTAATTTTACTGAATCTCCTTCTTTTAATGTTGAGAACTCTTTTGTACCCTTACCTGCGATTCTATATACAAGACGAGTTGTGCCCTTGTCTGTATCTGTCTCACATATACTTATGGGACGCATAAGAAGTGTGGACTTATCCTTGGGATACACTCCGACAAACTGTCCCGCGTTGGCATATTTTGCACCTTCATTTTTGATAATGAGGCTGAAAATATCTTTTGATATTTCTTCTTGGGAGATGACTTTTCCTTCGTCTATCTTTTTGTAAAACATTGTTCCTCCATGTTATCGATTATTTCATTATTCTTAATATCAATAATTCTTTTCAGTATTATCTATACTTAAAACTGTATTATGATTTGTAAACAACTCGTCCATCGCATATGGTCATCTTAACACGACCTGTTAATTCTTCTCCTATAAAAGGAGAGTTCTTCGACTTGGACTTAATGTCTTCTTCTCTTACTACCCACTTCTCATCGATATCTACAAGAGTGATGTCTGCTGCCTTACCGGCACTTAGTGTTCCTCTGTCAAAACCATAGAGCGTAGCAGGATTGATTGTAAACTTTTTAATAACATCCGAAAGACTCATTCCTGCTTCGTTAACAAGATGCGTAATCGCAAGCGCAAATGCTGTCTCGAGTCCTATCATTCCGCTCGGTGCTTCGGTGATACTCTTATCCTTTTCTTCCTTGGCATGAGGCGCATGATCTGTTGCGATGATATCTATTGTGTTATCTTTTAATCCTTCGATTATTGCCAGTCTGTCTTCCTCTGTTCTGAAGGGAGGATTGAGCTTGGCAAGCGTGCCTTTTTTTATAAGTGCATCTTCTGTAAGTGAAAAATGCTGGGGCGTCGACTCAGCGTGGATATGTCTTACGAAAGTCTGAGATGCGTTTGCCTCATCGACATTCTTAAGTCCCTGATTGGCAATATCCTTATTAAGAGCTTCTTTGACAAGTTCAACACCTTCTTTTGAAGAGATATGCTGCACATCTATCATGCCGTTTTCTTCGAGTGCAATCTGAAGGTCTCTTTTTATAAGACTAATCTCTGCTTCACGAGGTGAACCATATACGCCGTAATGCTCACTTGCTTTGCCATGATTGATTCCGTTATTCTTGATAAGATTCTTATCCTCTTCATGAAGGCTGATGGGATATTTTCCTGCTTTCTTAAAAGCAGTTCTTAAGATATCTTCATTCATAAGAGGGATGCCATCATCGGTGAATCCAACAGCACCTGCCTTGATGAGAGCATCAAAATCTGTAAGTTCTTCACCCTTAAGTCCATATGTAACTGAGCCGCAGGATTCAACTTTTATATCTGTCTTCTTTCCTTTTTCAAGTACATATGTAAGCGTCTCTACATTATCAACTGTCGGCTTGGTATTGCACATCAAAACGACCGTAGTGTATCCACCGGCTGCTGCCGCCTTAGCACCCGTTAATATGTCTTCTTTATATTCGAATCCGGGATCTCTAAAGTGCGAATGCACATCTATAAGACCTGGCACGGCAATAAGACCTGTGGCGTCAATAATCTCAACATCCGAATCTGAAGCATCGGATAAATTAAGATTTCCATTTGTTCTGGCTTCATTAAAAACAATTGTCTTTATCTTGGTGCCATCCACATATATGTCGCCGTATTCATCTATGCCATTCGCGGGATCAATTATTCTCGCGCCTTTAATAATATACATTCTGTTTCCTTATCACTTCATTACTCTTCAACTTCTTATAACAAACATACTTATTTGAAGTTGATATTTGTATACACGCCGAACTATCTATATATTTCATTAGTGAGCATATATGAAATTATTGATATTCTCAACGTATGTTGATACCTTTTTTCCGTTATACAGTCTCACATCAAACATTGTATCTCCCTTAGACATGAAGTAAATTTTCTTCTTGCTTAAAGGTACATATTTAAGATCAACGCAACTACCAACATCTTTTATATTCTTGCCATCATATATAACAATCTTATAGAATCCTTCATCATCTTTGACCTGATATGCAAAAACAAAACCATCTCCATATACTGTCTTCTTGAGGCTGCCTTCCTGTACATTTCTTGCTACAAGTGCCTCATTCTCATAAAGATCATGTGTTCCATCCCCAGATAATTTAGTAACGAATACATGCTTATTATCTGTATATTCAACGCTGGCTACATTAGTGCTTTCAACCTTTGTCTTACCTTTTTTGAAAGTACCCTTGTATGTCACAGAATATAGAGATGTATTGCCACTTCCAAAAGCGGAATCTGTATAATAAATCTTGCCTGCTTTTTTATCTACACCAAGGACAAATGCCCCCATCGAAGTATCAAGATCATATGTTTTTTTACCCGAAAGAAGTGCAAGAGAATTATCTTTTTTAAGCAGAACAAGTGCAGGTAGACTGTATTCTCTGGCCAAAATATCGACATACTCTTCCTTTATCTGATATGCAGTCTTATTGCCAGATTCATAATACCAGAGTTTATTATTTCCATCCTTAAAATATAACTTGATTTTCTTTTCTTCAGTACCTATAAAGAGTTCTCCTGCATCGGGGCTGACAAGCTTGCCTTCCTTGTTCTTTTTAGCAAAATATAGTCCGTCGTTTTTTCTGTAAAGTATCTCAGAAAAATTAGGCGTAGTATACTCAAGGATTGTAACATCTTTTTGTATGTTCTCTGCTACCTGTCCTTTTTTCAATCCTACTACGTTAACCTCGTTAGAGTACGTTCTGTACATAACTTTGGTCTTTTTCTTATTAAGGAAATATTCACTGACGCCCTCTGCTATCAGATTGGTCTCATTCTTCTTGCCCTTGGCTAGATACAGATTACCGTCTGCAAGATATAATACCTCGCCTTTCTTAATAACATCATATGAAGCTACGCAATCTGAAAGAACTTCACTCTTCTTTCCGTTCTTCTTGCAACGGACTAGTTCATTACCCTTGCCATCAACTCGTGTTATGTAGTATATGTAGGCACCATCATAATTAAATCCAAATTCATCTACATCTTCATCTGCCCATACAATTTTTCCAGGATCCCCATCTTTTCCAATTATGTTGTTTTCAAATGTTCCCTTAGTGCAATAACCATTACTTGCAGAAAATACGATATGTCCCTGCGTTGCTTCCTTATACTGATTATACTTGATGATTCCTATTGTTGATGCAATTGCTATGATTGCAACGAGCACTATGGATACAATAACGATAAGCTGAATCCTTGAATCAGATTTTTCTTTTTCGTCACTTGTTTTTGCTTTCTTTTCTTTTTTAGATTTTTTACTATCTGTTCCTTTGACTGCATTTGAAGTAACATCTGCAGAACTTGAAATGCTTGCTTCGCTCTGAGTTGTTCCTGCAAAAGAAGTTGCATCTGTTTTCACAGAACTGTCAGTTGTAACATCTGATTTTACGGTATCGGTATATGAAGAAGTTGAAGCCTGAGCACTGTTAGAAGCCGCCTGTTCTTCAGCTGTTCTTTCCTTGAACATATCCTTATTATCTTCACTGGTAAGAGCTTCGAGAATTTTCTTAAAGTTCATACCGTTAGAAGCCTTAAGAAGAACTGTGTCATCCTTCTTAATAAAGTCACCAAGAGCAGCAATAGCTTCGTCAACTGTTGCAAAGTATAAAACTTCTATATTCTCTTTTAATGATGCCTGCATCATAGCCTTGTCGTACATCTTCTTGGATCTTGTACCAACGCAGACAATTGTTCCTATATTCTTTTCTACAGCAAACTCGCCAACTTCTTCGTGGCTCTTGTCTTCATTCTCACCCTGCTCAAACATATCGCCAAGGATTGCGACCGTAGGAGTTACTGCTTCTGTTAAAAGTTCGAGCGACTGTTTCATCGACTCAGGACTTGCATTGTAGCAATCATCAATAATGGTGATTCCATTCTTTTGCATGATGTTATTACGTCCATCGAGTGCCTTAACGCATGAGATACCGAATCCAATCTGTTCGGGTGATACATCAAGAAGACGTCCTACTGCGGATGCGCAAAGTGCGTTAATAACCATATGCTTTCCGGGAAGGGGTACGCTTGCTGTAAACATACCTTCTCCGTTATCGATAGTACATTCGCTTCCCCAGAGACCTCTGTTAAGTACCTTAATAGCATGTACATCATTGTTCTCATCAAGACCGTATGTAACAGGCTTCTTGCCGTTAACATCATTAATATTCTTGAGTCTCTCATCATCGCCGCATACTACTACACTGCCTTCAGGATTCATATGTTCAAAGATCTCAGTCTTAGCCTTGAATACTCCATCAAGTGAACCAAGACTCTCTAAGTGGCATGCACTGATATTGGTAATAACACAGATATCGGGCTTAGCCATTGAAGAAAGTTCTCTCATCTCACCAAACTCGGAGATACCCATTTCGAGAACTGCTACTTCATTATTTTCACTTATATTTAATATGGATAAAGGAAGACCGATAAGATTGTTTTGATTCTTATCTGTACGGAATACATTGTATTTTTGTGAAAGAACACTTGCTATGAACTCTTTTGTTGTAGTCTTGCCAACACTTCCTGTAACACCTACAACCTTGATACCAAGCTGTTCTCTATATGAACGAGCAATATCTTTTAATGCCTTGATAGTGTCAGGAACAACTATACATGTGCCTGTGACACCCTCGGGAACTCTCTCGCAGACAACGATTGCAGCACCAAGTTCAAATGCCTTGGCGATATAATCATGTCCGTCTGATTTTTCTCCCTTGTATGCAAAAAAGATAAAGCCTTTTTCAACTTTTCTGGAGTCTATTGCAGCACCTGTTATCTTAGCATCAAATCCATCACCGTTAACAATGTTACCACCACAATATGAAGCTATGTTTTCAAGAGTTAATATTTCCATGTCTTTCTCCATGCTTGATATGCATTACAATTTCTTTTCTACAATTATTTACTCAACCTATTTACTATATACAAAACTTCTTATATACAGTTTCTAATGAGAACTTACTCTAATTTATTATGCATACTTTTTAAGTGAAATCTGAATTATCTGCTCGCAAAGTGTTGCGAAGTCAGTTCCCAATACTGCTGCTTCCTGAGGAATAAGTGAAGTCGGTGTCATACCGGGAATTGTATTAGCCTCAAGGCAGAAGTCTTCGTTCTTATCATTAAGAAGGAAATCTATTCTCGCATACACTTTAAGATGAAGTGCAGCGAATGCTTCCTCTGCATGCTTTTGAATCTGCTTGGTAATCTCATCGGATACTTTTGCAGGACAGGTCTCGATAGTGCTACCGGCCTGATACTTATTTTTATAATCATAGAATCCGCTAACGGGTTCAATCTCAACTATGGGAAGTGCTTTGCCATCTACAACCCCGCAGGTAAATTCTCTACCCTTAACATACTGCTCAATAAGAACATGATTGTCGAGTTTGAAACATTCATCTATTGCATTAAGCGCTTCTGCTTCATTATCTACAATGAATACACCTACACTTGATCCGCCATTGGGTGCCTTAACTACAAGAGGATATCCTATAACATCAAGTGCAGCTTTTGCTTCTTCTTTCTTATTAATATTTCTTGCAAGAGGAGTACGAATATTCTTTTGTAATAAGAAATCCTTGGTCATTGACTTATCCATGCACACAGCTGAGCTTAGATAATCCGTGCCTGTGTACTTTACTTCCATCAAATCAAGTGCAGCCTGGATACGACCGTCCTCGCCATTAGCGCCATGAAGGGCAAGGAATACAACATCTGCCTTGGTACAAGCCTCTCTGACGTTAACGCCAAAGAAATCTTTTTCGTCACCCTTTAATCTCTTGATATCTTCCTTGGTAGGATTCTTAACACCAACATTTGCAATGCCTGCTGCCCAGTCCCTTGTATCCTCAAAAAGGTTATCAAGATCCAAATCCTTGCATCCTAAATATACATCAAGAAGCACTACCTTGTGGCCCTTGGACTTGAGTGCTTCGTATACACATTTACCTGATACGAGAGATACTTCTCTCTCTGTAGAATTACCACCTGCTAATACAACTATATTCACAGTCTGTCACCTCTTTTTCATTACATCTTAAATATTTGATTAAGACATAACTAATCTTATTACTTCTATATTATTGTTGTAAGATATTCCAAATATCCAACAATCTTAACCATTATACTACTTTTGGGGGAAACTATAAACAAAAAGACATACGAAAAAGGAAGTCGCCCGGGAACTATGTTCCTAAACAACTTCCTATCCGATATTAATTAAATTCATTTTGACACCTCATCGATAATCGACTTATGTCTTACAGCTTTGAGAAGATAATCGATTGATTCCTGTCCTCTCCTTCTTTGATAATCTACTTGGCTTAGAATTCCTGCCTCAGTCTCCGATCAATCCGTCCATTTAACCTTCAACTTTCTTGTCACAGAATTTAACAAAAACCGTCACATTTTTATTATTATTTTTAAGAAAACAAGAAAATTAAATTTTAAACTTTCGGATCAAAATTCAACTTTGAACAGCAATCCTAAATCTTTCGATTCAAAGGTAAACTGTTTGTTCCTTTTGATTGATTACACTATACCACTTTGAAAAAATAAAAAAAGGGGTTTTTCATCAACTAACAATATTATGACACGAATAAAAAAACATATTTATTGACGCGTATTTTTATGCACGAAATGCCCTATAAATAGCACGTTTCGTATTCTGAGATCGGTATCGGTTTACTATAGTAATAACCCTGTATTATGTCGCATCCAAGTTCTCTTAACTTGTCGACCTGAGTCTTTTTTTCTGCTCCTTCTGCAAGGCAGATGAACTTAAGTTCCTTGGCCAAAGATACGATGTGTCTAACTACTGCGATATCCTGTTCTTTATCAGCTTCACCACCAACTTTATCAACAAAACTCTTATCAAGTTTTAATGTATCAATAGGCATCTCTGTTAGTAATGAGAATGATGAATAGCCTGTTCCAAAGTCATCCATTGAAATCAAGAATCCGTTGGCTCTTAATTCATTAAGTACCTGTATCATATGCTCAGTATCATCATACGTTGCACTCTCAGTTAATTCAAAATCAATCAAGTTATGTTCGATTCCATACGAATCAATAATACCGATTAAATGCTCGATAATATTTTCATCATAAAGACGATTTCTTGAAAGGTTAACGGATATAGGATATAAAACTTTTCCTTCTTTTTTCCATCTTGCAAAAGCTTCACAAACTTTATTCAAAACGATGTCATCAATCTTACCGATTGTTCCGTCTTTTTCGAAGAAAGGAATGAATCTTGAAGGAGGTAGGAAATCACTCTTTTTGTAATTCCATCGAATGAGTGCTTCGGCTCCCTTAATCTTTTCCTTATGTATATCAAACTTCGGTTGAAGGTATACCAAAAACTCATCATTCTTGATAGCAGTATCCGCATAAGCCTTGATGAAATTGCCCCACAAAATATCATCATGCATCTTTTCTGTATAGAAGATGATATCTGTCTTGTTGTGATTAACTCCCAGCGCCTGTGCCATCTTTCCTGCATCTGCAACACGGTTGCCGGATATAAGTGCACGCTTCATAGGAACGACGCCACAACGATAATAAATCTTATATTGAGGATCTTCATCAAGAGTCGATAACTTATCAAAAAACTCTGTTAATCGTCTAAGAGTTTCTTCTTCTGTCATGTCCTTAATCATCATTGCAAAATTGTCGTTATGACATCTTGCTGATGCATAAACCATATCTGACTCGTTCATTGCTTTTACTATATCGCAAAGAACCTTGTTGGCTGCGATATGTCCATAGACTTCATTGATGACTCTGAATTCCTTAACATCAAAATGAACAAAAGCAAAATCCTGTATGCCGTGATCCATAGGCATCTCAAGAAAAGCAACCAAATGATTCCAATTATAATGATTGGTAATGGGATCATAGAATGCCTTCTCGTACAGAGTCTTAGAATCAAATGATTGTACGTCATCATTAATGATAGGCATAGCATTATCATGTATTAATTCGCATTCGTATAGAATCCTGGTCTTTTTAAGGCTGGGGAATATACCTATAATTTCAGGATACTTCTTGATGGATAAATCGCTGTATATTCTATGCGCATCATCATCTTCTGCTATCTCTTCGAATATTTCTTTTACATAAGATAAGGAAATAGGAACATCATTCTCAATCTCAATCGAGTAAAAGAAAACTCCATCCAACTCTATGGATTGTAAGTTGGTCGGATAATTAATTCGAGAATCATTGTTTCTATACTCGATTCCGATAACCTCTTTTCCAAGAGATTCTATATAGAATAATCCCGGAGAATCATATGTTCCGAAAGCGTTGGCAAGGCATAAAATATCAGGGCGAATTTCACCCTTGTAAAATGCCTGAATGTCCTCATCGGAAGCATCCATGTAATACAATATTCTGTTGGGTTTATACAACTGATTTAACTTATTTTTTAACATAGTTTAATTGTATTATATTTTGTTATAAAAGGAAACAAAAAAGGAGATGCAATGCATCTCCTTTTTATCGTTAAACTATAGACTAGTTTGTAATAACAAGTTCTGTTTCCTTGTCGAATACGTGGATCTTCTCAACATCAAGAGCAAACTTGATTGTATCGCCAGGTCTAGCTGTAGTTCTGGGATCTACTCTTGCTGTCATAGGGAACATCTCAAGATCGAAGTATAAGAATACTTCTGCACCAAGTAATTCGTAAACCTTAATCTGTGATTCGAATACACTCATAGGAGATGTCTCAACGTACATTTCTGAATCATAAACGTCCTCAGGACGGATACCGAATGTAACGCTTCTTCCATCATAGCCACCCTCGATAAGCTTCTTTGACTTAGCGGGAGGAAGAGGAATTGAATGACCAGCTACGTTAAGGTAAGCTGTCTCGCCCTGTACTTCTACGATAGCATCAAGGAAGTTCATCTGAGGTGATCCCATGAATCCTGCTACGAAGAGGTTCTGAGGCTTGTCGTAAAGGTTCTGAGGTGTATCAACCTGCTGGATAACACCGTCCTTCATAACGACGATTCTTGTACCAAGTGTCATAGCTTCTGTCTGGTCATGTGTAACGTAGATGATAGTTGTGCCAAGTCTCTGATGAAGCTTAGCGATCTCGATTCTCATCTGTACACGAAGTTTAGCATCAAGGTTGGAAAGAGGCTCGTCCATAAGGAAAACCTTAGGGTTACGAACGATAGCACGTCCCATTGCAACACGCTGTCTCTGTCCACCGGAAAGAGCCTTGGGCTTACGATCAAGGAGGGGAGTAAGATCGAGAATCTTAGCTGCTTCCTTAACCATCTTATCGATTTCGTCCTTGGGAACATGTCTTAACTTAAGACCGAAAGCCATGTTCTCCTGAACTGTCATATGAGGATACAGAGCGTAGTTCTGGAATACCATCGCGATATCTCTGTCCTTAGGTTCAACATCATTAACAAGTCTGTCACCGATTCTCAACTCACCTGAGCTGATATCTTCAAGACCTGCGATCATACGAAGTGTTGTAGACTTACCACAACCTGAAGGTCCAACGAAAATAATGAATTCCTGGTCTGCGATTTCAAGGTTGAAATCCTTTACAGCTTCAAATCCGTTAGGGTAAACTTTGCAGATATTCTTTAAGGATAATCCTGCCATTAAAATTTCCTCCTACATTATAATCTTATAATATTCTTGGTTAAACAACCGTTGTTACTATTCTAAAGGTTAAGGGGGTAAAATACCATACCACATTTATACAAACATTTCTGTAATCCTTGTAACTATTTACACCTATATCGGTGTGGTGGGTGGCAAATTGTATGTATTTATCTCTTTCGTTTGTGCAGTCTTGTCATTATGCCGTAGAAACGCCTAAAATACACACTTTCGTCACATTTTTAACATACTTAAACATCAAAAAACAGCCCCTCACGGGACTGTTTTATTGCCCACCGCTAAGTTTAGCCTTAACCGCTTCGTACTTGAGGCCGAGGATATTGTACATCTCGAGAGTCTTCTTAGCCTCATCCTTGGCTTGAGCCATAATCTCATCATAAGAATCTATGAATACCTTGGTGATATTCTTATTGAGCTTATTTCTTGCCATCTCATCATTGAGAATCTCTATGATCTGGTCTTTTTCAAAAGCCTTTCTATAGGATCTGTCGCAGGAAAGACCTGTTACAACATCCGCAACCTGAAGAATGAACTGCTCTGTGTTCATCTCCTCTTCTCTGAGTCCCTTGGGATATCCGGAGCCGTCACATCTCTCGTGATGTGCTGTTGCAATCTTAACAACCTCGGGATCCATACGGTTAAGAAGAATCTTTTCCTCTCTCTCAACGTGAGTACGCATAAGCGCTATCTCTTCGTCTGTTAACTTTCTGGCTGCATCGATGATATCTCTTGATATGGAAAGCATTCCGATATCATGGATTAAAGATGCATAATATAACTTCTCAGAATCTTCTTCGCCAAGTCCGAGTTTTTGTGCCAAGTTTTGTGAGATACACAAACTCGATACCGCATTAACAACTTCCGCCTCACTCTTGAATCCGATACAGTACATGAGAGTCTCCATGTACTTTTTCTTTTCTTCATTAGTAAATATCATGTATTCGAGTATTGCATCGATTTCTTTTTGATATGAATCGTCGTTAAGGTGCTCAAAGACATCGTATTCTCTAACACATGTTTCCAAAAGATCTAGCGCCTGGGTGGTATAGAATGTACCTTCCTGACGTCTGAACATATTGTGATCAAACTTATAATTACCGAGTGCGAAATGATATATCTCTGCTGCCTCAGCAAGTGTAAGTAATGTTGTCTCCTGGAAATAATCATAGTGAGCGCCCTGAATCTGCTTGAAGGGAACTCTATGATAAAGAATCATTCTGGACTTGTCATCGTCAAGCGGAGTAATGTTACGAAGGAACAAAAATCCGTATACAGAATGAGGAAGAATATCTTTGAATTCGTAGTTTAATTTATTGTTGATGTTTTCAGTCTTATAAACACCGATATCATGAAGCGTAGCGAGCATCAAAAAATCCGCAAGTTCGTACTGTTCGTACCCGCCCTTGCACTCAAGCATCTTACAGAGAAGATAACCCACTCTGGAACCGTGGTTCATCGGTCTTCTGTCTATTAACTTTAAAGTATCTCTCAACAAGAGAAAAATATTCTTACTGCTGATGTACTCCAATGTTACACTTCTCCGTTTTCCGAAAAATTACTTTTTCATATCCCACTTCATTGGTGTTACTATCATGCCTGAATCTTCGTACTGGCTTCCAGTATCCGTAAAGCCAATTTTATGATAAAAATCAACGGCGTAAGGAGATGCATTGACCGTCGTATACCATTCATTGTGACTGAGCATATAATCAGCGGCCGTATATATAAGGTCTCTGCCTATGCCCATCTTTTGATGCTTATCATCAACGAAAAGAAGCGATATGTGCCTCTTGGTACGAACTGAAATCATACCCACTATTTCTCTGTCTATCTCGGCAACCCATAACTTATATTCGCCAATTAGGAATAACTTGTATATACCGTTATCGGATATGAAGTCGTAAAACTCCTTCACACCCTTATCGCTGTAATCGGCAGCTACGTATTTCTTAAAGGTTCGCCAGGCGAGTGCCATGGCATCTTCCCATTCGTCAGGTCTGGCAAACCTGACTTCATATCGCTTGTCCATCGTTTTTTATCCGGCTATATAATTCTTGATTGATTCAAAAAGTGTCTTGAAGAAACCTACAACTGCATCCCAAAAGCTCTGCTTAACTTCATCTGTGATGATACCGTTGAGTGCATTCTTAGCTTCTGCAAGTACTGTATCTCCATACTTGTTATATAAATCGCCTGCCTGCTCAAGTAACTTCTTGGGGTCAATGTCAAGTTTGGCAATCTGTTTCATAACATCCACAAGAGCGTTAATCTGGTCCTCTGTAAGAGTGATACCGAACTTCTCCTGTGCTTCTTTGATTACATCCTTTATATCGTCAGCATCAGTAAGACCTTTAGCAATGACCTCTGCCTTGATGTATTCGATGAGTTCCTCAACTTTATCGGAATCTGCATCAGTAACTTCATCAGATATTTCACCGATGGTAATCATCTCCGCAAGAGCTGCTGTCTTGGCATCTTCTTTTAATTCCTTACCGGACATCTCTTCGTATGCCTGCCATGCTCCGATTAAAGCCGCAGTACCTGAGATGGGGAAGGGACCTACAACAAGTACATCCGCGTCTTCAACGCCTGCTGT
This sequence comes from Lachnospiraceae bacterium, assembly GCA_016285575.1. GTDB lineage: Bacteria > Bacillota > Clostridia > Lachnospirales > Lachnospiraceae > UBA3766. The sequence goes on from JAEEQX010000011.1 coordinate 17,687, forward strand.
CAAAAGAGCATTCTTGTACATGCTGATTGTGCAGTAATTGATGTTCTTGGTAGTAACTCTGATACCAGAACCCTTGGCGTTTTGCTTAACCATAACGCAGGATAAAGAATAACTTCCGATTACTGCAGGATCTATATATGAATCAAGATACTTGTGCTCCTGATCATTGGTTATATATACAACCTTGTAGTTATCGAGGTCTTCTCTTGCAATGCCCATTTCGTTGAGAACGTATGTAAGCTGCTCCTCGTTTAAGTCCTTACCAAGTGCTAAATAAGGCTTACTCTCATTGGCAATAATACTTTCTGCCACATCTGTCTGAGATGTCTCAGTAACTGTTGTTGTATCACCTTCGGTAGTAGTGGTCTCCTGAGTCTGAGTTTCAGTCTGTGTCTGTGTCTCTGTTTCAGTGTTACCCTCACCTGTTGCAAACACTGTTAACGGTGAAGCAAGAACCATAGTAGCAATAAGTGCTGCAAATAAATGTTTTTTCATAATCTAATCAACTCCTGTATATAACTAAATGTAATTAATCCCCAATACATTATGTCCTTATACAGCATAAGATTAAATATCACTTTTTGTTTTTTTACTAGCAGATTTCTGCGCCTGAAGGCATATTCTTTTCAGGGCTCATAAGTGCAAGATTGCCATCCTGATCTTCTGCACATAAAAGCATACCTTCGGATACAACTCCTGCAAGAGTAGCGGGCTTTAAGTTAACAAGAACCATTACCTTTTTGCCTACCATCTCTTCTGCCTTGTAATACTGCTTGATACCTGAAACTATCTGTCTTGTTGTATTGCCGATCTTAACCTGTGAGCAAAGAAGCTTCTTGGACTTGGGAACTTCTTCACACTTGACAATCTCGCCAACTGCAAACTGCATCTTAGCGAAGTCATCATATGTAATCTCATCCTTAAGCTTTAACTCAATTGCATTCTCATCGTCTTCTGCTTCTGTTACTCCTGCCTGAGCCTTCTGAATCTCAGCGATTCTTGCAGCTTCTGCATATACATCATTGATATCCATTCTTGCGAATAAGATCTCGGGCTTGTCTGTAACTTTTGTCTTGGTATAAAGACCAAACTTATCAAGGTCACTATAATCTCTAATGCTTGTACCGAGTGACTCAACAATCTTTTCTGCTGTTGCAGGAAGGAAGGGCCAGAGAAGGCTTGCACCGATTACGATGCTCTCTGTAAGGTTGTAAAGAACTGTTGCAAGTCTGTCTTTTTTAGCATCGTCCTTTGCGAGAACCCAGGGTTCTGTCTCATCGATATATTTATTGCATCTCTTGAAAAGAGTGAATATCTCAGTAATGGAATCTGCTGCCTTGAGTTCATCCATCTTGGAACAAACCTTGGCATATGTTCCCTTGGCTACATTCTTGAGATCTTCATCAACTGCCTCTGCAACTCCTTTGTCTTCAACAATACCGTCAAAGTACTTGTTGCTCATGGAGATTGTTCTGTTAACGAGGTTACCAAGTACATTGGCAAGATCTGAGTTAACTCTCTCTGTCATAAGATCCCATGAGATTGAACCATCGTTCTCATAAGGCATCTCGTGAATCATGAAGTATCTTACGGCATCAACGCCAAAGAATGCTGCAAGGTCATCAGCGTAGATAACGTTGCCCTTGGACTTACTCATCTTGCCGTCTCCCGATAAAAGCCAAGGATGACCGAATACCTGCTTAGGTAGGGGCTCACCAAGTGCCATCAAGAAAATGGGCCAGTAAATAGTATGGAATCTTACGATATCCTTACCAATAAGATGAAGGTCTGCGGGCCACATCTTTTTATATAAATCCGATGAATTGCCATCAACATCGTATCCGATACCTGTGATATAGTTTGATAATGCATCAAGCCATACGTATACAACATGCTTATCATCAAAGTCTACAGGAATACCCCACTTGAATGATGTTCTTGATACACAGAGATCCTGAAGTCCGGGAAGAAGGAAGTTGTTCATCATCTCATTCTTTCTTGAAACGGGTTGAATAAAATCAGGATGTGTATTGATGTAATCAATGAGCTTATCTGCGTACTTGCTCATCTTGAAGAAGTAAGCTTCTTCTTTTGCGGGCTTAACTTCTCTGCCGCAGTCGGGACACTTGCCATCAACTAACTGTGCCTGTGTCCAGAATGACTCGCAAGGAGTACAATACATACCTTCGTATGAACCCTTGTAGATATCGCCCTGATCATAGAACTTTTTGAACATCTTCTGAACCTGCTTCTCATGATCAGCATCTGTAGTTCTGATGAACTTGTCATATGATACATTGAGGCAATCGCAGATGGACTTAATCTCGCCTGCTACTTCATCAACAAACTGCTTGGGTGTAACACCTGCTTCTTCTGCTTTTAACTCAATCTTCTGACCATGCTCGTCAGTACCTGTCTGGAAGAATACTTCGTATCCCTGCTTTCTCTTGAATCTCGCAATACAGTCTGCGAGAACTATCTCGTAGCTGTTGCCTATGTGGGGTTTGCCCGATGTATAGGCAATCGCTGTTGTAATATAATACTTGTCTTTCATCTTCTGTCTTTTCCTTCCTGGTTAATTACTTATTTGACTTGACTCCGGTAAAAGCCATAATGCTTCGGCCCATAAGGTCGGCACTTAAGTTACCATCGTATGTACTGCGCTCCCCGGTACTCATCTCCTGTTTCCACTTGAATCCTTCAGGGAGCTTGGGCATCTCTATATGACGCATTTCCCAGTGCATATTGAATAAAACGAGAACTATGTCGTCCTTCTTTTTTACACTGTCCCAACCTGCAAACATGATACCGATAACTCTGGTCTCATTGTCTGTATAATCATTCCAAGGCACGCTGTTATGAATCGACGTGTCGGGAAGACCGCAGTGTGCCTGCGTTGTCCTGCCTCTGATAACAGGATGGTTGTTTCTGTACTCAATACATTTCTTAATGAAATTGAATTGATGTTTATGTGTCTTGAGTCTGTCCCAATCAAGCCATGATATTTTGTTGTCCTGGCAGTATGCATTATTATTGCCGTACTGTGAATTACCGAATTCGTCTCCTGCCAAAAGCATCGGAATTCCGCGGCTTACCATAAGTGAGAATATAGCGTTTTCACGCATTCGATTTCTCAATGCTTTTATCTCGGGATCCTGTGTATCACCCTCGAATCCGCAGTTCCAGCTATGGTTGTCATCGCATCCGTCAGTATTGCCCCAACCATTTTTCTCATTATGCTTATGATTGTAAGCATAGAGATCATGGAGTGTAAATCCGTCATGACATGTAATGAAATTAACGGATGCACTCTGTCCTCTAGACTTGGGATCATATATATCAAGCGAACCTGTGATACGGCGAATTGCTGCATCTGCCATACCTGCATCCGACTTGAGGAATCGTCTCATATCATCTCTGTAACGACCATTCCATTCAGCCCATCTCTTCCATGAAGGGAAAGTACCTACCTGGTAAAGTCCGCCCGCATCCCATGCCTCTGCGATAAGCTTGGTCTTACCAAGCACGGGATCGAATGCCAAAAGCTCCAAAAGCGGAGGTGCACTCATCGGCACGCCGTCTGCGGAACGACCGAGAATCGATGCGAGATCGAATCTGAATCCATCAACTCTGTACTCAGTAACCCAATATCTCAAGCAATTAAGAATCATGTTACGCACAACAGGATGATTGCAATTAACCGTATTGCCACAACCCGAGAAATTGAAGAAATGTCCATCGGGTGTAAGCATGTAATATATGTCCTTATCATATCCCTTAAAAGAATATGTCGGGCCGAATTCATTGCCCTCGGATGTATGATTGAATACGACATCAAGGATAACTTCTATGCCGTTTTCATTTAATTCCTTAACTAACTTTTTGAACTCGTCGCCCTCGTGGTTATGTTCTTCTTTTGAAGCATAACTTGTATTGGGAGCAAAGAAACTGACTGTATTGTATCCCCAGTAATTGAGAACTTGCTTACCGTCTACGAATCTCTCTGCTTCGAGTTCATCGAATTCAAATATGGGCATTAGCTCGATAGCATTAACACCAAGTTCCTTGAGATACGGAATCTTTTCTCTGATTGCATCAAAGGTTCCGGGATGCTTAACCTTGGAACTTTTATCCATAGTAAAGCCCCTGACATGCATCTCGTAAATGATAAGATCATTAAAAGGAATCTCAGGCTGCTTGAAGTTGCCCCAATCAAAATTGCCATCTACAACTCTGGCCTTGTACTTGATCTCTTTATCAGGTTTTTCACCCCAGATTCTCTGACCTGTAACAGCCTTGGCATACATATCAAGAAGCTGAGGGCTTCTGACTTCATTACCCTTATCGTCTAACTCGATAACTCTGTAGGCATACTCGAACTCACCTATATCAAGGCCGAAAACAACCATCGCATATGTGTGTCCGATTCTGTAAGCCTCGGGAAAGCGAAGAACCGCATAAGGTTCAAGTGACTCATTCTTGAAAAGCAAAAGTTCCATGCCGACAGCATGAACCGAGTGGATGGTGAAGTTAACACCGTCCGGCACTCTCTTGGCTCCGAATGAGAGAAAGTCTCCGGGGCATACCCAATATTTACCTATTTTATCAACATGTTTATATTCGGTACTCATTAATCGGTCTCCAGATTGGCAAAGAATTTAATAATATTTTCTTCATCGGCAGGAATGCTGCCCTGAATCATTTTATCGCTTCCGCCGCCACGGCCCGAAAGGTCGTTTCTTATCTTAGTTGCCAAATCCTTAAGCGATATATCTAATGCGTCACTTTTTCCTGTGACGAATCTAAACGAATCATTCTTGTTATCAAAACATACCGTCAATGCACATTCTTTTTTTGCGACCGTCTCGTTAATAAGATTACGTGCCATTACTTCGTCAAAAGAAGGCGCGAAGCAGACGATGTATTTTTTGTTTTCATATTCGGGATTGGAAAAAATATCTTTAAGATATATTTTCGTAATCTCTTTTTTTAGATTGTTAATCTCTTCATGTTCTTCGTTGCAATGAATGAGTTTACTCTCCAAAGAAGATGCACAGTCTTCTCTTTTTGAAGAAAGAAGTCGCATGAATTCTTTATTCTGAGTATGTAAGAATGCGTAATCTTTTACGGCATCCATACCGGCAACGAGAGTCAATCTCATGCCGCCTCTATGTACGAAGTAATCAAGAATCTTGACTACCTGTATCTCACCTGATGACTTCAAACAAGGCGCACAACAAGCGCATACATCATAGCCATCTATAATAACCAGGCGAAGATTATCTTCGATATCTATCTTGCTTCTAAAGTCTATCGACTGAGCTTCTTCGTGAGTAGGTAGTGACGCGTATATTTGTACGTTTTCACCGATGGCACGATTGGCATCCTCTTCGATCTTTTTTATCTCATCATCGTTAACAATGCCGTCTATATCCATGACTGCTTCCACACGAAGTAATGTGTCGCCGTCATATTCTTCGGATACATGAAATCCGACATTGTCGAATCCGAATCTCTTATGAAAGAGTCCGCAGATTAGATGCTCTGCGTTATGAACCTGCATGCGTCTTTTGCGAAGTTCAAAATCTATACTTAGACTTGCCTTGTCTCCGGCTTTTATCTCCCCTTCAACGAAGTGAATCAATTCGCCATCAATCGTTAAAACATCTTTTACATTAATGCCGTTGATTGTGCCCTTATCGGCATTTTGTCCGCCACCCTTGGGTGAGAAAATGGACTCTTTTGTTATAACCTCAAAACAACCCTTGTACTCTTCTCTATCTGATTCGTGTGAATCTAAAACTATCGTATCAAGTGTTGTTACATATGCATCTAAATCAAATATCTTCTTCGTCTTCATCTTCTTTTTCTTGAGGTATTGCTTCGCATACTATCTGGTTACGTCCGTTTTCCTTACCTGTGTAGAGGTTATCATCGGCCATCTTAACAACTTCATCCTGTGTTCTGCCAAGGCCACCTCTTACAAGACCAATTGACATTGTAACCTTGATAAAAGGAATAAATGCGTCGTCAACCTGAAGATACTGTTCTGTCTCGGAACCATCGTCTTCGATAATCTCAATCTCACCGGTCTTCTTGCCGGCCAAGAATTCACCGAAGAGTTCCTCTTCTGTCATATCGGATCTGTTCTCAATCTCGAGTGCACGAACATCATTGAGAATCTTTTGTGTAACAGAATATGCTGTCTTAAGATTCATATCGGTGAAGATGAGTAGGAATTCCTCACCACCCCATCTGGATGCTACACCGTTACCAACCATGTTGGTACGAAGTACTTTCGCAACTTCCTTAAGTACAACATCACCCATATCATGTCCGTATGTATCATTAACCTTCTTAAAGAAGTCGATATCGCAAAGTGCCACACAATAATTGGTGCCGAATTCTCTCTCTTCTCTGATGGCTTTTTCAAGTCTCTTGTTAGCAAGACGTCTATTGTACAGTTCGGTAAGAGCATCTTTTTCAACAAGGATATGAAGTGAGTTTTGCATCGAACGAATCGACTTACCGATGTCGCCTATCTCGTCGTTTCTTTTTAATACCTTATACTCAACTTCTCCACCAAGATCTCCCTTGGTAATCTTATATAGTGATCCCTGAATACTCTCGATATCATCTGCTAGTTTTTTGGTGTAGCTAAATGAAACGAATGCAACTATGAGTGTAAATGCTGCCAGGAATCCAATCATGGGACTGATTGCTCTTGTAACGAGTTTGTCTATTTCCTTGCAAGTCTTGGCAATAGCAATCATTCCGACTACATCGCCCGATACTTCCTTGATGGGCTCGTAATATACATAGTAATCGGTTCCGTAAATATTGACCTTCTTATAGAATCTGCTTTCTTTTCCTTCAAGGACCGCCTGCTTAACTACAGCGTTGGCACCTGTTCCGACAAGGCTCTCGCCGTTTTCTCCCGAAAGAGTGGTCAGTACTCTGGTATCGAGATAAAAGATTGATATCTCTGCACCTGTCTCTTTTTTATATCTGTCAATAATCAGATTGTCTCCGGTTATCTCTTTGTCACCTTTATAAAAAGCAGCTACGTTTCCATCGGATACAAGTTCGTACTCCCCGGGGAAACGAATATCGTATGTCAAAAGAACGCTTGATGCAATCTCTTTTAATTCTCCTTCGACCTTCTCGTACATAATTCCCGAAAAACGTATACCTGCTAAAATCATAGCAAGAACGCCGAACAAGAGAATGGGACCGCATGTCATCATGGGAATTGATGAATGTAGTCCTGCCTGCTTTTTCTTCTTTTTAGGCTTGGGGCCTAATTCGTTTTTGAAGCCTTTTTTGGATTTATCTTTAGGAGTCTCATTAACGACTTCCTTCTTTTCTTCTTTGACTTCTTCTTTTATTTCTTCTTTTTTCTCTTCGATTGTTTCGTCAATCTTTTCTTCGATCTTTTCTTCAATCTTTTCTTCTGTGTTTTCAGCCATAACTATCCCTCACAAATTTCTATGCAAAGTATTGGCAATCTAAAAATGTAGAAAAGCCGGACTATGACAGACACAGCCCGGCTTTTTTAGTTAAAAGACTATCTTCCTGTAGGAATGAAAGGTTTGATTGCTTCAGCAAGCTGAGAAACAGGCATTGTCTGTAACCAGATTTTTCCGGGGCCTGTAAGCTTGGTATTGAAGAATCCTTCACCACCAACGAGCTTGTTGCCAAGGCCGCCCTTAACGGATACTACGTCCATCTGAACTGTACCTTCCATGCAAGCTAAGGAACCTGTATCAACGATCATAACCTGACCGGGCTGAAGATCATACTCTATGATAGCACCGTCAATCTCAAGGAAGAGGTCTCCCTCGCCTGAGAACTTCTGCATAACGAATCCTTCGCCACCAAGAAGTCCTGCACCAAATTTCTTCTGGAATGTTGTTTCCATCTCAATAGTTGTAGAAGATGCAAGGAATGACTTCTTCTGTGCAACCATTGTCTTGCCGCCTGAAAGCTGAACGTCAAGAATCTTGCCGGGAACACCTGTTGTGAAAGCTATCATACCGTCACCATTGTTAGCGGTATAAATGTTCTCAAAAAGTGCTTCGCCTGTAAGAGCCTTACCGAACATCTTACCCAAGCCGCCGCTCTGAGTCTTCATCTCCATGTTCTCTGTCATCCATGCCATAGCCCCTGCCTGACACTTCACACTTTCTCCCGATGATAAGTTGCAGACTACAACGGGAAACGGTTCGCCTTTGATTTCATGATTCATAATTAATCCCCTCCTATTTGTGATACAAAGACTTTGTTTGGTATTCAGGTTCGCAGGTGAGGTTAACACCTAACTTTCTGAATACATTTTTATCCACATGTGAAAGAATCACACTTGAATGCACTTCTGCTCCTCTAAGATTTTGGAGTTGCTCCATAGCTGCTCTGGCATCGGGATCTTCTGACGCACATATTGAAAGTGCAATGAGAACTTCGTCTGTATGAAGTCTCGGATTCCTGTTGCCGAGATGCTTAACTTTTAACTCCTGAATAGGTCCGAGTGTAGCAGCCTTGATTAATTCTTTTTCATCATCAAGACCTGCGAGAGCTTTTAACGCATTAAGAAGCATTGCACTTGATGCACCGAGAAGCTCACTTGTCTTACCTGTAAGGATTCTTCCATCAGGAAGCTCGATAGCCGCTGCAGGTTCGCCTGTTGCCTCTGCCTTAACCTTGGCTGCTGATACAACCTTACGATCATCGACTGTGATCTCAGCCTGCTTCATTAAAAGTTCTATCTTTAAGCACTCTTCTTCGTCAGATATGCCCATACGTTTCTGACAAAGAGCATTGTAATATCTTCTGATTATTTCCTGCTTGGAAGCTTCTTTTACTACCTCGTCATCTATGATGCCGAATCCTGCCATGTTAACGCCCATGTCAGTAGGTGACTTGTAAGGTGACTCACCCATAATCTTTTCAAACATAGCGTTAAGTACGGGGAATACTTCCACGTCTCTGTTGTAGTTAACAGTCGTCTGACCGTATGCTTCGAGGTGGAACGGGTCAATCATGTTGACATCCTTAAGGTCCGCTGTTGCTGCCTCGTAAGCTATATTTACGGGATGCTTAAGGGGAAGATTCCAAATAGGGAATGTCTCGTACTTGGCATATCCGGCCTTAATGCCTCTCTTGTATTCATGATATAACTGGGACAGGCAGGTAGCCATCTTGCCGCTTCCGGGTCCGGGAGCAGTAATAACCACCAACGATCTGCTTGTCTCGATATACTCGTTCTTGCCGTATCCGTCATCAGAAACGATAAGAGGAATATTTGAAGGATATCCTGCTATGGGATAATGCTTGTATACTTTGAGTCCGAGTGACTCAAGCTTCTTTTGATATGCAATTGCCGAAGGCTGTGATGCGAAATGTGTCAGGCACACGCTTCCGACATATAATCCGTATCCTCTGAATGCGTCGATAAGACGAAGAACATCTACATCATATGTGATGCCAAGGTCTGCACGCATCTTGTTCTTTTCTATATCTGCTGCCGAGATAACGATAACAATCTCTGCCTCATCCTTTAACTGTGAAAGCATCTTAATCTTACTGTCGGGCTTGAATCCCGGAAGTACTCTTGATGCATGATAATCGTCAAATAATTTACCACCGAATTCGAGGTAAAGTTTACCGCCGAAAAATGCGATTCTTTCCTTAATCTTTTCAGACTGAAGTTTTAAATATTTCTCGTTGTCAAATCCTATTTTTTCCATAACTGTTCCTCACATCACAATCACTATCGATTATACAATTTTTTGGCTTGATTATCAAGAAAATTAGTCATTAAAAATGGCATAAAAAAAAGACGCCAAGCGTCTTTTTTTAACAATAATCATTTGCTTAATTATTCACCGATTCCGGAATTCTTGAGAAGTTTGATAACATCTCCTACAGTCTCGATGTTTTCAAGGTCATCCTGAGGCATCTCAATGCCAAATTCCTCTTCAAAAGCCATAACAAGCTCGAATAAATCAAGTGAGTCTGCTCCGAGGTCATCCTTAAAAGATGTGTCCTCTGTAATCTCTACTCCCTGAAGATTCAACTGTTCAATAATGATTTCTTTAATTTTATCAAGCATTTTGCACCTCTTAATATATTTGCATATCTTTATAATCTACTCAACGACTATGAGTATATTATCAGTATATTACTTTGTCAACAGTAAAAATTTGCAATTAACAAAAGGTTCAAAATTTAGAGTAAAGCCTTGTATACTTCGCTTTTGGATATTCCTCTGTCCTTGGCCACGGCTTTCATGGCTTCCTTCTTATCCATGCCCTTGTCCGTATATATCTTCATGTGGCTCTCAATATCAATGCTCACCCAGTCGTTTTTACGGCTTTCTTCCTCTTCTTTTCTATCGATACCTTCCACAACAAGGACATATTCACCTCTCGGTTCCTTGTCCTCATACATGGCAATCGCTTCGCCTATCGTGGTACGCACCGCTTCCTCAAACTTCTTGGTAAGCTCACGACACAGAACGATTCTTCTGTCTTCGCCAAGTGTATCTCTAAGTTGTGAGAGCGTGTTTACGAGGTGGTGCGGTGCTTCATAAAGAATTACCGTTCTATGCTCAATCTTTAACTCTTCGAGCACTGCATTTCTCTCTTTTTTATCAGAAGGTAAAAAGCCTTCGAAGCAAAATCTTCTTGATGATAATCCGGAAAGTGTAAGCGCCACTATGCATGCACAGGGTCCGGGCAAAGATGTAACTTTTATCCCTTCTTCTATACACATATCAACCAGTACTTCGCCGGGATCGGAGATAGCAGGAGTACCCGCATCAGTGATAAGAGCGATGTTGGTACCCTCTTTTAACTTTTCTATAAGAGTAATCGCTTTTTGAGTCTTGTTATATTCATGATAGCTAGTCATGGGTACATGAATATCAAAAGCATTCATTAACTTAAGCGAATTTCTGGTGTCCTCCGCTGCGATAAGATCCACGGACGAAAGAGTCTCAATCACTCTCTCTGATGCATCTTTTAAGTTACCTATCGGAGTGGGACACAGATATAAAACACCTGCCATTAGTTTTCCTCATATATCTTGCTGACTTCAGGCATATAGTTGCCTGCTTCATCATATATTATAAGCGGCTTTTCAACCTTCATACTATGATTGCCGCCCTTACGTCCTTCGATAAGAATCATACTGGGTTCGCTGTCGAGACGAGGATATACAATTCTGAGTCTCTTGGGTGTAAGCTTCCTCTCGTTCATCTTAAGCATTATCTCATCTAGTCTCTCCGGTTTATGAACCATAAAAAAGCTGCCGTTACTTTTTAATATCCAGGCTGCACAGTCGAGCACATCATCGAGGGTGCACTTAATCTCATGTCTCGCTATGGCCTTACTCTCGTCAGGATTGCTTAAAGCTTTGCCTGGAATCATATACGGCGGATTAACTGTAACAGCATCATACGAAGCAGGCTTCAATATGCTTTTAAACCCACATAGGTCTCCGCATATTACATTAATCTTTCTTTCGAGTTCATTCATTTCGACACTTCTTGAAGCCATATTGGCTATGTCTTCTTGAATCTCGAGTGCGTCAAAATGCTCCGCTTCTGTCTTGGCTGATAAAAGGATGGGGATTACTCCCGTACCCGTACAGAGGTCACAAACCTTATCGCCCTTTTTCAAGCTGACGAATTCAGTCAGTAATACCGCATCCATTCCAAAACAAAAACGGGTAGAGTTTTGTATGATACTGTACCCGTTTCTTTGCAGGGAATCTATTCTTTCATTTTCTAAAAGTAAAACTTCTTTTCCCATTATATTAATTATTCTTCAGAACCTTTTTTAGGTCTGTTTTCACGACGGTTGTTATGATAGTGTCCGTTGTTTTTTCTGTTCTGATTACCCTGGTTGTTTTGATTGTTTTGTTTCTTTTTTTCGGATCTGTCTTTATCGGGTCTGGAATCAGAATCTTTGAATTCTTTTTTATCTTTCTTGGGGCCCTTGTTATCCTGAGAGAAGTTACGTTTCTTATCTCTGTTACGATTGTTATTTCTGTCTCTCTTCTCTCCTTCGCCAAGGATCTCTTTCATCTCCTCAGCTTCTTCGCTCTCCTGCTCCTTGATATCTTCCTGTTCCTGTTTCTCAAGAAGTTCAAGTGCCTTCATATCTTCTGCAGAAAGTACTTCTTTTTCCTTACGTATACCCTTCTTAAATGTAAGTTCCGAAGCGCTGTATTCACGTATCTCCTTGTCATCCTTTAATTCGATGACAACTCTGACTTTTTGTCTCAATACGTTGATACTTACTACTTCGCCCTTACAGCCATCATTAGTGGAAACAAAATCACCGACATTGGGCATTGTCTTATTTAACTCTTCGTAAGTCTCTTCTTCATTCTTAAGACAGCACATAAGTCTGCCACATACACCTGATACATTGGCAGGGTTAAGTGAGAGATTCTGTTCCTTCGCCATCTTGATTGAAACGGGTGCGAACTCGTGGAGGTAGGAGTGACAGCAGCACTCTCTGCCGCATGTACCTACACCGCCGAGAAGCTTGATCTCGTCTCTAACACCAATCTGTCTTAATTCGATTCTGGTCTTGAATACTGCTGCCAGATCCTTAACCAATTCTCTGAAATCGATTCTGTTATCAGCCGTAAAATAAAACATTAACTTCTTACGGTCGAATGTATATTCTGCCTCTACCAGTTTCATGGGAAGCTGGTGCTTGGCTATCTTTTCCTTGCATATCTTGTATGCATCTTCTCTTGCTTCGAGATTACTTTTTTCCGCTGCATCATCTTCAGGTGTTGATACTCTGATGATGGGCTTAAGAGGTCTTATGATATTCTCTTCCGCAACCTCTCTCTTTTCACCGATGACGGTTCCGTACTCCATACCTCTTGCGGTCTCCACGATAACGTGGTCGCCCTTCTTTATCTCTAAATCACAGGGATCAAAATAATATAACTTCCCTGCGGTCCTGAAGCGGACGCTGACTACTTCTGCCATTTATTACTGTAACCTTTCTATCTGGTCTCTTTTATAACTTCAAGAAGCAGAGTCATACAGGTCTCAAAATTGGCCTTGGATCTGATTCTTACTTTTGCAGTCTCGAGAGCACGTACGATATCGTCTATTCCTTCGTAACTTGTTCTCTTGGCTACTGACTTAATGTACTGAATCTCCTGCTTGAATACAAGATCATTAACATCATTAGTCGCTTTGAATAAAAGTACGTCTCTATACCATACGGAAAAGATATCGAGGTAATCGAGTTCATCGTACTTGTATTCTTTTATCTTATTGATGGCCTCCATAATATCAGGAGCATCCATCTCATTGATATGCTTAAGAAGCGATACCGCTTCAGTCTTCATCTTGTCAAAATCCTCATTCATAATGAGCATCTTGGCCTTACCGAAGTTACCCTGCGAGAAAGATACAGCAATATCTGCCTTGTAATCGGGAATCTTAAATTCCTTCATGAGATATTTCTTAAGTACTTTCTTTTCAACGGGCTTAAGAGCGAGCTTAACGCATCTACTCTGAATGGTCTGTAAAAGCTTGTCCTTGGATGTAGTAAGAAGAATAAGTACTACATATTCAGGCGGCTCTTCGAGAGTCTTAAGCAGAGCATTCTGTGCCTGCTCTGTCATAATCTCTGCTTCGTTAATAAGGAAGATTTTATACTTACCCTTATAAGGCTTGGTTGTAATCTCCTTGATAACCTGATCTCTGATATCATCAACACTTATAATGCTGGGCTTGTCATGAGTAACATTGTAAAAATCCGGATGTGCATTGTTCTCCATCTGAAGACATGACTGACATGTGCCACAGGGCTTCTCGCCCTTGCCTTCGCAAAGGAGTGCTTCCGAAAAAACTCTGGCGATAAATTCCTTACCGCTACGCATCTCGCCCTCTATGATATAAGCGTGAGCTATCTCACCGCTTTCACTGACTTTTTTAAAATATTCGGTTAAGTGTTCCTGCCCAACAATGTCTTCGAATCTTGCCATAATTCGTCACCCTACATGAATATATCCAATAACAATCCCCTGATCTCGTCTATCCTACCGAGAATGGACAGCGCGTCCTTTTCTTCTTTTACAAGTTCCTGTGCAAGTTCATCAAGTGCTGCATCAACTCTTCTGATGATACCGTACACACGATGTCTTCCTCGTCTGTCCAAAAAGTTTTCTCTTGAAAACTCGTGCGACCTGTTAACAACTTCGTTCATGAAACTCTTGATTAATGCGCGATAATGCTTCATATCGCGAATGTCCATCTTCTTTTTCAGCCTGTCGCCCTGCATAGTAATCTCTTCCATCATACCCATCAGGCGCTGCTGAAGTTCTGCCTCCTCAACATTGGATGAGAGCACAAACTTAAAAGGTACATCCGGCGTCTCCGTCGGCTTAACACTCTCTACGTTCTGAGGCTGTGCAATTTGATTGACTTTAATCTCCATAGGCTTTTACCCTATTCTTTAACCAAGTCCTTAATCTCAGTCATACACTTTTCCAAGTCGTAATTTTCGAATACTCTCTCTATTCCTGCATTTTTAATCTTGTCTTTTGAAAAATCGTTGGAGTCTGCCAAGAAGCGGCGACACATTTCTTCATACTTAGGGTCGCTCTGCTTTCTCTCGCGTCTAAGTGCTCTCTCGAGTCTTTCTCCGTCATCCACATCTATGAGTATCGGAATAACTCTGTCCTTACCGAAGTAATTACGAATCTGAACATATGATTCAAGCGTTCCGATAACAGCATAACTTTTTTGATCAAGATCGATGCATCCGTTATCCACTGTCATGTATTTCCAGATGCCATGTATCGTATTGTATGCTCTCGACTCAACTACTTTTCCTTCGGATGCAAGTTTTTGTGCTTCAACTTCATCTATGAAAAAGTATTCTCTGCCGTCTTCCTCGCCCTCTCTTATGGGTCTGGTTGTATATGTCACGAGTTGATTGAGTCCGAGGCTCTCGTCTGCCAAAAGCCTCTTGTATACAGTATCCTTGCCTGTGGAACTCTTACCACAGATGCAATATATTTTTCCCATTATAATCCCAATGCCCGTAGGCTAACCTTTACACTTATTTTGCGTAGAATAAAACTCCGAGAGTAGCCGGTCCGCAGTGGCTGGTAATAACGCCTCCCGCCTGTGTCTCCAAGATCTCGTCGAAGTAATTAAGTTCCTTGAGATACTCAACAACCGGTTCTACGTCTGCATGATCCATCACTGAATATGTGACGAATACTCTGGTACTGTCCGCCTGTAAAAGTTCTTCTTTCATGTCTTCAACATAATTCATAAGAACCTTCTTGGTCTTGCCACGGTACTTGGTACCTACGCCCATCTTGCCCATCTTAACTTCAATACGGGGCTTGAGCTTTAATGTATTCGCAAGAAGTGCGGTAACTGCCGTACATCTTCCGCCTCTTGCTAAGAAAGTCAATGTATCAACTACAAAGCTTGCTCTAACATCTTCTCTCGCATTCACAATCGCTTCATGAATCTCTTCGGTGCTCTTACCTGCATCTCTCATCTCAGCGGCACGGATAACCTGAAGTCCGATTCCGGTTGAAAGATTCATCGAATTGATAACGAATACTCTGTCATAATCGAGTTCATCTGCAGCAAGTCTTATTACGTTGCAGGTGGTACTCATATCCTCGGAGATACCTATGTAGATGACATCATCGCCTGCTTCCTTGTGAGGCTTGAGTGCTTCGATAGCTGTATCTATGCCTGCCGCCGCCGTCTTGGGAGTAGTCTTGTTATCATCTGACCACTTGATAATCTCTTCGGGTGTAATATCAATTCCATCAAAATAACTCTTGTCATCCATGATGATACAAAGTGGAATGGTCTCGATATTGTATTTTTCCAGTAACTCTTTCGTCAAATCGGCGGTAGAGTCAGTCATTATTATTGTTTTCCCCATACATTAACTCCTTGCAGTTATAATCGGTTAATTATAGCATTTTTCTTGCTTTTTTTCAACATTTATGAGGAATAACTCAATTAATGCAAACATAAGAAAAACAGGGAGCTTTTGCCTCCTGTTTTTCTTCATTTATTTTCTTAAGTTAAGTAACGCCACGAATCCGTTATATACGAAATCTTCTACTTCTTTTTTATCGTATGCTGCTTCTTCCTGAATGAGGAAAACAAACAATACTACCTGAGAACAAAGCACATCTTTTCTATACGCAAAGTCTTTTTCGGTAAATGCGCCTTCTTCGAATCCCTGATCAAGGAATCCCTGCAAGAGAGTCTCGACTATGTTGGAACTTTTTCCATTGATTCCGACAAATCCAAAAGTACAATCCGTGTTGCTCGAGTGATTATTTCTTATATCGTTAAGAACTCTGGCAAGTGATTGCAAAGTGGTGTTGTCCAACTTGTTATCCCAAATATAATCCAATATCTTATAGAACTTATTTTTGAAGTTGTCTTCCTGCGTAGTTATAGTCAATACGGTTTTTACTTTTTCATACAAAAGATAATGCACCGCCTTGGTAATAAGTTCCTCCTTGCTCTCAAAGTATCCGTAGGTTGTACCCTTACCGATACCTGCACGTGAGGAAATCTCGCTTACCTTAAGGGTTGATATATCTCTTCCTTCTCGTATGAATTCGCTCACCGAATAGTAGAGTTTTTTCTCTTTATCCGGAAGGTTCTCCATATGGTTTATGTATGTCATGTAATCAAATCCGTCCATTTTATAATCCCTCATATCTATCTCTTGTTCTCGTTTGCTTTGCTTATCATTAATCCATACCCTTAACTAAGGGAAATGATTCCGCCCGGATTGGTTGGTTCTTCATCAACCTTTTCACCGTACTCGTTGACTCTGACTGACTTATTTCTGTTAAAGATGTCGTAGAGACAAGGAACAATTACAAGTGTTAATACGGTTCCGTATAAAAGTCCACCAATCATAACTATTGCCATGGGCTTCATCATAGCCGATCCGCCACCGATTCCAAGTGCCATGGTTGACATTGATATAACTGTTGTAAGTGTTGTCATAAGGATGGGACGAAGTCTTGACTTAGCCGATTCAACAATTGCGTCTTTTTTCGTCAATCCTTCTTGTCGTAGCTGGTTAATATAGTCAACCATAACGATACCGTTATTAACTATGATGCCCGCTAACATTACGAATCCGAGTGCACCGATAACCGATACGTTATTGCCTGTGAAATACAGTGCAAACAAACCACCGGTGAATGCAAGAGGAATCGTAAACATGATGATAAACGGTGACAAAAGTGACTGGAACTGTGCAACCATTATCAAGTAGATGAATATTACCGCAAGGATAAGCATGAGCGATAACTGCTTCATGGCATCTTTAATCATCTCGTCTTCACCGCTCATCTTGATTGAGTATCCGTCAAGCATTTCAATATTCTTAAACTTGTTCTCAAGTTCATTACCTACAAAAGAGATGTTGTGGTCATCATCAATATTAGCTGTTACTGAGATGTACTTGGTCTGGGCATCTCTGTTGATTACATTAAGAGTATCCGTTGTTTCAAAAGTAACGATACTTGCAAGTGGAACTTCTTTTGTATTGCCTTCCTGATCTGTATAAGTAAACTTAAGCTTCTTGATATCATCAAGTGTGGTATCCTTCTGCTCATCTGAGATTACATATATATCATAATCCTTGGTATCAGCGATAAGAGAGCTTGTAGATGTCGAAGGCATCATAACCTTCATAACCTCTGCAAATACCTGTGCTGTGGTCAACTGATACTCCATAGCCTTAATCTTGTCTACGTGAATCTTAAGACAGGGTGTTGTATCACTAAGACCATCCTCGATATCTATAACACCGGGGGTCTCTTCCATAATCTCGACTACCTGCTTGGTGTATTCGCGAATCTTTTCAAGATCACGTCCTTTTACCATAATCGAGAGACCGGAACCCATCATAGACATTGTGTCATTGGATGTAGTAGTTACTGAAATCTCACACTCGAGATCGGATGTCTTTTCTATAATCTCGTTCTGGATTTCCGACATCTTTCTTTTATTGTTTTCATCCAAAAGAAGATAATAGGTTGCGCCGCTTCCGCCTCCCATACCGAGAGCTCCGAGAGCGCTTCCTTCACCGAGCATAACTCCGACTGTCTCTATTCCATCAATACCCATTACTCGCTCGCTAACCTGGTCGCATGCTTTCATGAGATCTTCATCTGTATAGTCTCCGTCCTCGGGCATGGATACTGTCATTGAAATCTGATCAACCTCTATATCCATATCAAGGAATGAGAATCCTCTTGAGAATCCAGCAAATATACTGCCTGCAAGAAGTATAAGTGCGAGGATTAAAACCAAAGGCTTTACTTTTAAGAGTCCTGAAAGTACTACTCCGTATGCGTCTCTAATCTTATCAAAAAGAAGTGTCTTCTTTTCTTCTGTATCTTTTATAATCATACCTGCCATAGCGGGCACGAATGTTAAAGCAACGATAAGGCTGGCACCAAGAGTATATGTAACTGTTAATGCCATATCTACAAATATCTGCTTGGTAATACCCTGAGCAAAAACGATGGGAGCGAATACCGCAACTGTTGTAAGTGTGGATGATGCGATAGCCCCGCCTACACCCTTGGCACCTTCAACTGCGGCCTTCTTAATCGTTACACCTTCTTTTCGTAGCCTGTATATGTTCTCTATGACAACTATCGAGTTATCAACCAACATACCAATTCCAAGCGCCAATCCTGAAAGGGAGATGATATTAAGTGTGATATGTGTAAAGTACATAAGTACGATTGCAAAGATAACACTTAACGGAATTGAACATGCAATAATGAATGTCGACTTAAAATCTCTAAGGAAAATAATAAGTATAATAACCGCAAGTAACGCACCGATTAACATGTTCTGCAATACGCTCTCAACAACGATGTCAATATAGACACCCTGGTTCATAAGAACTGCCATGTTAAGATCGGGGTTTTCTTTTTCAAGCTGATCAAACTTCTTAAGAAGTCTGTCCGTTACATCACCTGTTGAGTAACCTGTCTGCTTTTCAAAAGAAAGCATGATGGCTGGATTACCATTAATCTTGGAATATGAATCCTTGGCATTGTTAACTACTTCAACAGTCGCAACATCCTTAACTCGAATGGGTGCTATGTCTTCCATACCAAAGTCGATAAGCACCATATTATTAAGGTCTTCAACAGTGGTTACAGAATCTCCGACTGCTATCATGTACTGGTTATTGCCCTCAGTTACATAGCCTGCAGGCATGTAAAAGTCCTGTGCAATGATGAGGTTTCCAAGCATCTCTGCTGTAACAATATTGGATACATCTGCCTGCTTGATTGCAGAGTCCTTGGCATCTTCGAGCTGCTTCTCGCCCTGTTCGAGTGCTGCCTTACCGGTTGCAATCTCATTGCTGGCCTTACTAATCTCAAGGATACCATTAACGATACCCTGATTGAGTTTCTTATATGCATCGTCTAACTGAACTTTACCTTCAGCAATCTTGGGCTTAGCAGCTTCCATGGTTGCGATTGTCGAGTTAACTGTTGCAAGGGCCTGATTAATCTGCTTGCCAAGTTGAGTCATATCTCCGGTATTCGGATCTATTCCAAGAGCACTTAAATCAATACCCGCTGCCTGCATCGCACTAAGTGTTGCTAAAACAGGTGCAGCGCTAAGATTAGCCTGTTGCAATTGAGCGCTAACAGTTGCAACATAAGCGGTTAACTGTGCCCTATTCATACCTGTTTGCTCAACCAATTGTTCATCTGTTAATGCAGGATCTTGCGTTAATAAAGCTTGATACTCTGTTACAAGTTGTTGTTGTCTTTGTAATTCTGCGCTTTGAGTATTGTAGTCATTGATTGCTTTTGCCGCATTTTCAAGATAAGGCTTAATCATCTTCATTGTCTGAAGATTGGAATCTATTGAAGACTCTCCTACATACGCCTGAATCTTACCATTAACTATCTCATTGGATGCATTGGCAAGTTCATTGGCCATCTTCTCCTGGCCTTCTTTTAATTGCTTTTCACCATTAGCTATCTTGTCTTTTGCATCTTCAACTTCTTTTTCAGCATCAGCAAATCCTTCATCAATATTTCTAAGAACATCATAGTTGATCTTCTTAATCTTCTTTTCATCGAGTGTAATCTGGATAGTCTCTTCAACCATACCTGTGGTTGTAACGCTTGCAACACCTTCAACACTCTCAAGATAAGGAACGAGTGTATTGGCTACATAATCGGATATTTCAACCTGATTCATACCTTCGATATCCGCGGAAGCAACCATTACAGGAAGCATAGTAGGATCGAGCTGCATAATCATAGGGCTCTGAACATTCTTAGGAAAGTTACCTGATACCTGGTCGAGTTTTTGCTGCATCTGGATAATAATGGAATCCATATTGGCATTCTGTTCGTACTCAAGTATTACAAGAGAATAGTTGTTATATGACATTGACTGAATCGTCTTGATATTGGACGTGGTCGCCATCTGTGCTTCTATCGGAGCAGTTACATTCTTCTCAACATCTTCAGGGCTACCACCGGGATATGCGGTAATAACCAATACATAAGGAAGGTTCATATCAGGAAGAAGGTCAGCCTTCATTCTATAGAGGCTCACCGCACCAAGAACTATGATAAGCACAACTCCAACAAGGACTGTGTATGGTTTTCTAACACTGTATTTCGACATAAAAAGCTCCTAAAATCGCTATTTCTATAGTTAGGTCTAAATAACTGACCGAACGGTCGGTCGACTTTTTACATAATACAACTTTTAAAATATTTGTCCATAGTGTTTTCACTTTTTTCACAATTTTGTTCATTTCTTCACATTTGCATGATAGTATATAAGGGATTTCGAGAGGAAAATCCTCTCAAGAAAAAGAAAAGAAATATTTATATAAAAATATATATTCTAAGATATAAAAAATAATAATAAATTAAAGGTACTTAAAATGGGAAAAGAAACAAAAACAAATGTAATGAGAGTATTGGAATCCAAAAAGATTGCTTATACGGGATATACTTATGATCCTGAAGTTGCTATAGCAGGAGATGAAGTTGCTGCAGCGCTTAATGAGCCGCCCGAAAGAGTCTTCAAAACACTTGTAACAGTAGCATCTAAAGGCGAACACTATGTATTCATGGTTCCTGTAAATAAAGAACTTAATCTAAAAGCAGCTGCCAAAGCTGTCGGGGAGAAAAGTATAGAGATGATAAAATCAAAGGAACTTCTTCCTCTTACAGGATATATTCATGGTGGATGTTCTCCTATAGGAATGAAGAAACTCTTTAAGACGGTAATAGATTCGTCAGCATCCAATTACGAAAAAATATTCTTTAGTGGTGGAAAAGTTGGATTCCAAGTAGAAGTTGCATTTAGTGATCTCTGTAAGGTGATACCTGTAATAACGGCAGATATTGCAGAATAAGAAGCACTAATAAAAATAGAGAATAAGAATACTAACTAAAAGAAAAAACTAACTATACAAATAAATATAAGATATTTTAAAAATATAAATGAAATATAGAAACAAAAAAATCACCTAAAAGGTGATTTTTTAATGCCCAGAACCGGAATCGAACCAGTGACACGAGGATTTTCAGTCCTCTGCTCTACCAACTGAGCTATCTGGGCGTAGCGGGGGAAGGATTCGAACCTACGACCTCCGGGTTATGAGCCCGACGAGCTTCCAGCTGCTCTACCCCGCGGTATTATTTTTCGATTTTCCCAAGGCTTTCGCCTAATGGATGGAGGTGGATTCGAACCACCGAAAGCGTCGCTAACAGATTTACAGTCTGCCCCCTTTGGCCACTCGGGAACCCATCCATAATATGTAAGTGGGGCCTACAGGGCTCGAACCTGTGACCCTCTGCTTGTAAGGCAGATGCTCTCCCAGCTGAGCTAAGACCCCACGCAAGAGTATCGATAAAAATCGATATTCAATTCGTATAGAATTGACGACCCAGATCGGACTCGAACCGACGACCTCCGCCGTGACAGGGCGGCGCTCTAACCAACTGAGCCACTAGGCCAAGTAATTTATACCTTCAAAACCAAATACAGATTCATTTCAATCAGAGTACTAACCTAACTGGATAAGCTT
>JAEEQX010000073.1 GCA_016285575.1 Lachnospiraceae bacterium
TCTCAGTCCCAATGTGGCCGTTCACCCTCTCAGGCCGGCTACTGATCGTCGCCTTGGTGGGCCGTTACCTCACCAACTAGCTAATCAGACGCGGGTCCATCTTACACCGATAAATCTTTTCACACTGAATCATGCGATTCTGTGCGCTTATGCGGTATTAGCAGTCATTTCTAACTGTTATCCCCCTGTGTAAGGCAGGTTACCCACGCGTTACTCACCCGTCCGCCACTAAGTTTTCTCAATGAAGCAAGCTTCGGCGAGAAAACTTCGTTCGACTTGCATGTATTAAGCACGCCGCCAGCGTTCATCCTGAGCCAGGATCAAACTCTCTATAAAAATATCTTTGAATTTAATCCGTCTTAGAATAATTGCTTAGCTTATTCTTAACGTTTACTTTAGGTTTCTTTCTCTGAAAATACTCATTCGGTTTATACCGATTTGGAATTATTTCAGGGTTGCATTGCTGTTTATTTGTCAAGGTTCTTCGCACTCGCCGTTTTTGGCAGTGCTTGAATATAATATCATTTCAATTTTTGAATGTCAATAACTTTTCTCAAAAACTTTTTTATTTTTTTTAGGGCATAAAAAAACCGCCAATTTGACGGTTATTATACGAACGGAGAAAGAGGGATTTGAACCCTCGCGCCGGTTGCCCGACCTACACCCTTAGCAGGGGCGCCTCTTCAGCCTCTTGAGTATTTCTCCAGGTTAAGTTAAACGCTTACCAATATGCAGTTCGTCTATCTTTTGCGTTATAAGAACCAACGCGCATTGATTATTATAATTGTACGCACTTCTTTTGTCAACTTATCTTTTATGCTTCATTCCTTGGTATAACTTCGATGCCAAGCGACTCTTTTGTATAGTCCGTACCCTTAGTCTTTTTAAGAAGTCCTTTTACATATAAGAAGGCTGCGTTCTCTCCTTCGATGCTCATTGTATACAATGCTTTTTCCAAAACAGCCTTGGTGTCGGAATGAATAATAAGCAGGTCTCTGGCTCTCTGATAATAGTTCCATGCGTCAGCTTGTGTATACTCATCCTTATTATATGCAACGCACGCAGCGTATCTGTCTGCTATCATCTCAGCCACATATCTAAGTGGCATCTTGCAACCGAATGCATACTCATCACTCGATGAAGAATAATCTATCCAGTATTCAAAGTGGTGTTTATTGCGTCCCTTATGATGAAGCCACGCTAATGATGCTCCGTTAATCTTACGATCAACGGCATTGGGCGACAGTCTGCCGGAGTAATACTTTACGCTCGGGACAAACTCCGTAAATGAGAACTTACTCATATCATGGAAGATACCCTGTCTATACAATCCCATTTTAAAACACGCCCTGCAAACATAGCGCTTATGTTTAAGGACGGTTCCTAAATGTCCAAAGTATCTTTGGAAAAAATTCTTATTCTTATATAGATAGTATTTTTCTTCCTGAGTCATTCTGTTCCTAAATAAATCTTTTTATATATGTTCTATATAAATATAGTAACTGTATATAACAATTATATTAATGTCTAAAGTATATATTACTTGTATAACATTGTTCCTGTTGAGTCAGCTACAACTATTACAGGGAAATCTTTTACTTCAAGTTTTCTGATTGCCTCTGTTCCAAGATCATCGTATGCTACCACTTCACTTTTAATGATGGCTTTTGATAATAATGCACCTGCTCCGCCTATTGCAGCGAAGTATATGCTTTTATTCTCCTTAATCGCATTAAGAACTTCAGGAGTTCTCTTGCCCTTACCTATCATTCCGCCAAGTCCCAATTCGAGAAGCTTGGGAGTATACTTATCCATTCTGCCGGATGTGGTGGGTCCTGCGGATCCGATAGGGCGACCCTCTCTGGCGGGTGAAGGTCCCATATAATATATGAACTGACCTTTTATATCTATAGGAAGTTCTTCGCCTCTTTCGATGCACTCAAACATTCTCTTGTGCGCTGCATCACGTGCAGTGTAAATAGTGCCTGTGAGATATACGAAATCTCCGTTTTTTAATTCTTCTTTTTCCTGCTGAGTAAGGGGTACGTTCAAACTCTTGGTCATTATTATTTCCTCTTATTCAATATCTATAATTCTCTGGATATATGTCTGTTAACATGGCAGCATATATTGATGCCAACCGGAAGTCCCGCGATATGTGTAGGATATGTTTCTACATTAACTGCAAGTGCGGTTGTAGAGCCACCGAGTCCTGCAGGTCCTATGCCTAATGCATTAATCTTATCAAGCATCTCCTCTTCCAACTCTTTTACATAAGGAATATCTGAATGCTTACCAACTTCTCTGGTAAGTGCGTGCTTAGCCATAAGTGCACACTTTTCAAATGTACCGCCTATTCCCACTCCGACAACCATGGGAGGACATGCATTGGGTCCTGCATCCTTAACCGCTGTAAGGATAGCATTCTTAACACCCTCTATACCATCAGCCGGCTTGAGCATGAAGACACGGCTCATGTTTTCACTGCCGAATCCCTTGGGAGCAAGAGTAAGCTTAACCTTGTCTCCGGGTACTATAGAATAATGAATAACCGCGGGCGTATTGTCCTTGGTGTTGTTTCTTATTATAGGATCATCAACTACAGACTTGCGAAGATATCCTTCTACATATCCCTGTCTGACGCCTTCGTTAATGGCATCTTCCAAAGAAGCTGCACCGTCACAGTTAAAATGTACATCTTGTCCAACCTCAACGAAGATAACAGCCATACCTGTATCCTGGCAGATGGGAATCATATCAGCCTTGGCTATCTTTATGTTTTCTTCAAGCTGTCCAAGCACCTGCTTGCCAAGCTCCGACTTTTCGTTAGTCGCTGCTTTATCCAATGCAGCAGCCATATCAGGTGAGAGTACATGATTGATTTCGATGCACATCTCTTTTACAGTCTCGGTTACTTTTGATACATTAATATCTCGCATTATTCTTTCCATTCCTATAGTTTTAGGATAATTAATTACTTAGTCTCGTCGTAAAGATACTGTCCGTTCTTCTTGGTAAGAGGTCCAAAAGTAATTGCATTAACAGGACAGTGATGTAAGCATGATAAGCACTGTGAACACTTTTTATTAATCCACATGGGCTTACCGTATTCCATGGATATGGTATTGGTGGGACAATTCTTAACACAGATTCCGCATCCTATACAATCCTGGGATACCTTAAAAGGAGATGTGGTTCTTCCGAGTTCGTAGCTGACATGAGCAATCGGAGAGAACATCCATAATGAACGATAGGGATTGTGATATCCCGATGTTCTGTTTTCAACAAGGAATGCAATATTCTCGATAGTCTCTTTTGCATTCTCGTTTTTCTTATCATTCTTTTCTTTATTCTTAACACTGAATACAAGTGTGTAGTTATCTACCATCTTAACAGCAAATGAAGCGTTGAGCTTGATACCTCTTTTTGATAAAAGCTTAGCGAGGTCCTCATCTGCAGATCCTGTAGCTACGCCACATGTTGCAACAGAGTATGCGTAGTGCTTACCATACTTTTCAATGCTCATGGACTTAACAAAATCCTTAACTATGGAAGGAAGGCCCCAGTAATATACCGGATATACGAATCCGATTCTTTCGCCTTTTTTCAATTTAAAATCAAACTGCATCTTTTTGAGGCAGTCAGACATCGATACAACTTTTTCGCCTGTTTTCTTACTGATAACATCTGCAACATGCTTGCTGTTACCGGTTCCTGAGAAATAAATAATCATATTATACCTCCCATAAACTTAAGACACTTCTTCCGCCATCATTATACGATTAAGCGAAAAAAGTGTCTATTATCATCTATGCTTCGCTAAAAGGAAGTGAACTTATCCATATTAAAATACGAATATAGCTGCGCCGTATGCAGGAAGATCGAATTCGAGATGATAATCTCTGTTATCACACAATCCTTCTACTGCATTGAGTACTGAAGGAATCTCTCCTCCGTTACCGCCGAATCTCTTATCGTCACTATTAAGAAGAAGCTTATATCTTCCTTTATTAGGAACGCCTACCCAATAATTGGTTCTTCTCATAGGTGTCATGTTGAGAACGACTAATATATTATTCTTGCCGGTAGAATTCTTTCTTACGTAGCTGTATATACTTCTGTCAGCATCATCAGCATTGATCCATTCGAATCCTGCCCAGTCAGAATCAATCTCATAAAGAGAAGGGTACTTACGATATATCTTCAAAAGTTCTGCGACATAATCGAGCATACCGCGGTTTAGATGGTTCTCAAGTAAGAACCAGTCTATCTCTCTGTCTTCGCTCCACTCTCTCTCCTGACCGAATTCCTGGCCCATGAATAAGAGCTTCTTGCCTTCATGTGTGAACATGAATGTGTAGCCTACACGAAGGTTGGCGTACTTATCTATCTGGTATCCGGGCATCTTGTTAACCATGGAACACTTAAGATGTACTACTTCATCGTGTGAGAGAGGTAATATGTATTGCTCGCTTGAGTTATAACTCATAGCGAAAGTAAGCTTGTTGTGATTGTTCTTTCTAAAATACGGGTCTAGCTTCATGTACTCGCAGAAGTCATGCATCCAACCCATGTTCCACTTGAATGTAAATCCAAGTCCGTCATCTTCGGGTGCAGCAGTAACCTTGGGCCATGCTGTAGATTCCTCTGCGATGGTAACAACGCCGGGAAATGTTCCTCTGATAACTGAATTAAGATGCTTAAAGAACTCGATTGCTTCGAGGTTCTCGTTTCCGCCGTATTTATTGGGAACCCACGCGCCGTCTTTTTTACCATAATCAAGGTAGAGCATCGATGCCACAGCATCAACTCTTAAACCGTCGATGTGGAATTCTTTTATCCAGAATAATGCATTGGCAATAAGGAAGTTTCTAACTTCATTCTTGCCATAGTTGAATATCTTGGTACCCCAGTCAGGATGCTCTCCAAGTCTGGGATCGGGATGCTCGTAGAGACAGGTGCCATCAAAGTCTGAAAGACCATGAGCATCTCTCGGGAAGTGAGCGGGAACCCAATCAAGGATAACGCCTATGCCATTTTTATGCATGGTGTTAACGAGATACTGGAAGTCCTCGGGTGTTCCGTATCTGGATGTAGGAGCGTAGTATCCAGTAACCTGGTAGCCCCATGAACCGTCAAAAGGATGCTCTGCAATTCCCATTAACTCTATATGAGTATACTTAAGTTCCTTGAGGTACTTAACTATTCTGTCTGCGAATTCTCTGTATGAATAGAAACCGTCGTTGTCAGGAACAGGATGTCTCATCCAGGATCCAACGTGGCACTCGTATATAGCCATGGGCTCCTTGAATACATTCTTTTCCGCTCTCTGATTCATCCATACGGTATCACTCCACTTGAAGTTGGTGATATCTGTAACTATGGATGCGGTTCCGGGTCTTAATTCTGCATAGTTGGCATAGGGATCTGCCTTATATAACTTGGATCCGTCCTTGGTATGAATAAGGAACTTGTACATATCTCCTTCTTTTGCGTTGCGAACAAAAGTAGTATATATGCCGATATCCCCTATCTTTTCCATGGGATACTGATCTTCTTGCCAATCATTAAAAGAACCTATTACGAACACTCTTTCCGCATTAGGTGCCCATACTGCGAAGAACACGCCTCTTTTACCGTTCTTCTCAGTGATGTGGGCTCCCAGCTTCTTGTAAATGTCATAATGGGTTCCCTGACCGAAGAGATAGCAATCACCTTCGGAAATAAATACTTTTTCTTCTTGAGACATTATATAACCCCCAAAATTAATCGAAGTCTTTCTCGCGAAGTAATATCATGCCATTCTCATCCTTGTAATTCTTGGATGCTTTTCTGAACATATAGGATATGCCGTGTTTGCTGTTTCTCTCTATAGCCTCGTCGACAATACTCTTAACCTCTCCGATTGTAACGGTGTGGTTGCCGGCCTGAGCCTCTCTTACACGCTTATGAAGTGCCATATTGGCGAATCCTTCATCTACAGAGTATCCGAGATTGTTGGCATATTTCATTCCGTAATCGACAAGTGCCGATTCACTCATCGCGATAACGTCGATCTTAATATTAAAGAAATCTGTCAGTGTACGCTGACGATTGACAAGCTTCTTAATCTCTCCTCTTGTATCGATAAGGAAGATAAGAATTCCTCTGTCCTCCTGGTTAATGCCCTGTGTGAGCTTGATAAGTGAGGCATTGGAAAGCTTGTTGGCTTCTTCGATAACGAGTGCACCGTTGTTGAGCTTGTCGAGAATCTGGATAACGTTCTTGGTATTGAAATCATCTGCCTTGATTCTGGACATTGCACCCGAGAAGTTAATGTCTGCGAACTTAACGAACTTAACGATGGACTTGGCAAGCGCAAATCCTGTCTCTTCGTTATCTGTTGTGATAAGAACATTACCTACGTAAGAAGCAAGTGAAATATTCTCAAGCGCATTGGCTATCTGAGTGCGCATTGAACGGGGATGTAAGAACTGTGAGAACAGCTTTCTTTCCTCGGGACTTAAGTCCTTAACGCCCTCATTGGAGTTAACCTCTTCTGCTTTTTCTACTCGTTTCTTGGGTGCTTCTTCAACTACTTCTTCGGAAGCCTCTTCTATTATATCATTATTTGCTTCATCCTGCACGTATTCTTCTGCTTGAGGTTCTGCGATAGCTTTTAAATCTTCTTCAAGAATATCGTCTATTGACTCTTCTTTCTTAACCTCTGCCTCAGCAAGTGCTTCCGATAAATCAGGAATAACCTTGGTAGCGCCTTCTTCTATGTTTTCTTCCTCTGTCTGAGGCTCGATTACATTCATTGAAACAGGAGCTTCTGCTTCGAAGGAGTTGTCAGTCTCGACTGCCTCTTCTTCTACTGCTTCTTCAACCTGCTCTGCTACAGGCTCTTCCTCGTAAGCTACAGACTGCTCATCGAATTCATCCTGAAGATCAACTTCTTTCCAGATGCTTCCGGGTTCTTCTTCCTCATCCTCATAAGGATCGCCTTCGAGTTTCTTTTTCTCGAATATCTTACCTGTCTGCTCTACTACATCTTCGTGAATGGACTTGCGAAGATTGGCTGTGTTTCTTTCCTTAACCTTGGACCAGTCGGAAAGAAGGTCGTTCATAGTAGTGCGCTTAACTTCTTTTTCATCATCAAAATCATCATCCATGCTAGCGTCATAGATAATCTCATTGGCGCTTGTCTCAGGCATTGTAACCTCGCGGATGTTACCACGCTTGGATGACTGTGCCTTTTCAACCTGAGTAAAGTTGATGTCCGCTGTGCTATCCGAGAAGAAAATCTCCTGTGTTGAAGGAGGTACTGTCTGCTCTAAAGACTTGGTGTGGAACTGTGCTCTCTTTCTGGGAGTCTCGTTAATTTCTTCATGCTTTAAGTTCTGGATATCTTTTGCAAGGTCGTTTTGAAGTCCTAAAACACCCATATCGACTGTATTCATAATGTCAATATTTTTGCCGCCTTCGAATCCCGCATTGCCTGAATCACCAAGACTTAACTTTCTTAAAAGCTTCTCCTGGTCTTCGCTTAAGCCTACGCAACCCTTTTTAAGATTAAGAGCTTTCTTAGCGTATGTTCCATCGTCTCCAAATAAAAGAAGGAGCTCGTCACATTCGGCAGCACATTCAGCATACTGTCTTGCCTGATTGTAAAGTTTGGCAAGTTCATAGCGAAACTGCTCCGCAGCGGGCTCTTTGTTTTTTAACTCAACTAAAATATCTATCTTTTCTGCAACAGGAAGGTCGTAAGCAAGAGCTCTCTTGTACTTGAGAGCGTCAAAATGCCAATCATCCCTGTCAGTCATACTCTGGTATCTGTCGAGATATACCTGAGCGGTTACTACATCCTTGCACTCGAAGTATGTCTCGCAAAGAAGATAAACTATCTTCTTGTTGTTAGGCTTCTTGTTGTGAGCCATCTTAAGAATGTTGACAGCATCATCGTAGCGACGTGTTCTTCTGTAGCACTCTGCTGCCTGAATGAGACGCTTGGTTTCTGTCTCTTTGCGCCAGTCAACTTTATCCGCAAGATACACAGCGTCGTCGTATCTTCCGGCTTTCATAAACTTTTCAATCTGCTCACAGTGAAGTCTGCTATCCGATTTATCCAAAATATCCACCTCTTAAAACTCGTGCTCGCTTTAATACATATTGTGTTTTCATGTATGTAAAAACACCCTATATAGTTTAGCATAAGCCTAATGGAATGTCAAAAAATTATTCCAAAATATCGGAAAGATGAGCAAATTCTTCGAGAGTGAGTTCCTCGCCTCTGATACTGGGGCTTTTACCCATCTCAAGAAGGGCTTTTTCTATATTGTTCTTATCGGTCTTAAATGCGGAAGAATGGGACAATGCGTTGGTAAGCGTCTTTCTACGCTGTTCGAATGCCCCTTTTATGATCCTGAACATCCTGTCCTTGTCTTTTACAGACACCTTGGGTTCGTCCAATACATCCAGCCTTATTACCGCGCTGTCGACATTGGGGCGTGGTATAAAGCAGTTAGGTGATACGGTCATCTTGATATTCGCATCGCTGTAAAAAGCCACCGCTAGGGATAGTGCGCCATAGTCCTTGCTGCCCGGGCCCTCCTGCATCCTAAGCGCCACTTCTTTTTGTATCATTACTGTGATGCTGTCGATATTCGCTTCTTTTTCAAGTAAGCCCATGATTATCGGAGTGGTTATATAATATGGAAGATTGGCGACAACTTTTATCTTGTCGGCGCCGCTTTCTTTTATCAGGGAATCAATGTCCACCTTGAGAATATCCTCATTGATGACTCTGACGTTTTCGTATTCGGAAAGCGTGTCTTCCAAAACCGGAATCATCTTGGTATCTATCTCGACGCAGATGACGTTCTTCGCACTCTCGCAAAGGTACTGTGTCAGGCTTCCGATGCCGGGGCCTATCTCTAAAACAGTATCTTCTTTGGTAATACCGGCCGATTCAACAATCTTGTTAAGAACATTGGAATCCACTAGAAAGTTCTGGCCGAATCTTTTCTGAGCGGATATTCCGTATTTACTTAATACTTCACTTGTTTTTGATGGATTTCCCAAGTATGCCTTTGAGTTCATGAATTATATTCCTTTTTTTAATCGTAATATTATACTTATCCTGTATTTTTTTCTCAGGTTCATGCTCACCGAGAATTTCATCAGCTTTTTTTATGACTGTATTATAATCCTGCAATTCAATCCTGTAATAATTTCTTTGACCGTCCATAACGACCAAATCGCCATTATCGTCCGCAATCCCCCATACATGTCCGTAAGGAATTGTTGAGCAAAATCTGAATTTCTTGTCAAAAATATATTCATAATCTACCACAAACATAACATAACTTTTGTATTTTTCAAGATAAACGAAACTGTCACAACTCATTTCTGTATACAGACTCTTTATAGCCTTTTTTGTCTTTGCGTTATATATGGTCACTGCTCCGTTAAACATTTGAACTGCAACATATTTCTCGTCATCCGAATAAATGACCGAATGAACATATTTTTCATCAACATCCTTAAGTCCGACAATAAAATCTCTTCTGTCATCGGGTATCCTGTT
>JAEEQX010000074.1 GCA_016285575.1 Lachnospiraceae bacterium
ATGAATCGTATTACGGAATCGGAAATAATAATATTAAATTTACTGTGGGAAACGTTCCGTAAATTGAAAAAGGAAATTTGATAGAAGAAATGATTGAGTCTGATAATGGTAACTCTCCTCAAAGAATAACGTATGAGTATGAGGAAGTAATGCCGTAAAAAATTATTGTAAACTGAACTAATATCAAAACAAGTAGGTTCTAAAGTGGGTTCAGGATTATTGGTGAGACCGCAAAACTCCTTTCTGTAAGTATTTGCGTTGCGACAAGAAGTTCGATTCCGGTCGCCGGCATTAGAACTGCAAATCTTTTATGATTTGCAGTTCTTTTACTATCATTTAAATTCTTTTATTTCTTATTTTTTCCCTTTTTAGTTTATTTTTATTACTTTTATCTTTACCCGGCGCTTTTTGTATAATTGACATATAATTATTTCATAATTATAATATAGGTATAGGAATGAATTATATTGATTTTGAGTGGGACTTTAATAAGGCTGAGTCTAATCTTTTAAAACATGGAATAGCGTTTGAAGAAGCAATAACAGTATTTGACGATTATAATGCAGTATTATTTGATGATCCGGATCATTCCTTGGAAGAAAATCGGTTTATTCTTCTTGGAATGAGTGTTAAGGCAAATGTTTTGATTGTCTGCCATTGTGCGAGAAAGAACGAATCGGTTATTCGCATTATTTCCGCAAGAAAAGCTTCGAAGTCCGAGTGTGAGCAGTATCTGGAGATTTTAAGAGGGTGGTGATTAAATGAGAGAAGAATATGACATTAAAAACTTAAATCCTAGAAAGAATCCTTATGCAGTTAAAACAAAACGTCAGGTAACAATAAATATTAATACGGATACAATTGAATATTTTAAAGAAATGTCTTCTGAAACCGGAATTCCTTATCAGGTTCTTATTAATCTGTATCTGGATGAATGTGTTAAGGAAAAGAAAAAGATACAGTTTGTTTAATTATTCTGTTGAAGAAAGTTAAGATTCCAAATTGGAAAAAAGGAAATTTGATAGAAGAAATGATTGAGTCAGATAATGGTAATTCTCCTCAAAGAATAACGTATGAGTATGAGGAAGTAATGCCGTAAAAAATTATTGTAAACTGAACTAATATCAAAACAAGTAGGTTCTAAAGTGGGTTCAGGATTATTGGTGAGACCGCAAACCTCCTTTCTGTAAGTATTTGCGCTGCGACAAGAAGTTTGATTCCGGTTGCCGGCAGTAAGAGTTACAAATCAATTTGGTTTGTAACTCTTTTTTTGTTTTCTATTGACAAGTAATATGTTACGAGTTATAACTGTACTATAACAAGTAGTACAGTACGAAAGGCTTCATATGATAAATATTGATTATAAGAGTGAACTTCCAATATATGAGCAGATAATTGAACAGTTTAAATTGAATATTATGAAAGGAAACTTTGTTCCAGGAGACCCGGTTGTAAGTGTTCGTAAGATGGCTGCATCTCTTCAGATAACTCCATCTACAGTTGCAAAAGCATATACCGAACTTGAACGTCAAGGAATAATCGAGACTGTTCGCGGTAAAGGAACTTTTATTGCAGATGTAAAACCAGGTGAAATTTCTATCGACATTGAGAAGAACAAGAAAAAGATGTTAAGTGAAATAATTGAACTTAAGCATGCAGGTTGTTCATTGGAAGAAGTAAAGCAAATAGTTGAAGATCTATATCGTTCTATTTAGTAATATGGTTAATCTTCTATCTAGATAAAGAGGTAAAATGTATGATTCAAATCAATAATCTCTCAAAAACATATAATTCAGGAAAAGTTTTAACTGACGTATCGCTTAAACTTGAAGACGGCAAAATATATGGTCTAATTGGAGCAAATGGGTCAGGAAAAAGTACATTGATAAAATGTATTAGTGGAATATATTCTCCTGATGAAGGCGAAGTAAAGATGGGGGATGAACAAATATTTAATTCGCCAACTTGTAAAGAAAAGATAGGACTAATGATCGATATAATGCATTTTTTTCCGATGTATTCTGTTAAATCATACGCACAGTATTATTCCAGTTTTTATAAGAATTTTTCGTTTGATAAGTTTAACGATTATTTGAGCAAGTTTGGAATATCTCCTAGGGCTTATGCTGAGAGTTTGTCGCTTGGTAATAAAAAGAAACTTCAAATAGCACTAGTTCTTTCGAGAAATGTAAAATATCTTTTGATGGATGAGCCTGAAAATGGACTGGATAATGAGAGTAGAGAAATGTTCAGAAATATTGTAAGAGAGTGTGCTGATCAAGGAATAGGTATTCTGTTATCGTCTCATGATTTATTAAATATTGAAAATATGTGTGATGATTTAATTTTTGTCGATGATGGAGCAATCAAGTATTATGGCGGAATAGATGAAAGACTCTCGAGCATACAAAAATGGAGGGTCAGAGCACAGCGTGAAAAAATATCGGACTATGTAGTAACAGAAGAACTTGGAAACGTGTTCACTATATTGACTGAAGGAGAGTATGCAGATAATAAAAAAGAACTTGAAACGAAAGAAATAGAAGTTATAGATTCAGATAAAGTAACTGTTGTTGATGCTTATACACTTATGAGACAGAAGAAATAGTTATTCCGTAGGAAAAACAGAAAGGAACGAAGATGAAAGATTTCTTTAATGTTATAAAAAGATATAGAGTTCTCTTTTTAATTGAACTGTTAGTAACGGTTGCAGTAACGATTTTTTTGATAAAAGCCATATTTTATCATCTGATTCCTCCTAATTGGCGTGAGACAACAATAAATGGTGTAAGTTTGACTTATGGATATTTGATATGGGCAGTTGCGGATGAAATTAGCGAATGCTTGTTTTATGCGACAACACCGGTTGTATTGGTATTTACACTGATAAGATATATTATTTACGATAATAAAAATCAGACAATAATGAATAATTCATTTCCTATCAGTAATAGTAAAAAGACGCTCTATGAGATGTTGATTGGAGGAATACCTATTACTTTATCGGTTATACTATATGGATTAATAGTATATTGTTTCTGTGGTTTTGGGTTTATGCATGACGGAACTATAAAATGGACTCCCAATTTCAATATTACAGAATTATGGACTATATATTTGATGTTATCGGTGTGTTTGGGAGCATATGCATTTTTGGTATTTGCTAAAAAAGTATCGTCTTCGATAGGAGGTATGATTCTTCTTTATGTAACGGGTGCATTCCTAGCCATATTTTCTTTTGGGTATTTTATAGAACCATTTTGGAACAAGATGGTTGGAAATGAATTTTTATATGAACTCATACCTGCTCTTGCATGTAGCTTTCCATTAGCGTTAAGTATTATAGGATTAATAATCTCAGATAAAAAACTGGATATAGCTAAGGGCGGAACATATTATTTCAAACCTGTTCAGATTGCAGTTTGCATTATGTCAGGTGCAAGCTTCTTGACATGGATGTTAGGATTCTTTGATTCCGAAAAGGGCGGACTTAATCCTCTCTATATAACAATATCAGTAGCTTTGTCTCTTTTGGTTACTGTATGTGTATTCTTTTTGACAAAAGGTAAGAAAATGCCATATAATTCAAAAACAATACATTGAGCTTAAATAGACTGCAATTATTTAAAGGCCGCTAATGCGGCCTTTTTTATTGTGCATATATAGGCAAATTATTATATAATGTATTGGTATTTGGAAATACATTGGTTGATAATTAACCTTTTTGAAAAGGAGATAAAAATGGATAGTAATAAACTCGAATGGGAAGAAGTAAGTACAGAACACATAGTACAGGATGAATGGATAGATATCAGAAGACAGGCATTTAGATTTCCGGATGGAAAGATATTTGAGCCTTATTATACATTCAGTAGAAGAAGCTATGTAGTAATCGTAGCTTCAGACGAAGAAGGCAACTACTTACTTGTTAAGCAATTTAGACAGGGCATTAGAAAAGTAACGATTGAATTCCCTGCAGGTGGTATTGAGAGAACTGACGGTAAACAGTATGGTAGTGAGGACGTATCTACTGAAGATGCTCTCGAGGCTGCCAAGAGAGAACTTAGAGAAGAGACAGGATATGAGTCGAATGAATGGAAGCATCTTATAACTGTTCCTTCCAATGCGACTATAGCTGATAACTACGCTCATATATATGTAGCTAGAAACTGCAAAAAGGTTTCTGATCAGGACCTTGACGAGATGGAGTTTCTTAATGTAGAAAAGCGTACAGCCAAGGAGATAGAAGAACTTATAGATAGGGGAGAATTCCCTCAGGCAATACATATTATGGCGTGGCTTATGTCTCTAAGAGGATAATCACAGAATATCCATATTTTTATGCTATAGTTATTTTGATGCGGGGCTTTAGGACGAAAAGCATCAAATGTCCACCAAGGTTGACATAATTGACATTTCCATGGTATAATAACAAATACGTTTCGCGTAAAATAAGCATTTTGCGATTATTTTGAAACGTAGGATTTAAGCAGCAGAAAATTTTCAGGAAAGAAAAGGACAATTTATGTTTAAGAAAACCATGAAATTCGTGGCAGCGACCACGATTCTGGGTATCTGTTTGATAACATTAACTTACATTTACGTACTGAAAAATACTATCAACAACCTCGAGACCGAAGCAAGCATGGAAAAGGAAAGAGGAAGAAGGTACACGGATATTATAGTTGGTGGCAGTGATGCTAACGGTGATTATATGACAGTCGACAAGAGTAAGCTATACAATGTCGATTTTACCGTTTATGACTTGCCCAAATACGAACCGTATTATGGCCAGAAGGCGTATGAGAACTACTCAGCGATAACTAATACACTGACACCTCATTACGCACTTGAACAGGTAGCACATACGGATGATCATGGATTCAGAATCTACGACAACAGATATCTGATTGCCATTGGAACATACTTTAAGGCACCTGTAGGAACTTACATTGATGTAGAGTTACAAAATGGTGTAGTAATCCCTTGTATAGTCGGAGACATCAAGGCTGATGTTGACACTGAGGATAATAATGTATATTCATTATCCTGCGGTTGCGCAACAGAGTTCATCGTTGACGGATGGAAGATAGACCCCTTTACCAAGGGAGATGTATCCAGTGTCTATGAAGAATGGGATTCGCCGGTTATTCACATCATAGTATATGATTACAACTACTTTAACTAAGTATTGTTTCCCGGATAGCAAAATAGACCATAAGCCCTTTTTATCAGTACTGATAGAAAGGGCCTTTTTAGTTCAAAGTTTAAGATATGTTTAAGAATATATTAAAAACATACACATTTTGTATAATAATGTAAAATTCGATTGTTTAATCTACAAAATATAGTATAATAATAATCGGTTAATCTTCGAGGAGAAAATGTAATAATGAAACTTAAAAACAAGATTTTTATCGTATCTGTAATCGTACCCCTTTCAATTGTTTTTACCGGATGTACAGCAAGATATGTGAATATAAATGAAGCACTTAGTACAAGCAGTGAAGAATCTCAAAAAGGAACTCTCGTTAACAGAAATGAAAATGTAGATGAAGAGTTCGAAAAGCTTGCTCAATATGAAGCTGACAGAGATAAGAACGCTGTTGCAGAAGCTGATAACAAAGATGTTACTAAGGAAGAAGTAGCAAAAGAAGATGACAAGGCTTCTGACGATAAAAAAACTGACGATAAGGATGCAGTAGATACAAAAGACAAGGAAGACGATAAGGAAACTGCAGACGATAAAAAAGAAGACGACAAGAAAGTAGACGAAAAGAAGGACGAGAAAAAGGAAGAAGAGAAAAAGCCCGAGGAAGAAAAGAAACCTGAAGAGGAGGAAATCCCCGAAGCTTTTGATGCAGAGTTTTATGCTTCCACTTATCCTGATGTAGTCAATGCTCTTGGCAATTCTCCTGAAGTACTCTACAAGCACTACAAGGATTACGGCAAAGCAGAAGGCCGTTGTGCTAACGCGGAAGAATACGCGCGTATTAACGAAACACAAGCAGAATAACGATTGGATGCCCATTGGGCAATGATTGATATATGAAAAAGGAAGAGAAGAAGAAAGTTAAAAAAGGAAAGCTTTCTGCTTACGGAAGAAAGATGGCAAGAAAAGAGAGAAGAAGGAATACCCTCTTTTTAATGCCCTCTTTTTTCGGTGTTATGGTATTTTTCATACTTCCTTTTTTGGTTGTAATCACATACGCTTTTCAGGACAATCCAATTAACAAAGAGTACGTTGGTATTACCAACTTTATCAATATCATGAAGAATGAAGCATTTAGACTTGCTGCCTTCAATACGCTCAAGTTTTCATTTATGGCTGTGCCTCTGGCAGTTGTTTTGTCACTTTTAATGGCCATACTTCTTGATCAGAGTATTCCCCTTGCGTCGAATTTCAGAACTATATTCTTATCTCCCATGATGGTACCTGTTGCATCTATCATTTTGGTTTTCAGAGTGTTATTTGATTATAACGGTGCTGTTAATGAGATTATCAAGTTTTTTGGCGGAAGCAATATAGACTGGATTAAGAGTAGTTACGCGCCTTTTGTAATACTAGCTTTATTCCTATGGAAGAACCTTGGATACAATATGATTCTTTTTTTGGCAGGTCTTGGAACCATACCGAGAGAGATGATGGAAGTTGCATATCTTGATTCATCCAATGCCTTAAAACTCTTTTTTATGATTAAGATTCGTTACTTATCACCGACGATTCTTTTCGTAGCGATTATGTCGCTTATTAATTCATTCAAGATATTCAGAGAAGTATATCTTTTATCAGGTAATTATCCTCACGGCTCAATGTATACATTGCAGCACTTTATGAACAATATGTTCGAATCACTCGACTATCAAAAGTTATCATCAGCTGCAATTATTATGAGTGCAGTGATGGTTGTAATAATCGGAATCCTCTATATCCTGGAGAACAGATTCGGTAAGGATTTGGAGGATTAGTATGAAAGAACAAAAGAGAGAAAAGATTTTAAAAATAAAAAAACGACTAAAAAAATTCACGCGAGTATCCGTGTTATTTTTGATAGCGCTTATGTTTGCAGCAATCTTTTTGCTACCCACAGTACTTACCGTGACCAACTCATTTATGAATGAGACAGAGATTAACGCGAATTACGGTAAGATATTTGAGACAACGGAAAAGGGTGGCAAAGTATTTGTAAGCGACACAATATACATCAAGTTAATTCCTAACAAGGTAAGTTTTGATCAGTATATATCAGTTCTTTTTAAGAGTCCTGATTATCTGTATAAGTTTTGGAACTCTGTAATATATACTGTGCCGATAATGATATTCCAGCTTGTTGTGGCGCTCCTTGCATCATATGGATTCATGAGGCTTAAGGGCAGACTCAAGGAGATGTTATTCTTCGTGTATATCATCATATGTTTGATGCCCTATCAGGTTACATTGGTCCCTAACTTCCTCGTATCCAAGTGGCTTGGCATACTTGATACGAGATGGGCTATATGGCTACCCGGTATGTTTTCGCCTTTTGCAGTATATCTTCTCACCAAATATATGAAGAGAATACCAAAGTCGATTATTGAAGCAGCAAAAGTTGATGGTGCGAGCGAATGGAAGATATTCATAAAAATCTGCTTGCCACTTTGCAAGGGAGCGATATATTCGGTAGCAATTCTAATCTTTATAGACTTTTGGAATATGGTTGAACAACCGCTTATTCTTTTGACAGACGAATTCCTGCATCCGCTCAGCATCTTCTTAAGCAAGATTAACGCGGGTGAGATAGGATTGGCATTTGCCGTAGCGTGTGTATATATGGTTCCGAGTTTGTTAATCTTCTTATACGGTGAAGATTATCTGGTTGAAGGTATATCGTATCAGGGTGGAGTGAAAGGATAGTTAAGTATGAAAGATAAATTGAAAAAGAGAGAGATAATTAAAAATATCGCAATCGTATTCCTGGTAATTATGCTTATACTTACCTTCTTTTCCAATACGATTATGAATAGAACTTTGCCTGAGGTTAAGACACAGGGCATCACAAGCGGAACAGTATCCATGCAGGTTAGAGGTGAGGGTATTGTTGAGGCGGAAGATCCTTATAACGTAACCATCGATGAGACAAGAAAAGTTAAGAGCGTACTCAAGCATGAAGGTGATCGTGTTGAAGTTGGCGATGTTATATATAAGCTTGAAGGAGAGTCCGGAGAAGAACTTACTACAGCTAAAAACGATCTTGCCAAACTACAGTCAGATTATGACAAGTTTTTAATTGGCTCAGGTTTGTCTAATTCAGAAATAAAACAAGTAGAAGATGGAGTTAAAACCGCTACTGCCACCATTATTTCTAAGCTTGAAAAAATGGATAAAGAAATAGCCGAAGCACAGAAAAAAGTAGATGATTTAACTTTGCAAAGCAAGACGACAACAGAATCTACACCTGACACTACTTCAGAACAAAGAACTGTTGATAAGGCTCAAGAAGAGTATGATTCAGCTAATGCAACTTTAACAACCTACAATGCATATATCAGTGATTATAATGACAAGAAGAAAGCATATGAGGATGCTGTAAAGGTTGTTGAGTATTATGAAAATACGCTTGGAGATACTACATCTACAGAACATAATGATGCAGTTACAGATAGAGATAATAAAGAAAAAGCAATGAATATTGCAAGTTGTTTGAAGCCTTCGGACTCAGATTATACTGCAGCAAAGAAAAATGTAGAGAATAAGAAAACTGCACTAGAGAATGCTAAAAGAAAGAAAGAAGACAAAGAAAAAACTAGCAATACTCAAAATATTTCTAGTGAATTAGAAAAAGCTACAACTCATCTTAAAGAACTTACTGATGCTCGAGAAAAATATTATAACGAAGAATCAAAAAAGATTGAGTTAGAAGAAAACTATCAAAATCTGTTGAGCGCTCAAAAGAAAGTAGAAGAACTTGAAAAGAAAGCAATCGGCGGAGAGATTAAATCTCCCGTTGCAGGTACTGTAAGTTCAGTAGCTCTTGCTGCAGGAGAAAAGACCGAACCCGGAACACCGGTTGCAGTTATCCAGCTTGATGGCAAGGGCTACAAACTTCAGTTCCCTGTAGATGCTAAGCAGGCTAAGGCTGTAAAGGTTGGAGATGAAGTAACAATAGTTAACTCTTGGTATTACGGAGACGTCTCAGCTAACCTTGTAGCTATACAGCCTAATAAAGAGAATAAGAGGGATGGCAAGATACTTGTATTTTCGCTTAACGGATCTTCCATTAATCCCGGACAGAGTCTTACATTATCAGTTGGACAGAAGAGTTCCAATTATGACTTGATAGTTCCCCTTGCAGCTCTTAGAGGAGACAATGACGGAAACTTCGTATACATATTGGAAAACAAGGCTACACCTTTTGGCTCAAGATACATTGCCAAGAGAGTGGATGTTGAAGTGCTTGCCAAGGATGATAAGGTAGCGGCAATCAACGCAGACCTTAACGGATGGGAATATGTTATTACCAACTCATCCAAGGATTTAGAGAATAAGGATCAGGTAAAACTCGCG
>JAEEQX010000075.1 GCA_016285575.1 Lachnospiraceae bacterium
ATATGAAAAGATTAAGACCCACGCTGAAAAGGGTGGACAGATATTATCAAGTATTACCGAGTATCCTTATCTTAGTATTGGTGCTCGTCATCACCATGAAAGATTCGATGGCAAGGGTTATCCTGATAAATTAAAGGGTGACGATATTCCTGAGATTGCACGTATCCTTGCTGTTGCTGATGCTTATGATGCAATGACTTCCAAGAGAAGTTACAGAGATCCCATTCCTCAGCAAAAGGTTAGAGAAGAGATTATCAAGGGTGTTGGCTCACAGTTTGACCCTAAGTTCGCTAATGTTATGCAGCATCTTATCGATCTTGATACCGAGTATCAGATGAAAGAAAAAGAGGTTGTTAAGGAACTTGCAGGTAAGAGCGACCTTGTATGTAATGAATACAGAGAAAATATTTCAGAAGGTATCATAGTCAATAACGAGATTACTCATGTAAGATTAAAGAGCGCACCTCTTAGTAATGATGATGATTCTTTCGGTATTCCTGCGCTTGTTCTTTTTGATTCCTTGGATGGTCGAGTACACGACGATGAAAAGGTTATCAAGGATCAGAACTACTTTGAATACGGCGAGATATGGTTTGACGGTCACAGTGTTGCTACCGGCGCCAGAAAGATGGAAACCGATATCAAGGAAATTACAAGAGAAGCGGTTGACAGCGATACGACTGTAGCGATTAAGAAAAAGACTAACAAGAAGCTTCTCTATAAAGAAAAAGATGTACTTGAGTCCACAGTATATGATCTTGAACTCGGAAGATTCAAAGATCATGCATATGCAAGAATTACCAGCGAAGAAGAGGAGATATATGTTATCATAGCTCTTCCCGATTCCGCCAGATGGATGTATGTTGGTCTTACCGGTGAGAATTGCCGTATCAGCGATGTTACCATTGAAAAGACAGGTGCTGTTACTGATAAAGATTCCATTAAGAGAATTGCTGAAGAAGTTAGTTATATTAATAGAATTCAAGGTGATATTCCCAATGTTCAGATTGATGGTTACAGAACCGATCATACCGAAGGACTTGAGATATCAGATGGTATGAAACTATCATTCCATACAATGAGCCTTCCTACAGCGAGACTTGTATGGCATTGCCCTTTTGTAATCCTATATTATTCTGAAGATAAGAAGATTAACGGACCCGGATATAAAGAATTCGCTCTTATCAGATTCGATGGAGAAAACTGGGAAGCTGATAAGTCATATCAATGTAATACATTCGTTAATAAGAATGATGAATTTGAAGGCTGGGAAGAGTGGAAAGCTATTAACAAAGCCGGAAAAGAATGTGTAGTTTCATTCAAGAGAAAGGGTAACAAGATTACCACCAGCACAGAGAATAACGGTATTGCCATTAGAAACGTTATGGTACCGCCCGAAGATATTCCTGACGTATATGTATGCTTGTCAGGTGATCAGGTTGCACTTACGGATATTAGAATCAATAAGTAAATTTATAGATTTAAAAATCATATATTTATTTAAAATTTATATTGAGAAAAAAAATAGGCGCCGGCGGCGCCTGTTTTTTTATCTAAAGAGTATTTTTTTGTTCCCTAAGATGTAATCCCTGCGTAATCGTTATCTACATTAACTACGCAGAAGTATAAATTATTCTTATCGTTTACATTCTTTTGAATAGTAGCAACCAATTCTTCTTCTTTCATTTTGAACTTATGAGGTATTACCACATCGAATATTAGATTGGAATGTGTCTCTCCGTGAACCATTCTAAAGTCATGAAGAGTAAGTCTCTCGTCAATCTCTTTTATTGTTTCAGTAACTAAAGCTTTAGCTTCGCCGAGATTAGCATCATTGGTATCGACAGGATCCATATGGATACTTGCTTCGCAACCTGTTATGGCTTTTATTTTGTATTCGATTATATCTATGCAATCATGTATATAGAGAATATCCTGGTCGCAAGGAACTTCTGCGTGGAGTGATACGAACTGACGTGTAGGGCCGTAGTCGTGAACTATCATATCATGTATTCCGATTACGCAATCACTTTCGTTTACTATATCTTCAATCTGCTTTACCAACTCAGGATCGGGAGTCTTACCAAGAAGAGGAGATACGGTTTCCGATAGACTCTTTATACCAACATATGCGATGAATAATCCCACAGCAATACCTGCATAAGCATCTATCTTTAATCCGAATACACTGTAAAGAATTGAGCAGATAAGAACGACGAATGTGGCTGCTGTATCACTGATTGAATCAAAAGCAGTTGCTTTCATTACGGAAGATGATATCTTTTTTCCATATATCATATTGTAAGCAAACATATATATTTTAACGATGATGGATATGCTTAAGAATATGAATGTATATGCGCTTACAACAACTTCTTCGGGATGGATAATCTTATTGAAACTGGTCTTAATTAATTCGAATGCAACGATAAGTATGATTATGGATACGAAGAGACCTGATATATATTCGATACGACCATGTCCGAAAGGATGCTCATTATCAGGCTTTTGTCCGGAAAGCTTAAATCCTATGAGTGTGATGATACTGCTTCCTGCGTCAGATAAGTTGTTAAAAGCATCCGCAGTTACTGAGATAGCATTGGTAAGTAAGCCGACAGCAAACTTGGATGCGAATAAAAAGAGGTTGAGTGCGATACCCAAGCCTCCGGCAAGCATACCGTATTTACGTCTGACTTGATCGTTGCCATAGTCTTTATTGTTTTTTATGAATATTTTTGCGAGTAGAGTGATCAAAGTTCTGCCTCCATATTACACATTTATACTCATTTTTTATTTCTAATATCTTTTTCCCGTTTATATATATATAGAAATAAGTATGTTTTATTATCGAACATTATACTGAGATTGTTTACATACTATTATACTATATATTGTCTATAGTGCTTCAAAACCTTATCAATACGGATATTTCAAAACTTTTTTCTTGACGTGGGCGGTATTAGACGATATAATTCAATACGTGCGATTATTCTTTAGACC
This sequence comes from Lachnospiraceae bacterium, assembly GCA_016285575.1. Taxonomy (GTDB): domain Bacteria; phylum Bacillota; class Clostridia; order Lachnospirales; family Lachnospiraceae; genus UBA3766. The sequence goes on from JAEEQX010000075.1 coordinate 3,001, forward strand.
GTGCACGTATATTTGGTCTTAAAGGAGGGTTGAGAGATGTCCAGAGTTGAAGTTAAAGAAAACGAATCATTAGACAGCGCATTAAGACGTTTTAAGAGAAACTGTGCTAAGGCTGGTATTCAGCAGGAAATTCGTAAGAGAGAACATTACGAGAAGCCTAGCGTAAAGCGTAAGAAAAAGTCTGAGGCTGCTAGAAAGCGTAAATACAATTAATATGTAGATTAAGAAGTCACTATGTGGCTTCTTTTTTTATCATCTTATGGTATAATCTATATGTTTTTGTGAGTATAAATCATGAATAAAGTGATTTCGTGAACGGTATTTTTATTTAAGAGGAGTAATCTTTGAAATACGTTCTAATTGGTGTCTTAGTCGTATTGGTCATTCTTTTTATCATTAATCTTGTTGATCTCAACAGATATGTAAAAAGAACGGTTGCAATATACGATTCGAAAGTTAAGAAAAAACTGAAAATCTGTTTTGTATCGGATCTTCATAACTATTCTTGTACGCCTAAGTTTTATGAAGATATAAAAGAGTATAACCCCGATGTGATATTATGCGGTGGAGACTCTATTACAGCCAATGTAGGGAAGAATGAGGAAAATGCTTATATTTTCTTGAAGAAGCTATCAGAGATTGCTCCTACTTATACAGCGCTTGGCAATCACGAATACAGAGCAAAGATATATCCTGATGTCTATGGGGATATGTATCCCGAGTTCGAAAAGAAGATGGCGGAATATGGGATAACGATTCTATCCAATAACGCTAAGCTTTTTGAAGAAGAGAATATATTGGTATCCGCAGCGGAGATAGACAGAAGATTCTATAAAAAGATGAAAAAGATTCCGATGGAGGATGGCTATATTGAATCCCTCTTAGGACCCATCAATAAGGATAAGTACAATATATTACTTGCACATAATCCTGACTATTTTAAGAGTTACAATGCTTATGGAAGCGACCTTATTTTTTCGGGACATCTTCATGGAGGCCTTATAAGAATTCCTTTTCTTCATGGAATTGCTCATCCGGGAGTGAGATTTTTCCCTCATTATTCGGGCGGAGTATACAATGATAATGGTAAGCCGATTGCTTACGCAGATGGTTATGTATCGAGTAAGAATGATGTGATTAGGCTTATAGTCAGCTGTGGTATAGGATTCCACACGCTCGCAATCCGTCTTTTTAATCCCGGAGAACTAATTTTCGTGACAATTGACTCAAAATAAGATACAATCTCTTAGTGTGTAATTAAGGAGATTTTATGGCTATACCCGTAAAACTTGAAGTATTTGAAGGCCCGCTTGACCTTTTACTTCATCTTATAGAAAAGAATAAAGTTGATATATATGATATTCCCATTGTCGAGATTACCAAGCAGTACCTTGAGTATGTAAGACAGCTTCCCAAGGATGATCTTAATACGACAAGCGAATTCATGGTAATGGCAGCAACGCTTCTTGATATTAAGTGCAAGATGCTTCTTCCCAAGCAGGAATCTGAAGAGGAAGAGGAGGAAGATCCCAGAGCTGAACTTGTACAAAAACTCCTTGAGTATAAGATGTACAAGTATATGTCTTACGAATTAAAAGACATGCAGATGGATGGAGAAAAGTATCTATATAAGCATCCGAGTATTCCTGATGAGGTTAAAAACTATAAGCCTCCGGTAGATTACGATGAGCTTTTGGGAGATACAACTCTTGCAAGCCTCAATGAGATATTCAATGCATGTCTTAAGAGAATAGACGATAAGGTCGACCCCATCAGATCGGGATTCGGTAAGATAGAAAAAGAAGAGGTTGACATAACTCAGAAGCAGAATTATATAGTCGACTATATTACCAATCACAGAAAATGTTCATTTAAGAACCTCCTCAGCGAGCAGAGAACCAAGATGGAAGTTATCATTACATTCCTGGTTGTGCTTGAACTTATCAAGACAGGTAATGTAGAAGTTGCTCAGAGTGAGAACTTTGGTGATATAGAAATTGAATTCAAGAAAGAGATTGAAAGCGTTAATATTTAGTAACGCATTGAGTTTAGGGTGTAAAAATGGACGATAAGAAAGTAATACAGGGAAAAGTCGAAGGAATTCTTTTTGCGATGGGAGAGAGCGTATCCATCAAGGAGATTGCTGCTGCACTAGAAATCGAAGAGAAGGACTTATTGGAAGTAATCGATAATATGAAGGAAGATTATGCTGATCCTTCCAGAGGTATACAGCTTGTTACTCTTGAAGACAGCATACAGCTTCGTACCAAGGACGATTATTATGATGACCTTATTAAGATTGCTACAGCTCCCAAGAAGAATGTACTTACTGATTCGGTTCTCGAGACTCTCTCTATCATAGCTTACAAGCAGCCAGTTACCAGAGCTGATGTGGAGAAAATAAGAGGCGTCAATTCTGACTTCGGTATTAACAAGTTATTGGAGTACGGCCTTATCAAGGAACTCGGTCGTCTCGATGCTCCCGGCAAGCCACTTCTTTTTGGAACAAGCGAGCAGTTCTTAAGAGCATTCAACGTAGACTCTATCGAAGATCTTCCTCAGTTAAGCTCTGATATGATTAACGACTTTAGATCCCAGGCGGAGAGTGAACTTAATTACGTTAAGGAAGAAGAACCTACAAACGTTGATATCTAGGCAAGAAACAATTGATTATACAGGCATAAATATATTGTAAAATGACACCGGCGTCACATCAAAAGTGGTAGCCGGTTTTTCTTTATGTTTTTATTGTGAAAACTTTAACATTTCTATAACTAATTTATTGCTTTACTTGACACTTCTGTGATATGATAATATTCGCGTGAGTTTGGGTTTTGACGAACTTTCGCCCTAATTTGTACAATATTTATAATATATAGGAGGTAGTACTTATGAGTACCAGTTCTGCTGCAAGAGAGAGAATTAACGCTCTTCTTGACGAAAACAGCTTTGTTGAAATTGGTGCATTGGTTTCAGCCAGAGCAACTGATTTTAACCTTAAGCAAATTGATACCCCTTCAGACGGTTGTATAACCGGCTACGGCGTTATCAATGACTCTCTTGTGTATGTGTACGCTCAGGACGCATCCGTGTTAAACGGTAGCATCGGCGAAATGCATGCCAAGAAGATTTGTAACCTTTATGATATGGCGATGAAGATGGGAGCGCCTGTTATTGGTTTAATTGATTCATGCGGTTTAAGACTTCAGGAAGCTACAGACGCATTGAATGCATTGGGTGAGCTCTATATGAAGCAGACACTTGCTTCTGGTGTTATCCCTCAGATTACTGCTGTTTTTGGCAATTGTGGCGGTGGACTCGCAATAGTTCCCTCACTTACCGATTTCACTTTTATGGAAAGCGAAAATGCTAAGTTATTCGTTAACTCTCCCAACACTCTTGACGGTAACTCAACACAGAAGTGTGATACAGCATCAGCTAAGTTCCAGTCAGAAGAGAGCGGAATCGTAGATTTCGTTGGTTCTAAGGATGATATCCTTGCTCAGATCAGAGAGCTTGTTTCATTCCTTCCTGCTAACAATGAAGAAGAAGCTGACTATGTAGAGTGCACAGATGATCTTAACAGAGCATCCAATGCAATCGGTTCAGCTTACAAGGATGCTAAGTCAGCATTCACAGACCTTGCAGATGATTACAACTTCATCGAGGTTAAGGCTGCTTACGCTAAGGATATGGTAGTTGGATTTATCAAGTTAAACGGCGCTACAGTTGGTTGCGTTGGTAACAGATCAGCTATCTACAATGAAGAAGGCAAGGTTGAAGAAGAACTTGAAGATAAGCTTACAGCAGAAGGCTGTGTTAAGGCTGCAGAATTCATCAACTTCTGTGATGCATTCTCAATCCCCGTTCTTTCACTTACCAATATTACAGGATTCAAGGCTTGCAAGTGCTCAGAGAAGAGAATCGCCAGAGCATCTGCTAAGCTTACATACGCATTTGCTAACAGCACAGTAGCTAAGGTTAACGTTATTGCTAACAAGGCTCTCGGTAGTGCATACGTAGTTATGAACTCCAAGGCTCTTGGTGCAGATATTACATTCGCATTCGAAGGCGCTACAATCGGTGCTATCGATTCTAAGAGTGCTGCACAGATTATGTACGCTGATGCTGATTCCAAGACAATCGAGGAAAAGGCTAAGGAATATGATGCACTTCAGAATTCCTGCACATCAGCTGCAAAGAGAGGATATGTTGATTACATCATCAATCCTGCAGATGCTAGAAAGTACATTATCGGTGCTTTCGAAATGTTATATTCCAAGAGAGAGGATCGTCCTGCAAAGAAGCACGGCATCATTTAATATGAAAGGAAAAATGGCTATGAAGAAAATCAAAGCATTATTCTTATGCCTCTCACTTTCAGCAGTGTTCGCTTTCGCAGGTTGTGGCAAAGCGATTGATCCCGACATAATCAATAAAGTTAACGAAAACAAGGATGCAATTCTTGTAGATATCGTTGCAACAGATACAGACAAAAATGCAATTTTGGAAATATCTGATGAAGATTATGCTGCTAAAGAAGAAGCATGGGAAAAATACGACTTAAAGTTCAAAGATAAAGAAGTATTTTTATCTGCAGTTAGTTCATATATAGCCGCTGAAGAAGAAGCCGGTAAAGCTACATTAGTTTCCAAGGATTTCGCTGTTACAGGAAATGCCAAGGACGGATACAAGGCAGCAATCACACTTGGTTGCACCGAACGTGCCGTAAACATGAATATAGCTTACGATACTGAGATGATTGTTACAGATATTACATTCTCACCGGTATATTCAATTGGCGAAGCTATGACTAAGGCCGCTCTTAATACTTTACTTGGTATGGGATCGGTATTTTGCGTACTTATTCTTATCATGTGTATCATCTATCTCTTTGGTATTATTCCTAAGATTCAGAAATCACTTGATGAGAAGAAGGCTAACAAGGAAAAGAGTGCAACTGAGAAATCAGTTGATAAGACGATTGAAAAAATCGTTGAAAAAGAAGAGGGAGATCTTGTTGACGACACAGAACTCGTTGCCGTTATCTCCGCAGCAATCGCTGCTTACGAAGGCAATACTTCAGCAGACGGATTTGTTGTAAGAAGCATTAGAAAATCTCAATCAAAAAAGTGGCAGAATGCCCAGTATTAGGAGGATGTAAATTATGAAAAATTATACAATTACCGTTAACGGCAATGTTTATGATGTAACAGTAGAAGAAGGCGCTTCTACAGGTGCTGTAGCAGCTCCCGTTAAGAAGGCAGCTCCCAAGGCAGCTCCCGCAGCAGCTCCTGCAGCAGCTCCCAAGGCAAGCGGTGCAGCAGGTTCTATCAGAGTAGAAGCTGGTGCAGCAGGTAAGGTATTCAAGCTTGATACCAAGGTTGGTGATACAGTTAAGAAGGGTGATGCAGTTATCACTATCGAAGCTATGAAGATGGAAATCCCTGTTGTAGCTCCTCAGGACGGTACTGTTGCAAGTATCGAAGTTAACGTAGGTGATGCAATCGAGGCAGGTGCACTTTTAGCAACACTTAACTAATCAGTATCTTTTAGATAGGAGAAAAAAACGATGGAATATATAATCAATACAGTAGATAATCTCCTCCATCAGACAGCATTCTTCAATCTTACTCTTGGTAATGCAGCAATGATACTGGTTGCTTGTTTCTTCTTGTATCTTGCTATACGTCATGAGTTTGAACCCTTGCTTTTGGTTCCTATCGCATTCGGTATGCTTCTCGTAAATATCTATCCTGATATTATGAGACCGTTTAGCGAAGGTGGACATGGTGGCGGACTTTTATACTACTTCTATATTTTGGATGAGTGGGCTATCTTGCCTTCACTTATTTTCCTTGGTGTAGGTGCAATGACAGACTTCGGTCCTTTGATTGCCAACCCCAAGAGCTTTTTACTCGGAGCGGCTGCTCAGTTCGGTATCTTTGCAGCGTACTTCGGAGCATTACTTATTAACCAGACAGGTCTTGTAGACTTCAATGATAAGGCTGCTGCAGCTATCTCCATTATCGGTGGTGCTGATGGCCCTACATCAATCTTCCTTGCAGGTAAGCTCGGACAGACAAGATTACTTGGACCTATCGCGGTAGCTGCATATTCGTACATGTCACTTGTACCTATTATTCAGCCCCCTATTATGAAGCTTTTAACAACTGAGAAGGAAAGAAAGATTAAGATGGAGCAGCTTCGTCCTGTATCCAAGCTTGAGAAGGTTCTTTTCCCTATCGTAGTAACTATCGTTGTATCACTTTTACTTCCTACAACAGCTCCCCTTGTTGGTATGCTTATGTTAGGTAACCTCTTCAGAGAGTCGGGTGTTGTAAGACAGTTACAGGAGACAGCTTCCAATGCACTTATGTACATCGTAGTTATCATCCTCGGTACATCCGTAGGTGCTACTACATCAGCAGAAGCTTTCCTTAACTTTGAGACAATCGCTATCGTAGTTCTCGGACTTGTAGCATTCTCATTCGGTACTGCAGCCGGAGTTATCTTCGGTAAGATC